>NZ_BAAJLS010000009.1:0-161777 GCF_057539655.1 Alteromonas sp. 4NH20-0056 | reverse complement strand
GCCGTTTCCGGCTGCTTCATCTCGAAGCGAGGCGCGCATTCTACGCGATTCGATTTCCGTGTCAACACTTTTTGAAAATTTATTTTCTAGAGCGTTTCCTTTGAAACCTTGCCAGTACTGCGCTATGGCGATAGTACTGACTTGCTTTTAACCGGTTAGCAATTTTGCTTTCCTGTCGAAGCGGATGCGCATTTTAGGGATTTATAACTAAAGGTCAAGCGCTATACCCTAAAAAGTTGATTAATTTGAACTGAATGGTTATTTTTCAGTCAAATGTGGTAATTAGTAGACAATTAGGACTAATTACTAATAGGATGGATGGTTATATCCTATAAAGTGTAGGGGCAAAAGCGCTGCAATTGTGTGGTAGATATTTTTGCATTACATAATAATTATAAGGTGGTTATATGTTTCGTAGGCTTTCATTTATATTCGCAGTGCTTCCAGTGTTAGGCGTAAGCGCTTTAGTAAATGCACAAACTGCAAATGAAGAAACAGTTACACCGGAACGGAATCTAGAAAGTAGTACTCAGCAAGATGCAAAGAGTCACGCGTTTCAAACTTCATTTTTAAAGCGTCAAGTCGATAGCTCTATGTCAGTAGGTAGAGCGATACGTTCTATTGCTGGCCACTATCCACAAGAAATGGTGTCTATTGTTGATATCGCACTTGATATTTATCCAGAAAAATATCGCGAGATCATTTTTGCCGCCGTTTCAGCCCAGCCTTCATCTACAGAAGAAATTGTGAAGCTGGCTATTGAGAAAGAAGTCAGTTCATGTCCAAGCATAGTGCAAATAGCAATTAGAGCTGAGCCTACTTATGTAGACTTCGTTGTTCAGGCTGCTGCAAACGCCACCCCCGAAGATTTAGACGAGATTGTACGCGTTGCAGTATTAACCCAGCCTGATTCTGCAGACAGCATTGTGCAGATATTATCTCAAGAGCACCCAAACAAAATCGTCGAGATTATGACGAGTGCCCTTAATGCTGTACCGTTTGTTGGCGAATACGTGGTTGATGCGCTACTTGCTATATTCCCTAATGATGCAGAGATGGTGGTAGAAACCGCCGTTAGAGAGTCTTCAACTCAGCGCGAACAGGTTATTCGTATATTGAATACCGCTCACCATGCAGGTGTAAACGACGTAAAACTGAAAGAGTATGCGTTATCGGCGGGTATGACCGAGACCGAATTCACCAGCGCTATTGATAATTAGTAAGGCAAGGCTTACTTGGCTAGGGCCTCGGTAAGTTTTGTTATTTGAGTGAAGTTAATAGTAAGTCATAAAAAGCGCTACGTTTAAACGTAGCGCTTTTTTTATGTCTAGTTCGCGGTGTAAAGCATGGCGGCTTCTCGATAAAGCCTAAGCTCTGCTTTTAATAAATCCACCCGCGCCGTAATTTCTTTCATTTGCGCTCTAATCTCACTTTGCGCACGCGCATTCAAAATAAACATGTCGCTGTCACCAGCATCAAAGCGTGTTTTTTCTACCCGTGAGAGCGTTCTTGCTAATGCGGCATTTTCTGTTTGTAACTCGGCAATGTCCTTCGCCTGCACCCAATAGACATAGGCTTGTTCAAAACGCTGCTGAATAGCTTGCTGCGTAGACACAAGCTTATGCTGTAGCTCTCTTTGTTTAGAAGTAAGCTGTGAGCGCTCGGCTTTCGCTTTTCGGTTTCCCAACGGATACGAGAACGATAAGCCTAATTTACTTTCGGTGCCCTCAAGCGTATTGGGGCCGGAACCTATATCACGGGCAACGGAGGCCTTTATATCAAGCTTGGGTAACAATGCATTACTGGCAAGTTGTACTTTATTGCCCACCACCTCTTGCTCTAACCGCATTACGTTTAGTTCAGGGTGGTTATTAATACTCTTTCTTAGTGTAGATAACTCAGCGCCACCCACCCAATACGGCCAGTGCAAATCTTTGGGAGGCACGGTGGCATTTAACCGCTTCATGTCTCCTTGAGGCGTACGCCAGTAAAAGGCCAACATTTGGGCATGAACATCGCGCTTTTGTTTTAACTCAGCCACCAGCAAACGCTGTTGTAGTATGTTGGCTCTGAACTCGGTAAGAATAACATTGGCCAAATCGCCCTTTTCTACCCGAGTCGTTAACGCTTTCTCTCGCTCGGCCGCATTCGCAAGTAACCCGTTTACAGCTTCAACCTGCAAGGCGCTTTCGTACCACGAAATATACTCTGCAATCCCTTTGTAAATAAAGTCGTTAATTAGGCTTGTGGCTTGTGCGCGCCACTGCGCACTAGCTAAACCTGCGTTTCTTAATTCGGTCCTGCGTTTATCTATCTCACGGTTTTGCAGCAAAGAGAATGTCATACCTACACTTGCCTCTCCGCCCGACAATGTATCGTAGTCTCCCTCGTATGACGGAAAGTCTCCATCGGCAATACGATACTCGGTAAACACAGAGCCGTTAAAATCTTCAATAGGTTTTGTAAAGCGTTGCGACGCACTACTACCGTTGTAATAACCGCTTACGCGACTATTTGTTTTTTGCTCAATGAATGGGTCAAAGCTACTACGCGCAATTTCCAACTCCGCGGCCGCTTGATAGTTTCCTTCGTTGATGGCCATCACATACGGATGGTACTGCGTCATACTATCAATGAATTCATCGATTGTTGGCGCCGGTAACCCAGCAGATGTTTGCGCTACGCTACTGGCTGACAATACTGCGCCTAGTGCAAAACAAGCCAGACGAACTCGCATTTTTATCTCCCTCGCTATCATATTGACGGACTCGAGGAATTAGACATTTGTGGTTCCGATGTTGGTTGAGGCGGGAAGTTGTTAAGCTGTCGCCACATTTCATACCCTAAGCGTACTTCTTCAAGTAGCACCCACGCTTTCACTCTACTGCCTAAACGCGCAGAGCTTTCTGCAGGCCACGGTACATCGTTTTCGTCGGGTTTAATCCATACCTGGAAATCCCCCATGGCATTAGCTACTGGCTCGACATAGACAACTTCACCACCAAACGTACCGATAGCACTGCCTGGCCAACCGCTAAATTGAAAAACAGGCCAACCTTCAAACTGAAGCCGCGCTTTTGCGCCTGGCTTTACCAGTGGCGCATCTAACCCTCTTACGGTTACCCGCACACTGCGTCTTGCATCGGCTGGAATAAATTGTCCCAATACATCACCTGAATTCACAAACGTTGATACGCCACCAGACAATAGCCTAACGACTGTACCATCAACCGGCGCTACTTTGGTCTGGGTAGATTGGCGTGACAACGTCATACTTACGGCATTAATGTCGGATACCGACGCCGCCGCTTTCGCACGTAATTCTTGTACCTTAATTTGAGCTTGCTCAACTTCCTTACGCGACACTAACCCCTCTTCTTGAAGCGAGATTTGCCGTTGAAGGTTGTTCTCAGCATTTTTGACGGCGGTTTCGTTCGCCACATTTTTAAGTTTTGCAGCAGATAACTGCGACTGCAATTTCTCTAAACGATCAGCATCAATATCAATAAGCGTTACGATAGGGTCGCCTGCTTTTATTTGCTGACCTTCTCGTACATGCCATTTTTTTACTTGCCCATCGACTAAAGCATTAATAGGTTGCGTGCGGTCTTCTGGGTCTAGTGAGTCAACCATGCCCGTGCCATACGCCGTTTGGATCCACGGCGTAAAATACAGCACAAAACCACACGTAATCACTAAAAATATAATAATCCCACAAATTACGCGGTGTACTCTAGGAACGCGGAGTGCGGATAACGAACTAATATTGTCTAAAAAACGACGCTCTGCGGTATTCATCTAGCTCTCCTCCTTTGCACTGCTATCGCTTTTTTTATTTACATGCTGATAAAGCGTGGCTTCTGCATGATCAAACAGGCTCAATACACCGCTAAAGCATTCAGGTAATGGAATATTGGTAAAATACAGTATGGTAAATGGCTGGGCGCTAAGCCTATCAAGCAAACGAACACGTAATGCATAAGGAATAGCATCGAAATGTTGATTGATAATAACCACCTTTGGCTGCGCAATAATAGCAGCGGCCAGTTTAAGCAGTAAAAACTCTAGCGGCTGTAATGGTGCACCCAATACTGTCACTTTCGTTGATAAGCCTTCAGGCAGGTTATCTATCACGCTGGTTAGCTCTACAATATCGAGTGCAGCTCGTATTTCAGCAATGGTGGCATCTGGTTTCGCCAGCTTTAAGTAACGCTCTAGCGACACTTCAATAATGAGCGACCTATCAAGAATGGTCACCGCTTGTCTTAATTCATGAGTGTCGTAATCATTAAGGCTTAAATCGCCCAGCATAATGTCGCCAGACGGCACTCGCTCATATTGCTTTAAATATCCTAGAAGCTGCTTTTGAACCCAACTTTTACCGGTGGTAACGAAATACTGACTTCCGGGCTTGAGTACAAGATCCAACTTACAGGCATCGCCCTCATGTGATAGTACAACATTCTTAAATGCCAACTTAGATGACACCGGCACGTGTTCTGAATCTTTGTGCAACTGTTCTTGTGGCATACTTAGCGCGTGCCCCAATTTTTCTGCCGCACCATAAAGCTCGTAATACAATTTTAGGTATTGCGTAAAACGCGATAGCCCTAGAAATACCGCTGACATAATAAGCTCGGCTGCAACAAGTTGGCCGATGGACAATTGCCCCTGCACCACTAATACACCACCAATACCCAACAATGCAGCACTCGCCGTTGCATACATTAATAAAAACATAACCACTTGAGAGAACGTATAGTAAAAGTGACGCTTATGTTTATGAATGTAGTCGTTGATAAAGGCTTCAGTACTTCGCCCCGCATACTCCACATGGTCGGCAGACTTAAAAAACTCATGAGCACCGGCAATATCATGTAGCCACTTAGCAGAATTGTACTTAGCATTAGACAGCTGAATGGCCGTGCGCTTCGCCCCTCTCCCCCAAATTTTCCATACTGAATACATCACTAAAATAAGTACCAGATTAAAAGCAAACAATGCAGGGTGATAGAACGATACCAACGTAAAGCCCACCAGCATTTGCAAAATAAGGGCAAAGCCATCAATCATCAGTGAAGGAATATTTTTTTGCAGTGTCATTATGTCGAAATAACGCTGGGTAAGCGTAATGTTTTGCCGTCCCTCAAAAAAGCTATGTGGCGCCATAATCGTTTTTAAACTTAAATCGGCGGTAAGCCGCGCATATACCTTACGCTCGTAATATTCCATTATGCGCATTCTAAGGGCGCTAAACACACCAGATACAAACAGCGTCATAAATAACACAGACGCAAGAATAACAACCGCCCGGGTAGAGCCAATGTTTGCAATACTATTAATAAGCGTTTGAACGGCAATAGGTACTGCCAGCGTCATAAAACTGATTGCCACACCATACGCAATGGCCACCCAGAAAAAACTGACTTCCGGTTTTAATAACTTAAAAAGTGTTCGTTTGGTTACTTTTAAATCTATTGCTTTTCCCATGATCCCTACTTAAAACACTAATTAACCGTATGTGTACTATAATCGAACCAAAAATAAGAATAAATCTGTTATATTCTTCATACTTCATCGATTAAAGCTGATTATGCATCACTTAAACTATCATCATCTGTACTATTTTTATCTCATTGGCCGTGAGGGTAGCGTCGCGAAGGCGGCTAAGTTACTTCACGTTACGCCCCAAACCGTTAGCGGGCAGCTAAGCACGTTTGAAAACCAACTAGGTTATTCACTTTTCGACAGAATAAACAAACGCTTGTATCTTAACGCAAAAGGTAAACTTGCGTACCAGTATGCCAGTGAAATATTTCAAAAAGGCAGTCAACTCGCTGAACTGCTGAAAACATCGCATGAACATACTACGCGAGAATTCGTGATAGGTATTACTAATGGTATCCCTAAAGTTCTTTTTTACGATTTTGTGCATACCACAATGCGCAAACACGCTAACGTGAAGTATGTCATAAAAGAAGACAGCTTCGATGCGCTTCTTAAAGAACTGGCAATTAATGCTATCGACTTCATTATAGCCGATAGGGGCATTGCCCCAGGCACGCGTGTAAATGCAAACAGCTACTTTCTGGGTGAAACGCATATTAGTTTCTTTGCCAAAACGCCGCTTACACCACAACAAACATTTCCGCAGTGCTTAAACGACATGCCGCTGCTGTTTCCTGGTGATACCTCAGGTATTCATTTGTCGCTAGCCAGCTGGCTTGAAACTGAGCAACTGTTTCCCACGATCGTCGCTGAATTTGACGACAGCGCGCTGCTTAAACTATTTGGAAGTGAAAACTTCGGTGTATTTTGCGCACCGTCGGCGATTGCCCCGCACGTTGAAACCCAATATCAGGTGCACTGTATTGGCGAAGCCCCTAGTGTAAGCGAACGGTATTATGCCATATCGGGAAAGGCGCACTCAGATCATGCTATTGCAGACGATATTATTCACCAATCGAGGCAGGTGCTGGGGCAGAATGGCTAACCACCACACGGTTCCTGCCATTACGTTTAGCTTCATAAAGTGCCTTATCAGCCCGCTCAAATACATGTTTAAGTGCTTCATCTTGGCTGCATAAGGCAATTCCTGCACTCATCGACACCGTTAGTTGCTGTACCTTTTCACTTTCAAAGTATTCGCGCCAACGATTTACCAATTCATTGGCATCGTGTAGTGACGTATTGGGGAGCAATGCGATGAACTCCTCTCCTCCCCATCGTGCAAGTATGTCGGTTTTGCGCATATTCTTAAGCAATAACGCGGCAAACGTTTGCAGCACTTTGTCGCCACCTGCATGGCCTTGAGTATCATTTATCTGTTTGAAATGATCTATATCCATGACAACCAACACATTAGGCACCGACGCATAACGCGCCATTGTATGGGTGAACTGTTCTTCAAATGTCTCGCGTTTAAGTAAGCCTGTTAACCCATCCGTGCGCGCTAGCATGACCAACTTCTGATGCTGCTGTTCTATTTGTGCATAACCTGCTTCTCGGGTGCGTTCGTAAAACTTAAAAATGAGCAAATAAACAAGAAACACCTCAACCACATTGCTAAGGGCCGTATAGGTAAGCGGCACTGCCACCGGCTGATTAATTTGAACAACCACAAAATACGCCGCAATGAAAAATGCCAGAAGGGACACAATGGCACCGCTCACTCCCCCTACCAAAAAGAAGGCCAGAGGCGGAATAACGGTTACCCACAAAATAGACAGCGAACTGCCTTGTTTAATACACAGGTAAATGACGATAAGCAGTGTGATATGCAATGTTACTAAGCAAGCACTTAATGCGATATTCCCCGACCGTCGAAACCATAAGTACAGTAAAACAGAAAATAAGCACCCCAAGGTGTCTAGCCATATTAGGCTAGGAACTTTCGAAAATAGGATATTCTCGACAGACAGAAACGCAAAGACAGCAGCAGATATAATAAGCGCGTGAAACACAAGCTTAACCCGCCAATAATCTCGACTGTCTTTAGCGTATTGCGGAAAGGTTTTGTATAAAGAAGGCATCGATTCGCCACACTACATAAACACCTTTTAAAGGTAGCTTATGAATAGCGATTTTTATAATGCACTAGCAAAAATGATGTAAAAAAGCGGTCGTAAAATTACGACCGCCTCAACCAGTAAAATACGCTATACCGCTGAACGGTTACGCACGACGAATGCGCGCAAATGCGATTAAGCTTAACGCAAACAACGCAAGTGTTGAAGGTGCAGATACTTCTGTCGCTTCTAATGTGAACCCGTTAATAATTGGGTTGTTATCATTAAAAGGTGCTGCCCCGCCAAAAGCAATATTCAAGATTGAATCTTGGGCGGTAAAATCGTAACGAATAAACGCACCGACTGTAGGTATATTAGTTGCTGACGTATTAAGACCTGAACCCTGTACGGTATATGGTGAAAAATCATCAACCGCTTGTGTACCTTCAAACGCCACATCAAAGCCGCGAGTACAACATGTCTCTGCGAATAAAAGCTGTAGTGAGTATGTTGAACCAACCGTCAAATTAGCTAAATCGATAGTGACTACATCGTCGCGCACCTGGCCTCCACTAACCGCGCGAGGGCTCCAACGTATAGAACGCATAACCGTCTCTAGGTTATTGTCGTTTGTAGTACTACCGTAGTTTGCATTGTGCCAATTTGAAATAGCATTTACCGCACTAATTGAAACGCCAGACACTGAATCATTGGTAAATGCTGCGTCACCAATTGAAAAACCACCGTTACCAAATACGTTTACAGCGTATGTAAAGTTACCCGAAAGGTCTAAGCCTTCGCCGCTGTCACCACCGGTGAACGTTCCAACGCTAATCAATGAAGCATTAGCGCTTAAGCTTAAACTAGCTACAATCACGCCAAGCATCATTTTAATTGTTTTCATTTTATTACCCATGTATTACTACCTCTTTTAATCATCATAGGACTTTGCAATATAGGTATAGCATTTTTAGTACCATATTTTTTATACCGTAAAAACAACAACTAACACTTATGGAAGGCGTTCAAAAATTGCTAATGTAAAATTACCTGACACTTGCGAGCACTTACCCCAAGGCAACATTCAAGGCTTTTTCAATCGCTAAAGGTTTTCTACTATCTCGCGTCATAAATTACTACTAATTAGCTTATTTACCCTGTAACTTGTAGGTGTCAGTAAAAATAAAGGGGCTTCCTTATTTTTTAGCTGATGACGGCGTACTCCGTTTTATAAACCTTTACGCCATACCTACCTGAATTCAGCAAAAATGGAGTTTCACAATGAAAACACAAACAATAGCGCTAGCATTATTAGTGGCTGTATTTGGCGTAACCGCGTGTTCTGACGCAAACGATGCGCCTAAAGAAGACGTTAAAGCAGAAATGAAAGCGGCGGGCGAAAAAACGGCCGCTGCCTATGAAGATGCCAAAGATAAAGCGGCAGACACATGGGAAGACACAAAAGATAGCGCTTCAGAAGCCTACGAAGATGGCAAAGACATGGCGTCTGACGCCTATGAAGACGGCAAAGAAAAAGCCTCTGAAATGATGGATGAAGGCGCAGAAAAAGCCGAAGAGTTAACAGATGCAACTAAAAAGAAAATGTACGAAGCATGTGTTGCCATGAAAGAAAAAATGGGCGGTGACGTAGAAGACTGCGATTCGGAAGATTAACCGTTAGCGGTATGTAACATATAAAAAGCCGAGCGTATGCTCGGCTTTTTTTTAATGGCTTAACCATTAATTTATAACTTAGCAATTAATCTGCGCCAAACAGGTCACGGCTGTATACTTTATCAAGCACATCGGCAATGTCGTCGGTCACGCGGTTTGCCACAATAACATCCGATTCTTTCTTAAAGGCCTCTAAGTCATTTACCACGCGAGAACGGAAGAACTCATCTTCTGTGAGCACTGGCTCGTATACAATAACTTCAATCCCTTTCGCTTTAATACGCTTCATAATGCCTTGAATAGCACTGGCGCGGAAGTTATCCGAGCCCGTTTTCATGATTAAGCGATAAATACCGACAATTTTAGGCCCACGGCTTACAATCGAATCGGCAATAAAATCTTTACGCGTTCGGTTAGCATCTACAATGGCCTGAATCATATTGTTCGGCACTTCACTGTAGTTAGCCAACAATTGCTTGGTATCTTTTGGTAGGCAATAACCGCCGTAACCGAAGCTTGGGTTGTTGTAGTGCTTGCCTATGCGAGGGTCTAAGCCAACCCCTTCAATAATTTGCTTGGTGTCTAAACCGTTGCGCTCAGCATAGCTATCAAGTTCATTAAAGTAAGCTACCCGCATCGCCAGATACGTGTTCGCGAACAACTTAATAGCCTCGGCCTCGGTGCTATCTGTGAACAACACTTCAATGTCTTCTTTTATTGCACCTTGCTGCAACAAAGAAGCAAATACTTCGGCACGCTCACTACGCTCGCCCACAATAATGCGGCTTGGGTATAAGTTATCGTATAGGGCTTTGCCTTCACGCAAAAACTCTGGAGAAAAAATAATATTTTGCGTGCCGTGGCGCTTTTTAGCTTCTTCGGTGAACCCAACAGGTACCGTAGACTTCACTACCATCACCGCATTGGGGTTTACGCTCATTACAGCTTTAATAACCGCATCTACGCTGCCCGTATTAAAGTAGTTGGTTTGTGGGTCGTAATCGGTAGGTGTGGCGATAACCACATAATCAGCATCTTTATACGCCACTTCAGCATCTAGCGTTGCTTCTAAGTTGAGCGTTTTTGTTGCTAAATACTCAGAGATCTCTTTGTCTTCAATCGGTGACTTTTTGTCATTTAGCATTGCCACTTTTTCAGCAACTAAATCAACGGCCTTCACTTCATTGTGTTGTGCAAGAAGCACTGCATTTGAAAGCCCTACGTACCCTGTACCAGCGACTGCGACTTTATACTGTTTCATACACTTTCCATTTTATAATATTTTGAGCCTACGACCCGACGCTTAAGTACGGAGATGCACACTGACAAATTGCTCACATTTTGATTAGTGTGCCAGAGTTTCTTCAAAACTCCTACTCGTCGTTCAGACTTCACCCAGTTATTTTTATGAAGCGCAATGGTGCTTTAATTTGCCTTGATTACATCTGCTAGCTTATTTGCCAACAATGTAGCCGTTTTGCTATCTGTAGCTTCAACCATTACCCGAATTAAAGGTTCAGTACCAGACTTTCTTAGTACTAGTCGCCCATTGTCACCCAACTGTTCTTCTATTGCTGCAACCGCTTCCGTTACCGGCTTAAGCTGCAAAACAGAATCTAAACTCTCATGCCTAACATTCACCATGCACTGTGGTAGCTTGGTCATACCTAGTTTTATTTGGGCCAGAGAGTACCCGCTTTTTACTACAATAGAGAGCACTTGAAGTGCAGCAATTATTGCGTCGCCTGTAAAGGCATAGTCGAAATTAAGAATATGCCCAGAAGTTTCACCACCAATGCGCCATCCAGTTTCGTTAAGCTTTTCTACGACATACCTGTCGCCGACTTTTGTTCGCTCAAAAGGTATATTAAGGTCTTTCAATGCCAACTCTAAGCCTAAATTGCTCATAAGCGTGCCAACAACACCACCTTTATAACCAATCTGCTTTGCTTCTCGGGCCATTAAAAACAGTATTTCATCGCCATCAACCACCTCACCATTGCCATCTACGAGCATAATGCGGTCTGCATCACCGTCCATAGCAATACCCAAATCAGCACCATGCTCAACCACGGCTTTGCTCAACGAATTGAGAGCAGTAGCGCCACAATCATTATTAATATTCACACCGTTAGGCGTATTGGCGATGTTTATGACTGAGGCACCTAACTCTTCAAACACACTAGGCGCAACTTTATATGCTGCTCCGTTTGCGCTATCGACTACTACCGTTAAATTTTCAAGGCTGAGTTCGGAAGAAAACGTTCCCTTACAAAACTCAATATAACGTCCTGCTGCATCCTCTATTCGCCTTGCCTTGCCTAAGCTTTCTGATTTTACACAGTCAATGCCGTTGTTCAGTGCATACTGCAGCTTATCTTCAATCGCTTGCTGTTGCTCAGCACCAAGCTTCGCACCGCTTCTACCAAAGAATTTTATACCATTGTCATAATATGGATTGTGAGAGGCACTAATTACTACACCTGCATCTGCACGAAACGTAGATGCTAAGTATGCTACAGCAGGTGTTGGAATTGGCCCCGCGAGCGCAATGTTTACACCTGCAGCTGACAACCCTGCTTCAAGCGCAGATTCAAGCATATAACCACTTGCGCGCGTATCTTTGCCAACCAACACTTCCTTTGTGCCTTCCGCTGCTAATACAACGCCAGCAGCCCACCCTAGTTTCATTACAAAATCTGGGGTCATTGGGAATACACCAACTTTTCCACGAATTCCATCAGTTCCAAAATACTTCTGAGACATTTTTACTTCCTAAAACACAAAAGGCCACAACTTCGCTAGTTATGGCCTTAAAAAATAAATTACTTAACTATTCAACTGTTACCGATTTCGCTAAGTTGCGAGGCTGGTCTACGTCGGTACCTTTAATTAAGGCAACATAATAAGACAGCAATTGAAGCGGCACCGTATAAACAATGGGGGCAATGATGTCCTCGCAGTGTGGGATGTTAATAACACGCATTGTATCATCGCTTTCAAAATGAGCATCTACATCGGCAAATACATACATAATCCCACCACGAGCTCGTACTTCTTCCACATTAGACTTTAACTTTTCAAGCAACTCGTCATTAGGGGCAACCACGATAACCGGCATTTCATCATCGATAAGTGCTAATGGCCCATGCTTTAACTCGCCTGACGCATAAGCTTCTGCATGGATATAAGAAATTTCCTTAAGTTTAAGAGCACCTTCCATAGCAATAGGATATTGTGCGCCTCGACCTAAAAATAAGCTATGGTTTTTGTCTGCAAACTCTTCAGCAAGGTCTTCAATGACATCGGCGGTACTTAGTGCTTCCTCAATTTTACCTGGCAAGGTTTTTATTGCTGAAACTACCTTTTGCTCTGTGTTGGCTGGCAAACCATTAAATTTACCAATAGAAAGGGTAAGCATTAAAAACGCTGTTAACTGTGTGGTAAACGCTTTGGTAGACGCCACACCAATTTCAGCACCAGCTAACGTCATAAACGCGAGGTCTGACTCCCTAACCAACGATGAACCTGGCACATTACAGATTGTAAGTGCCGACATATACCCAAGCTCTTTTGCCAAACGTAGCGCAGCTAGCGTATCTGCCGTTTCGCCACTTTGAGAAATAGTTACCAGCAAACTATTTTCATGTACAACAGACTTTCTATATCTGAATTCAGAAGCAATTTCTACTGAACACGATACATTGGCATACTCTTCTAGCCAATAGCGTGCAGTCATTCCCGCATGGTAACTTGTTCCACATGCAATAATTTGCACATGCTTTACCTTTTTAAGAATGTGTTCTGCACCTGCACCAAACAGCGCATCAACATTATGCAAATTGTCGATTCTATCTTGAAGTGTATTTCTTATTACCGCTGGTTGTTCATGTATTTCTTGTAACATGTAATGGCGATAGCCAGCTTTGTCGCCTGCATCATGTTCTATGGTCGACTCAACAATTTCGCGCTCTACACGTTCGCCATTTTTATCATAAATCGTAACTTCGCGGCGTGTAACTTCGGCAACATCACCTTCTTCCAAGAAAATAAAACGGCGAGTTACGGGTAATAGCGCTAGTTGATCAGATGCAATAAAGTTTTCACCAAGCCCTAAACCAATAACAAGGGGGCTGCCAGAGCGAGCTACTACCATTTTATCAGGGGCTTCTTTATCGATAACAACCGTACCGTACGCGCCTGTAAAATGCGTAACGGCTTGTTTGACAGCCTCTAAAAGTGAATTGCCATTATCTAGCAGGCTGTGAACAACGTGAGCGATAGTTTCGGTGTCAGTATCGCTGGTAAAGGTATAACCCTGACTAGTTAGCGATTTACGAAGAGGCACATAGTTTTCGATGATACCGTTATGGACTACCGCTACGCGGCTAGAAGAAAAGTGCGGATGCGCATTATTTTCGGTAACCCCACCATGGGTAGCCCATCTTGTGTGCGCAATACCTGTAGTACCAGGAGCTCCTTCTCGATCTACTGCTTCTGCAAGCTTATGTACCTTACCTACTTCACGAATACGCTTTAGAACGCCGTCATCGTTTAGTAGCGCTACCCCTGCAGAATCGTATCCTCTGTACTCTAGCCTTTTTAGGCCCTCAAGCAGTATTTCAACCACATTCCGTTCGGCTACTGCGCCTACAATTCCACACATTCCTTTTACTCCACATAAATACTAGTCATACAACTTTAGTTTAACCGCGTTATTGTAATGAAACGTGGTTTCAAAACAATAAGGATATGTATTTATTGTGAGGTAATAACTAAAAAACTTATTTTTTAACAAACATACTGGTCCAGCGCACATACTTTGAGGTAACCCACTTCACATGCAATTCAACGAGCAGATAACATTGCTAAGGTAAACCCAAGTAAAACGCAACTCTATAGACCTGCTCACCCACTGTATCTAAGCCATAAGAGGCTTCTACGCCCCAATACAAATTTTCAAAACGAGACCGGTAATCAGCACTGAAATTTAAGCCTGAGTTACCAATCTCTCTTGAGTCTTCTGCTAGCAATGCCACTCGAGACCAACCCAATGTGGTAGTTAAGCTATCATCAGCATTCATCGACCAAAACCATTGCGCCATTACGCTTTTCGCAGACGTGTTTTGCGCCTTAGTTGCCATAAAATGTGCTAACGACTTTTCATTATCCTGATAGCCATTGTTATAAATATCGCTGTTGTAAAAACCTTGGTCGTAACGCGTTGCTTCAATTCTAAGAGCGCTATCTTTAATAACTGGAAAATAAAGGCCTATGGTAGCCGCATTCGGCTGGTCGCCGGTACCACCTAACACCTTTTTCGTAACATGCTCACCATATAATGAGTAATGGAAGCCCATAACCTCGTGGTTATATCTGGCTTGCAATGCGTAACGCCTTTCAGCTTGGGTATTATTATAGGGGGTATTGGCTGCATTATCTAAACCATTACTAACAAGGGCATCATAAAACGCACTCCCCCCAGCGTCTCTCAAACCGCCACCGAATACGGTAGTATGAGCAAAACCAAGAGTAACCTGTTCAATAGGAGATATACTCAATGCTACGCCTGTTATGTATGGTTCATCTTGCTCTAGTACATCACCAGATATCACGTCTTGTTTATTGTTTAACTTGCCGGCAAACACTTCGTAATTAATATCCAGCATACTTATAGGCGCAACGTTGCTAGCCGACACGCTCGCAAAAGCTTCGGATTCGTTCGAGAGTAGCAGAGAGTTAATGCGCCCCACCGACCACCAGCGCGACTTATACCCTATATCTAGTTGGAAAACATCAAGGCCAAAATGCACCATTGCCTGAGCTTTGTTTAGGCGACTTTCGCTTACAATAGCATTGGCACTTACCCCTAAATGATCGGAGTACATTGCATAGCCAGCGGTTTCTAAAAGAAAGTTATTTTCCCCATCTGCACCAAAATGGTATGGGTTGCTAACACTGTTATTGCTAGATGCCAGCGACACCTGCATTAAGCTGGTGCTAGTGCGGTCTTTATGATTACGCAAATAGGGGGCGATATCTCTGTATAGCAGCGGGTGCGTGTTTTGAATTTTGCGCGCAAGGGCGGTGACCTGGGCTATTTTATAGGGCTTATTTAACGACGTTTCGCCAGCAACAATAGCCAGTCTTTCTATCTTTTGTGCAATATGACTTGGTAAGTTCAAAGGCAAGTAAGGCGACACACCTGCACTATATACAGAGTGGGAATAGAGACCACTGGTAGCGAAACAAGCTGCTATCAGTAAACGTAAACTACTAGGGCGCATGAACAAATCCAGTTTGTTATAGGATAAAAAAGTTGATTAGTGGGTAAGCTTTAACTCTTCGGCTTTTTTAGTGCTCGCTAACTGCCGTTCTAACCATACTAAATCGCATATTTCATCGGTTGGAGCAAAACCAGTCGGCGCTTTCAGCAAAATGTCCCGAATTCGCTCATGTTCAAAGTTATGGCACGCCTCATCTAAACTATTTAAAATAACTTTTAATTCAGGCCAAGTGAGCTTATTTTCATGGGCTGTCATAATGCGTTCGTGCGTAGTGCCTTCCACATTATCACCAATTAATAACTCTTCGTACAACTTCTCTCCAGGACGAAGGCCTGTACATTGTATTTCAATGTCGCCGTCTGGGGTTTTGTCATCTTTTACCGTAAAGCCAGATAAGTGAATCATTTTTGTGGCTAAATCTTTAATTTTAACTGGGTCGCCCATATCGAGTACGAACACATCGCCTCCCATGCCCATAGCACCCGCTTGAATAACTAACTGCGCTGCTTCTGGTATGGTCATAAAGTAACGGGTTATATCTTGGTGCGTAAGCGTTACCGGCCCACCTTGTTTAATTTGCTTTCTAAATAATGGCACAACCGAACCAGAAGACCCTAATACATTACCAAAGCGCACCATACAAAAACGAGTGTTAGATTGCTCTTCCGCTAATGCCTGCAATACCAATTCAGACATACGCTTTGTAGTGCCCATTACATTAGTGGGCCGAACTGCTTTGTCGGTAGACACCAGTACAAATGTTTCAACGTTATTTTTTATTGCTGCTTGGGCTGTATAAAGCGTACCGAAAATATTATTTCTTACACCTTCAACCACGTTATGCTCTACCAGAGGAACGTGCTTATAAGCAGCGGCATGGTAAACGGTTTGAACGCCGAAGGCGTCCATTACTGTTTCTAATCTATTCTGACGCTGAACAGACCCCATAATAGGCAAGATTTCTATTCTTAACGAACGGCTCTCAACATACTGGCTTAACTCACGCTCTATTGAATATAAAGCAAACTCGGAAAGCTCGAACAATACGACTTTGTTAGGTTGATTTTTTACAATTTGACGGCAGAGTTCAGAGCCAATAGAACCACCAGCACCTGTAACCATTACAACCTTATCTTTGATATCGGCATGCATGAGCCCTGTTTTAGGTGAAACTGGGTCTCGCCCTAAAAGGTCTTCTACCTCAACGTCTTTGACTTGATCAACCTCGACGGCGCCTGCAACAACATCAGACATCCCGGGAATCGTCTGTACTTTTACAGAGTACTTTTCTAACTTTTGCAGAATGTTTTTTCGTGTAGCGCGTGAGGTGCTTGGTAACGCCAGAAGTATTTTTTGAACATGTTCGTGCTCAACAAGTATTTTGAGTTCGTCGACAGAGTGTACCAAATGGCCTTCTATTGTAGAGCCTTGTTTGTTCTTATCATCATCGACAAACGCAACAACCCTGTATTCAGCACCATGGCGAAGCGCTAATGCTAACTGTCGGCCAGCAGAACCCGAACCGTAAATAATAACTGGCTTTCGATTTGACGAGCTAACTTTTCCAACTAAAGCTCGCACTACTATTCTGCTTCCACCAATTAACAGCAAAGAAAACGAGGCAAAGATAACCGGAACGGTACGAGGTACACCAATATGTGAGAAAAACGAAACTGCTACCAAGACAACGCATGATGCCACCACACCGCCAATGACTGCACTTAACGCGTTGATTCCCACATAACGAAGCACAGCTCGATAAAGCCCAAACTTAACAAAAGCGAAGATGCTAATGGGTACTAGTGCCGATAATATAAGCCAGTATCCACTCTCTGCGAGTGGAGAGAGAGAGTCTAAACGAATTATTAGTGCGGCCCAGAAAGAGGCTGTTATAAATAACGCATCGATAGTAAGCGTTATTAACCTCTTGTAAGCCCTTGGTAACGAGAAAAGTTGTTTAAGAAACTTATTCACAAAAACTACCTTAATAAATGGAAAGCAAAAAACTAGAAAACATGAATCGTGAAAGTTTGGCTTAGAAACGAAATTCTGACTTGAGTGAATTCAAAAAAACTTTATTACTTACCAACTCGGTCGCCGCTTCCACTTCCTGTAACTGTCATAAGTATATACCTAAAATAAGCACCTACCGAGAGGTTGTCGATCATTTCGCGATCCGTTTTTGCAAGAAGTTCTGGCGTTGACATATCAATTTCGTTCACTTGAGCAAGGCCCGTTATCCCTGGACGAACAGAAAATACGTTTTGACGTTCTCGCGCCTGCGTTAGCTCTTCTTGGTTGAAAAGGCCTGGACGGGGGCCAACAAGGCTCATCTCACCTTTAAGAACATTCCAAAGCTGTGGCAACTCATCTAGTTTGGTTTTTCTTAAAAAATGACCAAATTTCGTAATGGAGGCGCTGCTTGCTAAATGACTTGCCACTGAAGCGGTATCTACCTTCATTGTTCTAAATTTAACGAGTGTGAATGGCTTTTTGTTTCGGCCAACCCGCTCTTGAGTAAAAACAGGAGACCCTGTATCGAAAAGACCGATGATAAATAGAACGGCAAGAATCGGAAAACCAAAAACAAGACCTATGAAAGAAAAAAATATATCGAGCGTACGCATCATTAAAAACTTCTATTAAATAAACTAAGATTGATGTAACCAATTAAAGGTAGCAGCGAAGCCATCCTCGATGGTTTGAGGTGGAGACCAACTCAATGTCTCTTTTGTATGACTGATATCTAACTGTAATGACCCTACTAACCTATCCACCATGTCAGCCTTATTTAGAACAGCCCCAGCTAACTTAAATATTGCTGCGGGTAGTGGAAGGGCAAAGTTTGGTTTTCCGCAAGCCCGAGCCATTAACGCAACCATTGTAGACGTGGAAATATCTTCATCATCGCTTACCAAGAATACCTCATTTCTAGCTGCCGGGTGCTCTAAACAGGTGACGATAAGGTCGACTAAATTAACCACCGAAACCATGCTTCGCCTATTGTGTTTAATCATTCGTAATGGCAAAGGCATTTTTCTGTTTACTGCCGCCATCAATGCTGCAAAGTTAGCTTTTACACCGGGCCCGTAAACCAACGGAGGCCTAATTATAACGAATTCCATGCCGTACTGTTCGGCTATTGACTTTAACCCTGATTCCGCTTCAGCTTTAGATACTCCGTAAGGATCTACTGGGTGCGGTATATCGAATGCTGAAAAGGGCTTAGAACCTGTAGTGGTTTCGCCATTAACTTTAATTGTACTTAAGAAAATGAAGCGTTTAACACCTTTCTCTGCAGCTTGTCGCGCTAAAGAGAGCGTTGCTTCGACGTTGAATGCACGAAATTCCTCTAACGGGTTTGCAGCCGTTTCATCCATTACATGAACACGTGCTGCACAGTGGACTACAGTACTTACCCCTTCTAGAACATCATAGTAAAAGTCATCTTTCAGAAAACCGGTACTTGAGAAGGGGAACTTGCCACCGTGAACATCTCGCCTTCCTAAAATTTCAAAGCTAATGTTTTTTTTATCCAAGCAGTTCACTAACTGACCACCGACAAAACCAGAAGCGCCGGTTACCAACACTTTATTCATTAAGACCTACCCGTAGCTACAATAGACACTGACATCTCTTTCATGATATTGGTACGGGCGAATTTTTGGATGAATTCGGGCCTTTCGGTATTCTTTATTTCTAGCGCCAAAAGCGCCTCAACCCCCTGCTTGGAATCATTTGGCATGAAAACTTCACAGTTGCTCATATGCTCGTTGAGAAACTTGGCAGCATACCCTTGTACCCCTGCCAATATCGGCTTTCCTATCGCACCATATTCAAACAACTTTGAGGGAAGTACCTTCTTAAAAGCGGGGTAATCGTTCAAGTGAAGAAATAGAACATCCGCCGCTAAATATTCATCAACCAGTTCTTGTCTGGATACAGGCGGTGCTAAACTCACATTGTTTATCTCAGAACATGCTTCCTGTAATTGTGCTTTTCTCCCGCCATCGCCGATGATTTTAAATTGGTATCTTTCTCCAGCGCCCTTGGCAAGAGCAGGAATAATTGACTGAAGACCCTGCCCCTCACCGATGTTGCCAGCATAAAGTACATTAATCGTTTTTCCCTTCTCACTCTCTGATAAAGAAACGCTTTTATTTAAAAACTCACTATCGATTCCATTTGTAAAATAGCTGTAGACTGGCTTGGGATAGCGTTTCTCGAAGTAGGGTTTAAAACCTTCGGAAACTAAGTTTATATGTTGCGCACTGTGAAAAGCGTATTTTTCTACAAGGCTTAACACTGGCTTCATGAACCAAACAATTTTAGGGCTAAGTATATCTTTAATTGTATCTACGAATATGTCTCGCACATCAAGATAAAGAGGCAACTTTTTCGACTTAGCTACCCATGCCGAAAGAAAAGCTGTAAACAGTCGAGAACTTGTTCCAAAAACCAAGTCGTATTTTTTACCTTTTGTTAACTGAATTGCCGCTTTGAAATAAGTATAAAAAGCTTTTATCTGGTCTAGCATTCCACTTTGATGAGACGGTAAAGGGACTCTATGTATAGTTACATTTTTATCTTTCTCTAACGGGAGCGCCTTAGACTTAAAGGTAGAATACCTATTAGGCATCGTAGTTATAATTTCTAGCTCTACATCAGGTAGCTGTCGTAACTGTTCAACTAAAGCAGCCATGCGAAAAGAGCCAGCGCACAGGTCTGGTGTGTAATAAAAACTAAACAGCAATATTTTCAAACTTACTAACCCTCAATATCCATACGGGTCACCAAATGCCCACTTTCGAAAGGAATAACCATTTTTTGTGTTGGTATTGTAACACCAAAATTGGGGTGGAACGTAGTAGGTAATAGTTCAACTGTACTATCTGCTGAAAAAACAAGCCTTTTACCTTTTTTAGATGTGAGACGGACAGAGTTTGAGTTTATGCGAGTACACTTAACATCTGGGTGTATGTGCAAGTGGAACATCGCACTGACTTTCTCTGTCAGACTATCTTCAATTTTTAAACTATGCGCATTAGCAGTAATAGAGCGTCTATGATTTACTTTCGGTCTAAGTCTTGTGTAGCCATCGTGACTTGCTGTTAACCGCACATATTCTTGGCATTCAACTGCTTCTTCCAAAGTTGCCGAGGCTCTTCTTGCAACTCTAAATCCAGACCAAACTTCAGAAGAACTTTGCCCACAAACCTCAACTGTATTATGTGCTGCGGTTTGCCGCTGCCTTAATCGCTCGTCACTAACTCCATAAAGCGAAGTCCCTGAGTTTACGAAAACTCTTTCATCAGCAATAGAAAGCTCGAAGCTTAGCGTATCTGCGTGGGCATGCCCCGGAAGGTAATCTGGTCCTACTTGGCCGCAATCCATAATTAGGCAATAATTACCAAGCTTCACCCGGCTGTAACCGGTGTCGCTATTCGTATGTAAAGGTGACAATGGTATTCCCCATTTAATATTCAAGCTTTTTGCAAATTTGAATATTTCTTCAGGGCTATGTGCAATTCCTATAGCGGCATCGTTAAAAAAACTTATTTCACCATCGGAATGAAGCATAGACTCCAACCAGAGCAATGCCTTTTGAGCAACGCGTTGCCAGTGAGCCAGCCTACTTGTTAACCGTGTATTTTTACTAACCTCGGCAAGGTGAATTAACTCAAGTAGATCCCACAGTAATATGCAGTGGTACATCGGTGATAGTTCAAAATGTCCACCGTCCGAAAGAAATTGCTCTTCTATTTCACTGTCTAGTATTTCGAGCGCTTTTGACAAACAGCTTTCGGAAAACTCTCCGTTCAAAAAAGCTCCGACGAAAGCTAAAGCCTTGCCATTCGCAAAAAGGTGATTACCTAAAATATGGTACTCAAGCTGTTGAAGGAGTGCTTTCGCTTGAACAGCAATGCTAGATAGATATCGAGTATCTACATTATCCTTTTTACTAAACCATTTCACCCAATTCACTAACCTAAGTGAAATAGGATAAGGCTCCCAACCATTCCCGATACAAGGTGGGTTTTGGCTTATCCACTTATTTATAAACTCATAATGTATACTTTCTCTGCCTTCACTTTTGGTAGCACTTAAATCATCAAAGTAATGAAGGTTATAAAGCCATAATTTCGTATGCTCATCAGAATTCCAGTCTGAAGAATGGACAATATTACCGTCTTTATTTAAGAAGCGAACGTCGGTCGGTGTAAATATGCTTTGAACAGAAAGACTTGGTCCTTTCCAGGACCAAGGATTCTTTTGATTTATTTGAATCGAATCAACATTAGGCTTTCTAACTTTGTAGAAAAGCCTGTAGAAAACCTGCTGAAACTTCAAATACTTCAGAGTATTAAATAGTTTTCGAAAGTGCGCGAGCTTATGTTTCATTGACTTCGTAAAAGCTCAGCTATATCAATTGAAACTTTTGCAACTTCAAATACTTCGTTTGCAGGTATTGGACAGTTAGCACCATTTCTAATCGAATCCATAAAAGCGACACAACAAGCATCTTGTCCTTTGTCCTGCTTCCATAAATTAAGCTTTGAGAATCCTTTCCAACCAAATCCTTTTAATTTAATAAAATTATCTAGTTGCAGTACTTTCCCTGCTGTAAAAACTTCTATTCTTTCTTTTGGAAAACTTGCCGCTCCATTAGCATAATAATGAATAGTACCAAACGAACCGTCAGCAAAACCTAAAATAATAGCAGCCTTATCTTCTGTTATATCAACAGCATCAGAGTCACCCATACGACGCGCTTGTACGGAAATAATTTCACTTCCGCTGAGGAAACGCATTAAATCTACAAAGTGACAAGCCTCGCCGATGATACGGCCACCACCAACATCATTGCTTTGCGTCCAGTGCTCTGAAGGAATTGCCCCAGCATTCATCGTCATAATAAATGACTTTGGTTCATTTACCGTACTTAGCAACGATTTCATCTTTCGAATTTGAGGTGAAAATCTACGATTAAAACCGACCATCAACTTAGGAGGAATAGCAGAATCCTGCGCTTTTTCGTATGCAGCTTTCACCGCATCAAGCTCTTCGTAATTAATTGCCAAAGGCTTCTCTACAAATACATTTTTCCCTGAATCTAACGCACTTTTTACAAACGATGCATGAGTATTATGCTGAGTTACAATTGCGATGGTATTAATTTCTTTATCTGCAATAACCGCTTCTGTATCGGTAGTGGCTTTGTCAAAACCGGCTTTCTTGCCGTGTATAACGCCATTGATACCACCAGAAGTTGATATAGTGTGAAAGTTAGCCCCCGCCTTTTTGAATGCTGGAATTAGAACACGCGAGGCATAATTTCCAGCACCAACAAAACCGATTACTGGCGCTTGCTTTTCATAACTACTAGGTGCATTTAGTTCAATAGTTGCTTTGTGTCTTACTTCTGCTTGCGACTCATATGACAATAAAATACCGAGTGCACTCTTGTCTGAAGTTAAAACTTCATAAGCTTGCGTAGCTTCTTCAAAACGAAACCTATGCGATATTAAAGATTGGACATTAAGTGAGCCGCTAGACATCATGTCTAAAATAGCTTCAAAGTTACGTTGTTCCGTCCATCTCACAAAACCAACGGGATAATCATTCCCATTTTCTTCATAACCAGGATCGTATCGGCCTGGCCCATAAGAACATGAAACTTGAAAGCTCAATTCTTTCTCATAAAAATCGGCTCTGCTAAGCTCTAAACCTGTGACTCCGACAAGAACGATTCGGCCTCGCTTACGACTCATTCTTGCAGCTTGCATGACAGGGTCGTTAGACTTAGTGGACGCAGTAATAATAACAGCATCAACTCCGACACCTCGGCTAAATGCCATCCCCATAGATATCGGGTCTTCACCTTTACTTGGGTTGCAAATATCTGCACCAAATTGCTTTGCTAATTCTAATTTACTTTGGTCAAAGTCTACTGCGAGCACACGACAACCGTTAGCTCTTAACATCTGAACTGTAAGTAAACCTATAAGCCCTACACCAATTACAACAACACATTCACCAATGGTTGGATTAACTAGTCTAATACCTTGAAGGCCAATACTCCCAAGAACAACAAACGCTGCTTCTTCATCCGACACATTGGTTGGTATTTTTGCAACAAGGTTTTTTCCAACTCTCACTACGTCTGCATGGGGGCCATTTGAAACAACCCGGTCGCCAAGTTTAAACTCATCGACGCCACTACCAATTTCGCTTACCACACCAACGTTACAATAACCTAGAGGAATAGGCTGAGAAAGCTTCGACCGAACCGCGTCGACAGTTGTCATAAGCCCATCTGTCTGCACCTTTTCCAATACCATCTTAACTTTGTCAGGTTGAGAGCGCGCTTTATCTATTAAGTTAGCCTTTCCAAAATCTACTAACATTCTTTCAGTACCGACTGAAATTAATGTCTTTGATGTATCAATTAATACATGATTTTTTTTTACGTTTGGAGATGGGGAATCAATTATTGTGGTTCCGCCTTTGGCCATATCTTGAAGAATTTGTTTCATAATAATTTTTCGATTTCTAAGTGTAATGAAAGGGGATCGGTATATCTATATGTAGTGCAAGGAGAAGGTCGCACGACTGAATCAGACGCGACAACACGACGGCCATAAAATAGCGCTTCTCTGACCGTAACACTATCGCCATCAGTAGGTGTAAGGCGCAAACATATCAAATCGAAGTTTTTGAGCAAAGGCCATATCTGATACTGACCAGCGAGCAAAAAAAGCCTGTTCTCTTGGACGTATTGATTTATTAACTTTATTAAGCCACGAGGCACTTCATCAAGCCCAATGCCAACACAAAGCAAGAGTTTTACATCTGGGAATTTAGCTAATATTGAAACACTTTCTTCAATCCCGTATAAATCTCTATTCCCAAGCGGGATATACTTCCATGCGGAATTCAAAAGGACGTTTGTACCACCAACAAATTCAAGTAACGGTTCAGGGTATTGAGCAAGTAATTCATGTTCTTCGTCTTCGTTCGGAGGCAAAAAAGGACTAATTACAGTTGGACTTAGCTTATTTGGATAAAACCTTTTAAGGTCTTCATTTACAACCATAATCTGCTCAGCGTATGACAGCATCATTATGAGCAAGCGCTTTTTAACGCCACTGTAATGGCGTGATGCATTGTGATCGACGATGTAACAATACTTTATCTTTGCACTCACAAACAACATCAAGACTACGATAAAATTTAGCGTATTTACTTCTATTTTGCCTGAAGACAAAAACGGAATCTTAAGTAAATTATATCTACGCGACAAATCAAGGAAAGTAACTTTTTCTTCCCCGTATTCATCTCTTAATAACCTTAGCCTTCGGCTACAATAAACACTTACACCTCCTATAGGCGGCGGTAGCGAACCAATCAAACAAATTTCAGACATTCCTTCCTCGAGAACATTTTATTAAATTAGTAACTCAGACTTTACGTAGGTCCATAATCCAACTAAAAACGCATAGTGGATTCACTCTTCAATTAATTTGTTGCGACTATCGTCTTGCTTTTAACAATACTTTTTAGGCTTAGTGCTGGACGTTCTACAAACCTCCACGAGAAAAATGCCAACCCCAAGGAACCAATGATAACACTAATAAAAGCATTTTTTCCGCCAACAATATTCGTTTCAATAATCACATTGATAATAAGCATATGATAAACATAAAGACCGTAGGAGATATCGTTGCCGCGTAAAATTTTGCTAAATTTTTCTGTAAAACTATAAGCAAACGAAATAACAAGAAACGCTAGAAAAGTCGCAGAAATGGGATTTATTAAATTTCCCTTATTTACTAAGCCTACAGCTTCCGTTATAAAACAGAAGGCGGCATAAGCAATAAACCAATAGAAAACCTTTCGCAACAGGAATCGCTCGATAAATGCTCGATTCTTCTGGATGAGGATACCTATTAAAAACATATAAAAATATGGAAAAAGAGATACACCTAAAAGTTTCACAAGAATAGAATTCTCCCCACCATGAAGCATTAAATAAACTATGTTTACAGTTACTGAGAAAGCGAAAACGACTAGCAAAATAAAATTCCGCCATTTGAGAAGCCTCATGAAAGAGTAAAATAAAGGCAGAAGAAGATAAAATTGTAGCTCTATCGGAATAGTCCATAAACTGCCATTAAGTACGCCAACACCAAACTCTCTCAAGAAACCCGGATTATAAAACTGAACAAACGATAGCTGCGCAACTGTCCAAATTAAAAAATCGGTTGACCAAAGGTCGATGGGAAAAATGATCTGGAGAATAATAAGAGAAATAAAAAAACTAAACCAAAGTGCGGGAAAAATTCTTAGAATACGATTAACAAAATATGAGGGTAAAGAATCAGACCGCTCTAGAGATGCAGATATTAGAAAACCACTAATGACGAAAAACACAGGAACTCCGGGAAAATAAGACAGAAGTTTGATAATGCTTTCACCAAAGTTCAAGCGAAGATGTTCGTGCGCATGAACAATTACTACTTGAAACGCTGCTAACAAGCGCAGCAAGTCAAAATTATTTACCCTAAAATCAAAACCAGTCAAATTTAAATCTCCAATCGTAAAGTACTTCAGTAGGTATGTTTTTTAAACGATTTCGTTTAGCCAAGTACGATATTCATAAATCACTTCTTTTGAAAACATTGAGTTTTGAATTGTCAATCCGTAGGTGGCAAAAGCTAGGGTTATGATTATTATGGCAATCTTTCGTTGCAGTAGTTGTAAGTTTGTATGAACCCAATTGATAATCAATATGACAAAGAGAAATTCAGAGATAATAAATAAGCGTGCTGAAAAGATCGGGAAGGCAATGAACACAAAAGACAACATACATGTCGTAAAAAATAAATAGTGGAGGAATTGCGTAGACTCCCGAGTCAGTTTCTTAGAACGAATCACAGCAGGAAAAAAATAGTTATCCCTAAGGTAAAGACACGAAATAATAGTAAACTCTAGAAAATACCTAAGTTTTATATGCCAAACGAGTTGAAGCTCTATATTGTTAAGATATGAAATAAATTTTAGAACAAAATATCCGTTGCCAGATCCCTGTAATAAGCCAGCCAATAGCGATATGGTATCAAAAAAATACGATGATAAGAAGGCCATAATACCGCAAGTGGGTAATAGAAAAATTGATTTTTTTTTGAAGGCCAACCATGAAATTAAAAACACTAAGCACACTGCTAGCGAAAATATATGGAAGAAACAAGCAATAACGAGGAGCATTAATGCCCGCCAAGGATTCTTTTCTGCGAATAAAAAGGCAACGTAGCAAATAGAAAGACTCAAGGCCCAACGAATTTGAATAAACTCCGAGTTATAGAAAACCAAGCAAAAATAACAAACTAATGCAGTAAGAGGATAAAAACAGAGTCGCCCAAGAACGTACGCTTTCGATAAAATACTAAGAAAAGCTAATACAAATAGAAAAACAAAGTCTTGAACCCCAAGACTCCTGAAAACGGAATTTAGGTATGTATATCCAATTTCGACGGGTACAGCACGCACATCCGCGAAGGTTGCCCATAAAGGGGGGGTGATTGAATAGAGCCATACATATGATTCATAGTCGTGGGCGCTGTAATAACGAAGCCCACTAAATGTTGCGACAACAATAGCTGCTAAATAAAGCAACACTTTACGTAAGGCAGAAGTAAGAAAAGTACTATAGAGCGTAACCGATAGTAGACATAGCCAAAAGATTGAATATATATACATTGTTAGCTTAACAACTGTTCGAAATGTTTAAACCACTTATTGGATATTTGTTCAACACTGTATTTTTTCGAAGTAGCTACCGAGTTGAACCGCATTTTGTTCAATGTGTACAGGTCGCTGTAGATAAAACTAACCCTATCTACAAATGAATCATAATCCCCATCTCTTACAAGGAATCCATTTTGGCCATCAATAATCATCTCAGCAGGGCCTGTAGGGCAATCAAAACTTACGACTGGTAACCCGAAGGAATTTGCTTCAGATATCACCATGGGTAATCCTTCATATATAGATGTCATTAATAAAACCTCATGAGTTCTATAAAGTTCAGCAATATCTTTTACATTACCCTTAAAAAATACCCGATCAGATAACCCTGTCTTTTCGACTTGATCTTCTAATTCACTTCGAAGGGGCCCGTCACCGGCTATTGTTAAGGTGTACTGTTTACCCAACATCGTCATGATATCTAACATCCTATCGAGCGACTTTTGTTTTGTATGACGTGCAACCGCAAGCAGCTTGTAACGAAATGTGGTGTCGACCGTAGTGTCAATGTTTACATCGCCTTTAATACCTAGTGGGTTCAACATAACTTCCAATTTTCCTTTTGGAAATCCGTTCTCTGAATACTTATAGAGATCCCTCTGAGTCAATACAAATAACTTACTAGCACGTTTGAAAAGGTAATTTCGCACTGTGATCTTGAATTTTGATTGCGGAGCATCATAATTATTATGTTCACAAATTAAAAGTGGACCTTTCCTGAACAAGTAATGAAGCGCAAAGCGCAAGGAGATATCAGTTGCAGATGTCACAGTCAGGTCAAAGTCTTGCTTCCTTAAAAAGCACTCTACTACAAAAAATCTTCTGATTTGTTCTAGCAGCTTTCTTATTGTTCCACGTGGTGCGTAGTTAAACCCAAGACTTTTTCTCTCAACTTTAGGGTTTACGTTATAAAAATCAGAGTCGGCAGATGTACCTGTCACTAATGTGATACTTAATCCGCTCTTAGCCCAATAGTCTGTAAGAACACTTGCGACTCGCTCTGCCCCACCAGATTGCATACTACCAATTACAAAAAGTACTTTTGACATAGCTCACCAATACTGAATTTTTATACTTTAACACTGTTAAATTAGTGTCCTGCTTCAAGGTACGTTAGGGTTTCTTTCCCATTCACCTATAAATTTTAAAGCTATCGTTTTATAACCGTGGTGATGTTCAACAAATTCTCTGGATGACTTTCCAACGTCGATAATATTGTCTAAGCCAGAATCAATTAAAAAGGTTATCTTTTGAGCTATATCATTTTCATCGGGTAATACATTTATCGCTGGAGGCGCTTCGCCTTCATATAATTCAAAAGACTCTGGTTCTGCACCACCTAAGACAACTTTCCCCATAGCCATCCCTAATAAGCCATTCACACCAAGTGAGTGAGAGCTTGTTTGATCTATAATTATGTGAGTTTTTTTCATAACCTCTAAATAATCTTTGTATGCCAAATTCCCTTCGATTACAAAATTAACATTCGGGTATTGAGTCTCTAATGATTTAAATGCCTTTTTCACATAGTGAGTACCTTTCATTCCAACTCGATTTAAGCCATGAAACACGGTTAACTGTTCGCCGCGCTCAACGTCTTGAAACGCCACAGCGTTTACATTGATAGGAATGGGTATCATACGTCTCAAGTTTTGGCACCCTTTATAGCTAATTTTATATTCGTACATTATTGGAATTACACCGTCTACGTTGTCAGCAATGTACTTGTTGAGTCTTAACATCTTTTCCGACTCAAGGGGGGATGTACTAATTTTAAAATCGTACTTCAAAGTGTCGGAATGAGGACCGTATTTAAGTAGCTTTTTTCCGTATTTCCAAAAATATGCATCATCACCAGCTGCTAACAGGAAAACCTTTTTATTTTTTCTTCTTATTCTTCTGAGAATGTATTTGTTTGGAAAGTATTTTTCGCTCAGGAGATTTGCATTGATAATCTGAACAACATCATATCCTTTCAAGGAAAAAAGAAACCGAAATAATTTGACACGTCGTTTTATTTTCGACAACAAAGAGCTACCTTCAACCCCTAAAAAAATATCAGTGTCAAACTGTTTCCAACCATCACCACCGGATGCTAAGGTCACATCATGCCCTAGCTCAATCAATCCGTTTTTTAAATTGTTGTGTAGACCACTATATTCTCCGAAGAATAAAATTTTCATATAAATTCTCTTTTTAAAAGCACAACAATAAGTATCAAATAAATTATATAATTTACAAAATAAGCATAGGTAATTCCAACAAGGCCATAATATTCGATAAAGACAAAGGATAAAATTAAGAAGCTGGTTACTGAAAATACCTCTGTCACTATATATTGTTTAGTTAAGGCCTTAGCAAGCATTATGTAAGCAAGGAGCCAGGCTGCTATCTTGACTACATCGCCAGACATCTGCCAAAAAAACAGCGAACTCATCTCTGAAAAATCTTCAGAAAACAAAATGGAAATGATTAGATCTCTAGCCAGATAAATAGTTAAAGCCGCAAAAACAACAAGCGGCAAAATGATCTTGTAACCATTTACTATTTCTTTTTTTAACTCGCTTTTCTCTTTGATTTCTGAAAGCCGAGGCAAATAGTAAGTCCCTAGCGTTGTGGTAACTACCATTAAATACATTGTCGATACATACCACATTGCCTGCCAATAACCAGCTTGTTCCCAACCCAAATTTTCACCGATATGGCGCCTTATTATCATATGCGACAATGGCAGAAGTAACGCAGTTGCAGCTGCCATCAATGCGTATTTTGACAGGTCTTTTGCCTTAGAGCGGCAAAATTTGTCGATAAATGCAGAGCGATTTAGGATACGATACTTTTTTACGTACCAAAGTAAATAGAAAAAAATTACCGATTGATTTGTAGCAAGCGCAATTAGAACACCGTCTATTGCGAAATAATAAACCAATGTTGCAGTAAAAATTAAACTAAAGACACTTTGCGTTATATTCACTTTTATAAATGTAGTTATCTCTTTCAATCCATTAATAATTGACAAAATTAAGGAATTGAAGACATAAAGAATGAGCGTAATTCCAAAGATAAAGAATACATATTGATATTCGACACTATCAAAGAGAAATAGTGAAATTAAGCTAGAGAAAGCACATATGCTCATCCCCACAGCGAGTGAGGATAAAAAGCTTATTTTCATCGCGGTATTAAATAACTTGGGTAGCTCGCTACTTTCTTTTCCATATTCAGCAGTATATTTAGTTACACCTGAATTAATACCTCCTTGTCCTAAGGTCATTGCGACCTGGATAAAATTTTGAAACTGACCTATGACGGCCAAGCCATTTGGTCCAATAAATATAGCAACCATCTTGTTGATAACTAAGCCAGATAGCATTTTTACAATTGTTGCTATTAAACTTAGCAACGAAGTTTTAATTAAAGTCATTTGTAAGAATTTACAGTCTCAATGACTTTAGTTACTTCTTCGTCATTTAATACAGGGCTCATTGGAAGGCTTACCACTGTTTCATGTATCATTTCTGTGAGGGGCAATTTTTTCGAATTTAACTCACTGTAAGCTTGTTGCTTGTGGATCGCTATCGGATAATGAATAAGAGTTTGAACGCCATTGTCATTTAAATGCTTTTGAAACTTTTCACGATTATCAACGCGCACTACGAATAAATGAAATACGTGCTGCTCTTCTTCGAAGGCTGCTGGAAGTGTAATACGTGAGTTATTAATTTCCGTAATGTAGCGCTTCGCTATTGTCTGTCGAGCTCTAGTTTCTGAGTCTAGATAACCTAGCTTTACTCGAAGCATTGCGGCTTGAATTTCATCTAAACGGCTATTTACTCCTAAGAACATATTTTCATATTTTTTATGCGAACCGTAATTTCTTAAGGCTTTGATAGTCGAATAGAGCTCTGGATCGTTTGTTGTTATTGCGCCAGCGTCTCCGAGCGCTCCCAAATTTTTCCCGGGGTAAAAGCTGAAAGCAGCTGCGTCTCCTATACTACCGCACTTTTCCCCTGATAACGCCGCACCGTGTGATTGAGCGCAATCCTCTAAAACAAGTAAATTGTGTTCCCTAGCGATATCCATAATCTCACCCATTGGAGAAATCAAACCATATAAGTGAACAGGCAAAATAACCTTAGTCTTATTTGTGAGCGCATTTCTGACGTTTTCAGGGCATAGGTTATATGTTGTTTCGTTGGGTTCTACTAATACTGGTACTAAACCGTTCTCAGAAATTGCCAATACGCTTGCGATATAAGTATTCGCTGGAACGATGACTTCGTCTCCAGCTTTAACCTTACCCATTTCTTTCCACGCTCTTAATGTTAATGTAAGTGCATCAAGACCGTTGGCTACTCCTATGCAATACTTGACATCGCAATAGTTTCCAAACTCTTCTTCGAAGCTTTCTACTTCTTTACCTAAAACATACCAGCCTGAGTCGATAACTCTCTCGCAAGCACCTTTCAATTCCTGGTGATATTGTGCATTGATTTTTTCTAAATCTAGGAATTTAATCATTTTAAGACTCTACAAACCTAATAACTTTGGCAGGGTTACCCACTACAACTGCGTTTTCTGGAACATCTTTTGTTACGACCGCCCCTGCACCAACCATACAGTTTCGTCCTAAAGTAACACCGGGAAGAATGGTAGCGTTAGCGCCGATTGACGCATTATCCGCTATGACGGTTTTTTGAAACTCTTCAGGGTATTGTTTTGACCTGGGAAGCTTATCGTTAGAAAACGTCGCGCATGGTCCTATGAATACATTGTTACCGATGACTAATCCGTCCCACAAATAAACGCCCGACTTGATTGTTACATTATTACCAATTACTACATCGTTCTCAATTAGCGTGTGCGCACATATGTTGCAGTTTTCACCCAACTTAGCACCCGGTAGAACAACTGAATATTGCCAGATACTTGTTCCAGCGCCTATATTGCTTGATTGAACGTCACTGTATTTATGAATCACACTAGATACCTATTAACTTTAAAAATTCTTCGTAACTGCGGATATAATCTGTCTCATTATATTCATCATCAGCCATGACAAGAAGTAGGCAATCTGACGAAAAATTACTCATAACATGCCATTGCATAGCGTCAATAACCAATCCTTTAGAGGGGTGATTAAGTGTTATCGTTTCTTGAAAAACGCCGTCATCCATCAAAATGTCAACACTTCCTTTAAGACACACGGCGACTTGCTTCAATTCCTTATGGGCGTGAAAGCCTCGTTCCTGGTCAACTGGAGTATTATAAATGTAGTAAACCCTTTTAACTTCTATTGGTATGTTCTTATATGACTCGAGCGCCACTAATGCGCCCCGTTCATCACCAATTTCCTTAAATTCCAATAGTCCAAATCTCGCCATCACGCTGTTCTCACTAAATCAATTAAGTAGCTGCCATAACTGCTCTTTTTATACTTTTCAGCAGAAAGTAATATTTGTTCTTTACTAAGCCAGCGATTATTAAAGGCTATTTCTTCTAAACAAGCTATTTTATACCCTTGTCGCCTCTCTATAGTCTCGACAAAAGTCGCAGCTTCTAAGAGACTGTCATGAGTTCCAGTATCTAGCCATGCAAAGCCTCTACCTAATTGTTCTACACACAATTTACCTGCTTCTAAGTAGGCTTTATTAACATCAGTTATCTCGTACTCACCTCTGGACGATGGCTTAATAGATTTAGCAATATTAACTACGTCGTTGTCATAAAAATAAAGACCAGTGACTGCGTAGTTTGAACGCGGTTCATTCGGCTTTTCCTCAATACTTACTGCTTTATTTTCACCGTCAAACTCAACTACACCAAAACGCTCAGGGTCTTTTACTTTATAGCCAAAAACAGTCGCTCCATTTTTGCGACTCGCAGCACGCCTTAATATAGGAGAAAACCCTTGCCCCCAAAAAATGTTATCACCAAGTGCTAAGCAAACATCATCGTTACCAATAAATGATTCACCGATCACGAATGCTTGAGCCAATCCATTGGGCGTATCTTGTGTTGCATAAGACAGGTTAATTCCAAATGAGCTTCCGTTTCCCAGAAGCCTCTCGAAACCGGAACTATCCTCCGGAGTAGTAATGATTAAAATGTCCTGAATCCCTGCAAGCATAAGCACAGAGAGTGGATAATAGATCATCGGTTTATCGTAAACAGGGAGAAGTTGCTTAGAAACTCCCTGAGTTATAGGATAAAGCCTTGTACCAGAGCCGCCTGCTAAAATAATTCCTTTCATAATTTTTTCCCTTCCAATGCACCTAGCCGTTGCCCTTGATAAGAACCATCTAGCACGCGAGACCACCATTCCTTATTAGATAAATACCAGTGAACGGTTTTTTTAATCCCACTTTCAAATGTTTCAGAAGGTTTCCAACCTAGCTCTCTTTCGATCTTACTAGCATCTATTGCATAACGAATGTCGTGTCCTGGCCGGTCTGTTACATAAGTAATTAAGTCTTTATAACGCTCAACACCCATAGGCTTATTTGGAACAAACTCTTCCAGTAAATTGCAAATAACCTTTACTACGTCAATGTTAGCCATTTCATTATGACCACCAATATTGTACGTTTCTCCAACTACCCCTTTATTTAAAACTGTATGCAAAGCACGAGCATGATCTTCAACGAATAACCAATCTCGAATTTGCGTTCCATTACCGTACACGGGCAGTGGTTCGCCTTTAAGTGCATTTAGTATCATTAATGGTATAAGCTTTTCTGGGAAATGATAGGGGCCATAGTTGTTAGAACAGTTTGTAACAATAGTTGGCAAACCGTACGTACGTTGCCACGCACGAACTAGATGATCACTAGACGCCTTCGACGCTGAGTACGGGCTTGATGGCGAATAAGAAGTTGATTCAGTAAATAGGTCGTCAGTGCCCTCGAGATCGCCGTACACTTCATCTGTAGACACATGATGAAAACGAAAAATTTGTTTTTGGTCGTTTGTTAAACCATCCCAATATGCACGAGATACCTCAAGCAGGTTATATGTACCGATAATATTAGTTTCAATAAACTCACGCGGACCGTCGATTGAACGGTCTACGTGTGACTCTGCGGCCAAATGCATTACCGCATCGGGTTTGTGTTCAGAGAATACGCGTTGTAAATCAGTAACGTTGCAAATATCCACTTGTTCAAAGCTATAGCGTTCTGAATTATCTACTTCAACCAACGACTCTAAGTTTCCAGCATAGGTAAGCTTGTCAACGTTCACAACTGAATCAGTAGAGTTATTAATTATATGACGAATGACTGCAGAGCCGATGAAGCCAGCCCCTCCAGTTACTAATATTTTCATTACCAAATACCCTTAGTATCAACTATTGCGTTAATTGCTGGCCTTCCATTTGCTTTAAACTCTTTATGGTCAACCAGTAAAACAGCAACGTCAGCTAGTTTCTCTGCTTCTTTTAGCGATACGAGTTCAAAACTGTTATCTTCTAAGACTGAGATATTCGGCTCAACTGCAATAACACGACCAACATGTTCGCTTGCTATTTGCCGTGTAATATTAACTGCAGGGCTTTCTCGCAAATCGTCAATATCTGGCTTAAACGCAAGACCGAAACAAGCGACTGTTATATCTTTAAGGCGCTTATTTGGGTTTGCTTTGATAAAGTCGAATATGGCTACTTTAACTTTATCGATTACCCATTTTGGTTTGCTGTCGTTAACCATTCGCGCAGTGTGAATAACACGCGCTTGCTCGGGTGTTTGACTAACAATGAACCAAGGATCGACTGCTATGCAGTGTCCACCCACACCTGGCCCTGGCTGTAAAATGTTTATACGTGGATGACGGTTAGCAAGGGAAATGAGTTCCCACACATCAATATCTAATTTGTCGCAAATTATTGAAAGCTCATTCGCAAACGCAATTTGTACGTCACGACATGAATTTTCTGTAAGTTTTGCCATTTCAGCCGTGCGTGCATTTGTTACCACGCATTCACCTTGAACAAATGTTTTATAAAGCTCAATAGCGCGTGCCGAACACTGAGGTGTCATACCACCGATAACACGATCATTCTCAACTAACTCACGTACCACATGACCTGGTAAAACGCGCTCTGGACAATGTGCGACGTTTACATCAATTGTTTTTGAAAGATTCTCTCCGCTCGATGAAGGAAAAACTAAGTCTGGTCGCTCTGCCGCTAACCAAGCAGCCATTTGTTCTGTAGCTCCTACTGGTGAAGTCGACTCAAGTATTACAAGGTCACCCTTTTTTAGTACTGGCGCTATAGCTTTCGATGCTGATTCTATATAACGGAGATCTGGTTCAGGAATTTCACTGCCGTTGTCTTTAAATGGCGTAGGAACTGCTATTAAGAAAGCGTCAGCAGGTTCGGGAGACGTTACAGCTTTTAAGTAACCATCCTTTACTGCGTTATGCACAATAATATCAAGCTCAGGCTCAATAATATGAATTTCACCACGGTTAATGGTGTCAACGGCACTTTGGTTAACATCAACGCCTATTACTTGCTTTTTTCTAGAGGCAAACATAGCTGCCGTAGGCAAACCAATATAGCCTAAACCAACAACAGAAACGATATCAAAAGACATGGAAATCCCTAACACTTGAAATTTTAAATTATCAACTACTTGCTAAATATATGTGCATAGAAAATTCTAATAGAGCCTTCAGCTCTGCTTGGGCACGATACAGATACAAGCCAGCTTATTTTTTGCAAATACTGAGTATAGAAACGTTAATTATTGCCGAATCCAACAGCCTTGGAACGCATTACCCGTATACTGCGAATGAGAAAAAGGCTAAGTTCTATTAGACGCTATGAAATGCCTAATCAATACGATCATCACACCCAACATACCGCCAAGTATTGTTCCTAGTACAACGATGAGAGCTCTCTTTGGCTTAAATTTTTCTTCTGGTACGAACGCAGCATCAATAGTTTTGAATACATATTCTTCGCGCACTTCCGCAAACATGATTGTCTTGGTCTGCTCTTCAACCAGTTTATAAAGTACTTCGCGTATATCAGCAATTTCTGTCTGCTTTAACTGTTTTTGTAAAAAAACAGTACTTTCCTTCGCCTCTAACACTTCACGCTCTTTCATTGTTTGGTTTATGTCTTCAACCAACCAACTCACCCACTGCTGCGCTATGAACGGTGATACATGGGTAACTGATAATGTCACCATACCGGTTTCTTTGTCGGTATTTGCGCTGAAAGATTTTTTAAACTCTTTGTAAGCCTCTTGCATGGATGGTTCAGGCTTAAAAGGTGCTTTTACTTCCCTTGTCCACTCACCACTTTCGCGGTTATATAGCTCTTCATTGTAAACTACCTCGTTAGCTTGCATGCTCCATGAATCTGCAGCCATGAGATCTGGCAATATGTTATGTTTTTGAATAAACGCACTGGTAAACTGCCTTGATTTTAAAACTTCAACGGCCAACTGAGTCTTATTACTACTGCCACCACCTAAATTAACGCCCGCTAAGCTCGCTAAACCGCCAAACTGCCCGGCTAAGCCTGCTAACCCGCCAGCACCTTCCTGCTCGGCAGGCGCTAATAACACCTCTGATTTATAGATATTAGGCTGGTTTATTGCATAAATTACCGCAGCAACTGCAAATAGCGCAGTTGTTATTATAATAACGAACTTACCTTTCCAAATAACGCTAAACAGCTCTCGCAAGTCAATCTCGTCATCTGAGTTACGTTCAGCTTCAAAAGCCTTATTACTCGGTTCTACATTGTTTGTTCTGTTGTCCATAAGGTCTCAAATTATAGCTAGAAAGCGACTGTTAAAACCATAAGCACCAAATGCATCACAAGATAATTATGGGTTGCTTATGTAAACTAATCTAGAAGCTATTAATCCCATTGAGCGCTGCAACCGCAATCGCTGTATTATAAAGAATCCCCGTAGCTGTGCCCCACAAGGTAAGTGAATCTCTGTACTCTGTATCTAGCGGCACTACAATAGTGTCCCCAGGTGCTAATCGGCTTTCAAGCGAATACCAATTAAATGTGCTTGGCTGGTACACTGAACCGTTTGCGCGCACTACATAAATGCGAGAGTCGTCTGCACGTACTTTTAACCCACCAGAGCGAGACAAATAGTCACTTACGTCCACATTTGGATCAAATATATGAGAAGTTGGATACTGCACCTCACCTACAACAGTCACACTTTGTGATATTTTGGGAATGTAAAGCGCGTCGCCGGCATTGAGTGCTAAGTCTAGCGCTTCTTCACCCGCTATTAATGCAGGAAGGTCTATCACCAAACGTCCGACAGCATCTGTTACGTCTAATCGCTCCTTTAAGCGATTAGCTTCGTCGGCGGAGAGACTTTGTACATCGTCGCTTTTATCAACACTTAGCGAAGCTATTTCATTTTCCAGTTCTTTAGACAAACGTTCAATTTGTTCTTGTTCACGTACCTTTAGAGATTCTCGGGTAAATATGGCTCCGTCTGCGAAAGCGAGTTCGGTTAGCCCGCCGGCACGATGTATTACCGAACTCAAAGTTTCGCCTGCTTGCAGCACATAAGTGCCCGGAAATTTTACTTCGCCAGCTAATTTAATTGTGCGGCGCTCTCGCCATTCTGGAATGCGTTTAATTAACAATGAGTCTAAGGGCTGAAGTTTAATCTCGTCGCTTAACGATACTCGCTGATGCGTTAATGCTGCCGATGACGTATCGTTGGTTTCGAAGCGCGTTAACTCTGCATCAAGCATATAACTTGAATCGTTAAGGCCTCCAGCAAGCGCTATGAGGGTTTGTTGGGTCATACCCTCAACAAAAGGGTAGATACCAGGAAAGCGCACGTCGCCGCTAATGGTAATTAGCTGCTGCGTGAAGCCTTTAGCTGATTGCTGCGCAAGTTCATCTACTAAGTCTTCAATTAACTCATCACGCGGTTTGTCTTTATCAAATACATACAAACGGTCTAGTGGCTGCAGCGTTTCACTTTTATTAGTGCTTATATCAATATATTTAAGTTCAGTTTTAAACGTATTTTGATTAAGTCGCGCTACTAGCACAAAATTTAATTCTGCATCTTGCATGTAACCCATTGCTGCACGCAGCGCATTGCTTACCGTCGAGCTTTCACTTAAAGGGTAAGTACCCGGGTTTCTTACTGCGCCTTTTACTGTAACCACTTTAGGTGGCTCTGCTAAGCTAGTTTGCTCTTTCAACTGGCTTATAACCTGCTGCAGGCGTTCTGCACGTTCTGGCTTGCGACTGAATACATACACAGTGTCTTTTGCACTAAGCATTATGTCTTGCGAAGGATCTTGCTGCGTAAGGTATTGTGAATAATTAACGTCGTAAGCCGTTATTGCCCCGGTTAATGGGTCTTCACGTGTCACCAATATATAATTTAAATCGGGCTGAGTTTTAAAATCGTGAATATCTCGTAGTAACGAGCTTAAACGCATACCTTCGTGCCAACCGTAAACACCAGGGCGAGCAGCATGACCTAACAAGGTTACGCTGTTTTCTAATGCATCTAATGTTGAACTTACGTCAACAATATCACCGTTTTGTACTTTATTTTTTTTGTTATTGTTCAGGTTAACGTTGATAACTTGGCTTAAGCCGTTTGCCGTTATTCGCTGCAGTTTAACAATACTACCGTATGCGTTTGGTAGCAGGCCACCTGCAAGTTTTATAGCATCGCGTACAGTTTCATCACCATCTAACTCGTAAATAGCAGGGCGAGGCACTGCCCCCTTTACTGATACACTTTTACCCTTTGTAGGAATGAATACTACGTCGCCCGCCATTAAGCTTACATCACCACTGGTATCGCCTTTAAGAAGCAGGTCGTACAGGTCAAGATTTGCTACTACGTTGCCGTTGCGTTTCACTTCTATGTTGCGCAGCGAGCCAATGTCATTTATGCCGCCTGCAGCAAATAATGCTTGTGTAACGGTCGATAGTGAACTGACAGTATATGAGGCAGGCTTATAAGCCTCGCCTAACACAAACACCCGTATAGAGCGCAGTTCACCCATAGATATGTTACTGCGAACCCCAATAATACGGTTGCTTATCTCGGCGTTTAATTCTTCACGTACTGCGGCAAAGGTTTTTCCCACCACTGAGTAAGGGCCTAATTTTGGAATTTCAATATCGCCTTGGCGGTTTACCGTTAGCGAATAGTCTTGTGCTTCTTTACCATAAATCTGTACACGAAGCGTGTCACCAGGGCCTAGAACGTATTCGCTTGGTACTGGAACGTCTGAAACTGGGGCAAATGTGCTTGGCTCTCCGGCAAACAGCTGATAGCCGAATGGTTCAAGGTCGTCTGATTTTTGCTGCTTGAAGAAGTCGTTTGTTACTTTTTCGCTATCTGTACTTTCTTCATCTTCGTCGGGTTGTGCGTCTCTGCTCTCGATTTCTTCGCCGTTTCGCGATGTCATCATAGACTCATCTAACTCTGCGTTTCTACTACGGCTAGTACCTCTTTCGCCAACCAGTTCATTAAGCGTAGGTGACGGTGCCACAGTGCTTCCTGCGGAACCTTGAGAAAGTGATGATAAATCGACGCCGTACTGCTTAGCCAGCGCTTCTTGTTGCGCCCTTGGTAACTTGCTAAACATTTCGATTTGTTCGGGAGTGGGGGTGGCTGCAGAAACTGCCGAAGCCATGGTCATTGATACGAATGACGCAATGAGTAAACACACTTTTTTCACATTTAATCCCTTTTTCTTCCGCGGGTTAACCGCAACGAACTGCCCGACAGTATGTCTTCGGACCGCGCATTCTACCTACTTAAGCCGTAAAATTCCAACCGTAAATTATTAAAAATTAAGAGGGATCACTAATTTATTAATTAATAGGAAAAATATATTAAGAATATAAATTTTAGGACCAACGAAACGAAAGGTCTAACCATTTTGGCTAGACCCACCTGGCAATCGCAATGCTACACTTCTTTAGTTTACGGCTTCGCCACACGCCCATATCTATCAGAAAACCGAACAATATCGTCTTCGCCCAAATAAGCACCAGACTGAACTTCAATAAGCTCTAGCGGAATCTTCCCTGGATTTTCTAATGCATGCACTGCGCCTATCGGAATATAAACAGACTGGTTTTCAGTAATCAACGTGGTTTTTTCATCGATGGTAACATTGGCACTTCCAGACACCACAACCCAGTGTTCTGCCCTATGGTGATGCATTTGAACAGATAATTTTTCTCCGGCTTTCACGGTGATATGCTTAACAAGAAACCTTTCTCCCCCATCAATAGAGTCATAACTTCCCCATGGGCGGAATACTTCGCGATGGAATTCAAACTCGGGGCGCTTTTCGGCTTTTAATTTGTTTACAACGGTTTTAATGCTTTGCGCATCGTCTTTATGCGCAACCATGACTGCGTCTTTCGTTTCTACAACTATTACATCTTTTAGCCCGATTACTGAAACTAAGCGCTGTTCAGCATTTACGTAGCTATTTTTAGTATTTTCTAGAATAGTGTCGCCAACGGTAGCGTTGCCGTTTTCGTCTTTTTCCGCCGTTTCCCATAAAGATGTCCAACTGCCTATGTCACTCCAACCAGCATCAAGCGGCACCATAGCGGCGCTATCCGTTTTTTCCATTACCGTATAGTCGATAGAGTCGTCTGGGCAGGTTGCAAAAATATCGTGATCTACGCGGATAAAGTCTAAATCTGGTGTTTCGGTGTCTATCGCACGTTTACATACGTCTAGCATTTCAGGATTGTATTTGCCCAGTTCTTCCAAGTAACGGCTTGCTTTAAACATAAACATGCCGCTGTTCCAAAAATAACTTCCGGAATCTACATATTCTTTGGCCGTGTCTAACGCGGGCTTTTCAACAAATTCGGCAACTTCAAATCCATCGCCTAATTCGCTGCCCGCTTTAATGTAACCGTAACCGGTATGTGGTTGGTCTGGCACTATACCGAAAGTCACTAACTTACCTTCTTCTGCCAGCTTTTCGGCTTTTTCAATGGCATGGTGAAATGCGCTATTATTTTGAATAAGGTGGTCTGCTGCTAGTACCAACAATACAGGGTCTTCGTTATTTTTAATTGCATGAAGGGCAGCAAGCGCAATAGCCGGTGCCGTATTGCGACCAACCGGTTCTAGTAATATACCGCCGTGGTGAATATCTTTTTGGCGAAGTTGCTCGGCTACTAAAAAGCGATGTGCATCGTTACAAATGAAAATAGGACTTTGTGCCTTGGTGCCTTTTAAGCGAGTAATAGTGTCTTGCAGCATGGTGCTGTCTGAAGTGAGCGACAAAAACTGCTTTGGAAGCGCGGCACGCGATTTGGGCCATAAACGACTACCCGAGCCGCCAGCAAGTATGACTGGTTTCAATGTATGGTCCTTACGTTACGATACACGCAATATTTTGCTACGTTTACATTAGAATACAAAGCTTTATTGTACAAATAAATATAAACAAGCAATGAGTTGAACACCGCGCTTATCTCATTTACTCATCGGTTATTAGTGTTAGTAATTCTTTAGTTTTTTCTTCCATTAGCGGAACATCACCCTTACTTTCGACATTCAAGCGAATTACCGGCTCGGTATTCGACTTACGTAAGTTAAAACGCCAAGTACCGAACTCCAAGCCTAGGCCGTCGGTGGTATCGATAACACTAGCAAGGGGTTGGTATTTACTGGTAACGCGCTCAAGCGCAGCGTCGGCATCTTTCAGCTTGCTGTTAATTTCACCTGAAGATGGAAAAGCTTTTATGCGTTCTTTTACCATGCTCGCTAGTGTTTGTTTTTTCACACACGCAAGTTCAGCAATGAGTAACCATGGGATCATGCCTGAATCGCAGTAGGCGAAGTCGCGGAAATAATGGTGTGCACTCATTTCGCCGCCGTATACCGCATCTTCCTTACGCATACGTTCTTTGATAAAGGCATGGCCCGTTTTAGACTTTATGGGTGTACCACCTGCGTTGGCCACAATGTCTTCGGTATTCCAATATACGCGCGGGTCGTAGATAATTTTACTGTCAGTGTTTTTTTCAATGAAGGCTTCGGCCAGCAAACCTACTATGTAATAGCCTTCGATGAATTCGCCATCGGCATCGAACAAGAAACAGCGGTCGAAGTCACCATCCCATGCTATACCGAAATCGGCACCCGATGCTTTTACTGCATCCGCCGTGTCTGCTCGGTTTTCTGGCAACAGTGGGTTAGGAATACCGTGAGGAAATGTACCGTCTGGGTTGTGATGAACTTTAATAAACTCGATAGGTACGCCGCGATTTTTCATTTCAGCTTCAATGGCATCAAGCGCTGGCCCGGCTGCACCATTACCTGCGTTAACCACTACCTTTAACGGGGTAAAATTTTGTAGGTTTACATAAGACAACATATGCTTGACATATTCGCTCATGCACGATTTAACGGTGTAATTATCGGTATTTAAAAGAAGCGACGCATCTACATGGGCAGTACCGTTGAAAAAGGCATCTTCGTTAATGCTAACCGCGTTTGTGTAATATGAAAGGCGCTCAGACACAAACTTATCACTTAACGCTTCAGCACGCTCTTTTATAGCATTAAGGCCAGTATCACCACTAATTGGAATACTGCCAGCTTTTACAAGCTTCATACCATTATAGTTAATAGGGTTGTGGCTTGCGGTTACTTCAATACCACCGTCTACACCCAAATGCTTGGTCGCAAAATAAATCTCTTCTGTACCTGCCATGCCTAAGTCGGTAACGTTCGCGCCAGCATCAATTAACCCCGCGCTTAGCGCCAATTTAAGGGGCGTAGAAGTAAGACGAACATCGCTGCCTACTACGACTGTTTTCGCGCTTAGCTCGGTAGCAAATGCATAACCAATGCGATAGGCCACCTCTTCTGTTAACTGTGCGTTTAGCTCGCCTCTTATGTCGTAGGCTTTAAAACAGGTAATTGAGTAGTTCAAAGCTAGTTTTCTCTTGTTCTTTACAGTCTGAATTTGGGGCGTATTGAAGATGGTACGCTAACTTCGCTATTTGTTCGATAAGTCAATGTAGCCTATTTCATTACTGCTTACGCTGCGTAATCGGCAAACAATATCAAAACAATGACTAGCCCGTACTATTCAATAAACCCAGCACTTGCTCATCACTCGATTTAGCTTGTGCGCGCACCGCGATACTCGCCTGCTCTACTATCTGGCTTTGTGTTAACTGCGCAGTTTCAGTTGCAAAGTCTGCGTCGGTTATTTGTGCCCTCGCCGCTGATACACTTTCGAACATTTGAGCGTTAACCCGATACGCCGATTGCATTTGATTAATGCGTGCGCCATAAAACGCACGGCTTTCACTTACGTATTCAAGGGCGCTGTCTAGCTGCTGCAATGCAGCTGCAGCGTTATCACTGGTAAGAATATCACTGTCTACCAAGCCAAGGTCAGACAGCCCTGCTGGCGTTTTCGTTAGGTTAATGTATTCGGTGCCAATTTTAACGCTATTGGTGGCGGTAATATCGACAGGACCTGCGGTAAAACTATTCCCGCCATTACCAGGTTGCCCTAGTGAATCCCAGTTTGCTGTAACATCGAAAGAGCCGGTCCCTACTACTGATATTATCAGCGGCTCGTTAGCCACATCGATAGTCAGTGTTTCTATGTTAGAACCGGGGTGATTATCACCACTAAAGCCAAACGTCGTCCCGTTTACTGTCGATGTGCCAGATGTTAATAAATCGGTATTGTCATAGGTAGCGTCTGGCGCGTAACCGTCGGTGGTTAAAAAGAATTGCGACGCAATATCGGCAGCATTACGGATTGCGTTCCCCGTCCACACCCCATCGCTTAGTGGCGTACCAATGAGGTGCTTACCGTTTGTGGTAAAGACCTGCAGGTCATCATCTTGAGAAAAGCTGTCTATGTTAAGCGTTATATTGGTTGAGCCCGCAGGGATATAGGCAACAGACCTTAGACCGCTTCTACGTCGGTCAGTTACGCCTGGCGTAAACGTATCACCGATCGACGGTACATTGTCTGAAAGTAAGTCGTTATCGCCTAACAAGGGCAGACGGTCGAACGCTTCGGTGTTGTACGCAATGCCATTAAGGGCGTTTTTAAGTTGCTGAAACTCTTTATCAAGCGCCGCTCTATCGCTCTCGGTATTAATGCCATTCTGAGATTGCATGGAAAGTTGCCGCATGCGCTGCAAAATATCGGCAGATTCTTGCAGGCCGCCTTCCGCTATTTGGGCATAGCTAATACCGTCGTTTAAGTTTCGGCTTAGCTGCTTATGCGCTAACGTGGCAGAAGTGAGGCGATTAGATATTTGAAGCCCGGCGCTATCGTCGGCGGCACTATTGATACGTAAACCAGAGCTTAGGCGCTCAAGTGCGGTAGTTAACCCGGTATTTTGTAATACCGAGGGGGGGAGCGAATGCATGTTGCCGGCAACAGTTAGCATAAACATCCTTGCTATAGATAACGGTTAGTAAAACGTTGTAACGATTAGTACCCGTTAATTTTGCAAGATGTTTGCCAAAAACAAAAAACCCGGCCTAAGCCGGGTTTTTTTACTATTCTGAAATTCAGAATAAAGAGTATTACTTACTCTTCAGTTGCTTCTACTGCTTCTTCTTCAGCTTCAACAACTGGACGGTCTACTAGTTCAACGTATGCCATTGGGGCATTGTCGCCTGCACGGAAACCGCATTTAAGAATGCGAGTGTAACCGCCTGGGCGAGCTTCGTAACGAGGACCAAGCTCGTTGAACAATTTACCTACTACTTCTTTATCACCTGTGCGGGCAAAAGCTAGACGGCGATTTGCAACGCTGTCTTCTTTAGCCATAGTGATAAGAGGCTCAATTACGCGACGTAATTCTTTCGCTTTTGGTAACGTAGTTTTGATCACTTCGTGCTTGACCAAAGAGCCAGCCATGTTTTTGAACATAGCTTGACGATGGCTGCTGTTGCGATTCAACTGACGACCACTCTTACGATGGCGCATAGTTTTATCCTTCTCTACAAATCAGTTTGATAAAAACCTGATTAATCTTTTTCAGCGATGCTCTCAGGCGGCCAGTTTTCTAGGCGCATACCTAGAGACAAACCACGAGATGCTAGAACATCTTTGATTTCAGTTAGCGATTTCTTACCAAGGTTTGGCGTTTTAAGTAGCTCAACCTCAGTGCGCTGTACCAGGTCACCAATGTACTGGATAGCTTCTGCTTTCAAGCAGTTAGCAGAACGTACTGTTAGCTCTAGGTCGTCGACTGGGCGAAGTAGAATCGGATCGAATTCTGGCTTCTCTTCTTTCGCTTCTGGCTCTGACACATCACGTAAATCTACGAATGCATCTAGCTGTTCAGCTAAGATAGTTGCAGAACGGCGGATCGCTTCTTCAGGATCTAAAGTGCCGTTCGTCTCCATGTCGATGATCAGTTTGTCTAAGTCTGTGCGTTGTTCAACACGAGCAGACTCAACACTGTAAGCAATACGTTCAACTGGGCTGTATGAAGCATCAACTAACAAACGACCAATTGGACGATCATCTTCTTCAGAGGAGCGACGGGTAGAAGCTGGAACGTAACCACGACCCATTTCTACTTTAATACGCATGCTGATTTCAGCTTCGCCAGTTAAAGTACAAACTACATGGTCAGGGTTTACAATTTCTACGTCGCCATCATGCTGAATATCACCAGCAACAACAGGGCCAGCGCCAGATTTCACTAGTGTTAGGGTCGCCTCAGTTTTACCTTCAAGGCGAACCGCTAAACCTTTAAGATTTAGCAAGATTTCGATCACGTCTTCTTGTACACCTTCTTTGGTGCTGTACTCGTGAAGAACGCCATCAATTTCTACTTCCGTTACCGCGCATCCAGGCATGGATGACAACAGAATACGGCGTAGGGCGTTACCTAGAGTATGGCCGAAACCGCGCTCTAGTGGTTCCAAAGTTACTTTGGCACGAGTAGGAGAAACGTTTTCGATCTCAACTAATCTCGGTTTTAGGAATTCAGTCACAGAACCCACAATGCTTCCTCTTTAGTTAGCTTTACTTAGAGTAAAGTTCAACGATCAACTGTTCGTTAATTTCAGCAGACAGGTCAGTTCTTTCAGGAACACGTTTGAACGTGCCTTCCATTTTAGTACTGTCAACTTCAATCCAGGTTGGCTTCTCACGTTGGTCAGCCAGTTCTAAAGCAGCAACGATACGCGCTTGCTTTTTAGCTTTTTCACGAACAGAAACCACGTCTTCGGCAGAAACGTTAAACGATGGAATGTTCACAACTTGACCATTTACCATGATCGCCTTGTGGCTTACTAGCTGACGTGCTTCAGCACGTGTACTAGCAAATCCCATACGATAAACTACGTTATCAAGACGCTGTTCCAAAAGCTGTAACAAGTTTTCACCTGTGTTGCCTTTTAGACGTGCAGCTTCTTTGTAGTAGTTACGGAATTGCTTTTCAAGTACGCCAAACATACGACGAACTTTTTGTTTTTCACGCAACTGAACACCGTAGTCAGACAAACGGCCACGACGGGCACCATGCTGACCAGGCGCAGTATCGATTTTACATTTAGAATCGATTGCGCGAACGCCGCTCTTAAGAAACAAGTCTGTTCCTTCGCGACGGCTAAGTTTGAGTTTTGGACCCAAATATCTTGCCATGATCTTTCTCCAACTGTCCGCAGATTAAACGCGACGTTTTTTCGGTGGACGACAACCGTTGTGAGGAATAGGAGTCACATCGGTAATGTTTGTGATCTTATAACCAGTTGCGTTAAGTGCACGGATCGCAGACTCACGGCCTGGACCTGGACCTTTAACGAAAACTTCAAGGTTCTTAAGACCGTACTCTTGTGCAGCTACACCTGCACGCTCAGCAGCAACCTGTGCAGCAAATGGGGTAGATTTACGTGAACCACGGAAACCTGAACCACCAGATGTCGCCCATGCTAATGCATTGCCTTGACGGTCTGTAATAGTCACAATTGTGTTGTTGAAAGACGCATGGATATGAGCCATACCGTCTGCAACCTGACGTTTAGCGCGCTTACGCGTGCTACGAGCTGGTGCTTTTGCCATAACTTACTCCCCGCTTACTTCTTAATTGGCTTACGAGGACCTTTACGGGTACGCGCATTAGTTTTAGTGCGCTGACCACGTAGAGGCAAGCTACGACGGTGGCGAATACCACGGAAGCAACCCAGGTCCATCAAACGTTTGATGCTCATAGAGACTTCACGACGTAGATCACCTTCAACAGTAAACTTCGCCACTTCGTCACGAAGCTTATCAATTGTCGCTTCGTCTAGCTCTTTGATTTTTGTATTTTCTGCAACACCAGCACCCGCACAAATGCTTTTCGCACGTGTGGGACCAACGCCGTAGATCGCCTGGATAGCGATTACAGCATGCTTGTGCTCAGGAATGTTAATGCCAGCGATACGGGCCATTAACAGCACTCCTCTTGTTTATTTGTCGACGACCTAAAAAGCCCGATAGGATACTTATCCGTCGACCAAATTGCAAATAATAGGTGCAAAATACTTATAAACAAAACTGCAGAACCTGATAAGTATAAGTCAGGTTCTGCTCTTAGCTTTGCAAATATTCTGTACCGCTTAGATTAGCCTTGCCTTTGCTTATGCTTTGGCTCTGTACAAATTACGCGCACAACACCGTTGCGTTTGATAACTTTACAGTTACGGCAAATCTTTTTAACTGATGCACGAACTTTCATTACATCACTCCGTAGTAGGCTAACTTAACGACCGTAGCCTTTAAGGTTAGCTTTCTTCAGAACAGACTCATATTGACTACTCATCAAATGCGTCTGCACCTGTGCCATAAAGTCCATGATAACCACCACAATAATTAGAAGCGACGTACCACCGAAGTAGAACGGCACATTCCAGGCAATTAGCATGAATTCAGGCACCAAACAAATAAAGGTTATGTACAGTGCGCCAGCCAATGTGAGGCGAGTCATTACCTTATCAATGTAACGCGACGTTTGTTCACCCGGACGGATACCTGGGATGAACGCACCAGACTTCTTCAAGTTATCTGCTGTATCACGCGGGTTGAATACCAACGCCGTGTAGAAGAAGCAGAAGAAGATAATAGCTGCTGCATATAACATCACGTACAGCGGCTGACCTGGAGATAGCATTAATGCTACATCCTGCAACCACGCTGTTGATTCATTCTGCCCAAACCATCCTGCGATAGTCCCTGGGAACAGAATAATACTGGAAGCAAAGATTGGTGGAATAACACCAGCAATGTTGACTTTCAGTGGCAAATGCGTGCTTTGCGCAGCAAAAACCTGACGGCCTTGCTGACGTTTTGCGTAGTTTACCACAATTCTGCGCTGTCCGCGCTCTACAAATACAACTAGGTATGTAAGAGCAATGACAATTGCGCCAATCAACAACAAGAACAACAAGTTAATGTCGCCTTGTCTCGCTTGTTCCGCTGTCTGACCTATCGCTGTTGGCAGACCGGCAACAATACCAGCAAAAATCAAGATAGAAATACCGTTGCCGATACCTCGTTCGGTAATTTGCTCACCTAACCACATAAGGAACATAGTTCCTGTGACTAAGCTCACTACTGCCGTAAAGTAGAATCCGAAGCCAGGGTTCAATACCAATCCATTAATTAGGTTTGGCAGACCAGTCGAAATACCAATTGACTGGAAGACAGCCAGTATCAACGTTAAATAACGCGTGTACTGACTAATCTTACGACGACCTGCCTCGCCTTCTTTTTTAAGCTCTACCATCGGTGGGTGAACCACCGAGAGCAACTGCATGATAATGGATGCAGTAATGTATGGCATAATGCCCAAAGCCAGAACGGATGCACGCTCAAGCGCACCACCAGAGAACATGTTAAACATTTCTACAATGGTGCCTTTCTGTTGCTCGAACAAGTCAGCAAGTACAGCTGGATCGATGCCCGGAATAGGAACATATGAACCCAATCTGAAAACAACAATCGCACCAAGTACGAACAACAATCTTGCTTTAAGCTCACTCAAGCCACTTTTTGCGCCTGAATCCAATCCTGGTTTAGCCATCTAGCTTATTCCTCTACTTTACCGCCAGCAGCTTCAATCGCTTCTTTAGCGCCTTTAGTAACCTTTAACCCGCTTACTGTAACAGCACGTGAAACTTCACCGCTCTTGATAACTTTAACGAACTGGATTTCTTTTTTAACAAGACCAGCTGCTTTAAGTGTTTCAAGAGAAGCAGTATCACCATCAACCTTTGCGATTTCTGCAAGTGTTACTTCATCAGTAACAAAGCTCTTGCGTGAAGTGAAACCGAATTTAGGAAGACGACGCTGTAATGGCATCTGACCACCTTCGAATCCTGGCTTAACGCGGCCACCTGAACGGCTTTTTTGACCTTTGTGACCGTGGCCACTCGTTTTACCAAGACCTGAGCCGATACCACGACCAGTACGCTTACCAGATTGTTTAGCTCCTGGTGCAGGAGCAATAGTATTTAAACGCATGTTCTTACTCCTCCACTATCTCAACCATGTAATATACACGGTTGATCATGCCACGGACGCTTGGGGTATCTTCCAGTTCACGAACATGGTTGATTTTACGAAGGCCTAAACCTTTAAGCGTAGCTTTGTGCTTTGGCAAGCGGCCAATCGCACTTTTAGTTTGCTTTACTTTAATCGTTGCCATGTCTGATTACCCCAAAATTTCTGCTACAGACAATCCACGTTTCGCAGCAACTTTCGCTGGAGAATTCATCTCTGTCAGCGCGTTGATTGTTGCACGAACAACGTTGATTGGGTTTGTAGAACCGTAACATTTTGAAAGTACGTTCTGTACACCAGCTACTTCAAGTACTGCACGCATTGCACCGCCGGCGATGATACCGGTACCTTCTGATGCAGGTTGCATGTAAACTTTAGAGCCAGAGTGACGACCTTTAATTGGGTGCTGTAACGTGTGGCCGTTAAGGTCAACGTCAACCATATTGCGACGTGCCTTTTCCATAGCTTTCTGGATTGCAGCAGGCACTTCACGTGCTTTACCGTAACCAAAACCTACGCGACCATTACCGTCACCCACTACTGTCAATGCAGTGAAACTAAAGATACGACCACCTTTAACCACTTTAGATACGCGGTTTACAGCAATCAATTTCTCTAATAGTTCACCGTTCTGAACTTCTTGTTTAGCCATTATAAACTCCTAGAACTGAAGGCCAGCTTCGCGAGCTGCATCAGCTAATGCCTTAACGCGACCGTGGTATTGAAAGCCACTACGATCGAAAGCCACTGCTTTAATGCCTTTCTCAAGAGCGCGTTCTGCGATTGCTTTACCGACTACCGCCGCTGCTTCAGCGTTACCTGTAGATTTAAGATCTTTTGAAAGACCTTGTTCAACAGTTGAAGCCGCCGCTAACACTTCAGAACCGCTAGGAGCGATTAACTGAGCGTAGATGTGGCGAGGTGTACGGTTAACTACCAAGCGATGCGCGGCCAGTTCACGAATTTTTGCGCGTGCGCGTGTTGCGCGGCGAATGCGAGCTGTTTTCTTATCCATCGTATCACCCACCTACTTTTTCTTAGCTTCTTTACGACGTACATTTTCGTCAGCATAACGTACACCTTTGCCTTTGTAAGGCTCTGGTGGACGGTAGCCACGGATGTTCGCCGCAACCTGTCCTACCATCTGCTTATCGGCGCCTTTGACGACGATTTCAGTTTGGCTAGGAGTTTCAACGGTAATGCCTTCAGGCATCTCGTATACTACTGAGTGTGAGAAACCTAGTGTTAGGTTAAGTTTGCTACCTTGTGCTTGTGCACGGTAACCAACACCTAATAACTGAAGCTTTTTCTCAAAACCTTGTGAAACACCTTGAACCATTGCACTAACAAGAGAGCGAGCAGTACCTGCTTGCGCCCAACCGTCAGCGAAACCTTCACGTGGAAGTGCTTTAAGTTGGTTCTCTTCTTGTACAACTTCTACTGCGTCGTTAAGAACGCGAGTCAAAGTGCCTTTACTACCTTTAACAGTAATTTCTTGGCCAGAGATTGTAATTTCTACACCTGATACCAAGTCTACTGGGGCTTTTGCTACTCGTGACATTTCAACTCCTCCGTTATGCTACATAACCGATGATCTCACCGCCCATGCCTGCGTTACGCGCTGCACGGTCAGTCATCACACCTTTTGAAGTTGACACGATAGCAACACCTAAACCACCCATTACTTTTGGAAGCTCATCTTTTTTCTTATAGATGCGCAGACCAGGACGGCTTACACGTTCGATAGTGTCAATTACTTGCTTGCCTTCGAAGTACTTAAGTGTAACTTCTAAAACAGGCTTAACGTCACCAGAAACAGCGAAGTCAGTTACATAACCTTCAGCCTTCAATACTTCACAGATAGAAACGCGAAGCTTAGAAGACGGCATAGTTACAGAAACTTTCTGTGCCATTTGGCCGTTACGGATGCGGGTAAACATATCCGCGATAGGATCTTGCATGCTCATTTCAGCTACTCCTTACCAGCTGGCTTTTTTAAGGCCAGGGACTTCGCCACGCATCGCAGCTTCACGAAGCTTGATACGGCTAAGACCGAATTTGCGTAGGTAACCATGTGGACGACCAGTTACACGACAGCGGTTACGCTGACGAGATGCACTAGAGTCACGTGGCAGTTGTTGTAGCTTCAGAACAGCGTCCCAACGCTCATCTTCAGAAGCGTTAACATCGCTGATAATCGCTTTAAGTGCGGCGCGCTTTTCAGCATACTTAGCTACTAGCTTAGTACGCTTAGCTTCACGTGCCTTCATTGATTCTTTTGCCATAACCCTACACCCCTACTTTTTGAATGGGAAGTTAAACGCGTCCAGCAGGGCACGTGCTTCGTCATTAGAGTTCGCGCTGGTAGTGATAGTAATATCCATACCACGAACCTTATCCACTTTATCGAAATCGATTTCAGGGAAAATGATTTGCTCACGCACGCCCATGCTGTAGTTACCACGACCGTCGAATGATTTTGGATTCAAACCACGGAAATCGCGAATACGCGGGATAGCGATTGAAATCAAACGCTCTAGGAATTCCCACATACGCTCGCCACGTAGGGTTACTTTACAGCCAATCGGATAACCTTCACGGATTTTAAAGCCCGCTACTGATTTTCTTGCAACTGTGACAATCGGCTTCTGACCGGCGATAGCCGTCATGTCAGCTTGAGCATTCTCAAGCACCTTCTTGTCAGCAACTGCTTCACCTAAACCCATGTTTAGAGTGATTTTTTCAATCCGAGGGACTTGCATGACGCTTTTGTATCCGAACTGCTTAGCAAGTTCAGCTACTACTGTTTCTTTATAGAAATCATGCAGTTTCGCCATCGTACTCTCCAATATAATTAAACAAGTTCGCCGTTAGATTTGAAGAAACGAACTTTCTTCTCATCTTCAATACGGAAACCAACGCGATCTGCTTTGCCCGTTGCCGGGTTAACAATCGCAACATTAGAAACGTGAATAGAAGCTTCTTTCTCAACAATACCACCAGCAACACCCAATTGAGGGTTAGGCTTAGTGTGTTTCTTGACGAGATTAACGCCTTCTATAATTACACGGTCATCAGCCATAAGCACACGAAGGACTTTGCCTTGTTTGCCTTTGTCTTTACCCGCTAATACGACTACTTCATCATCACGACGAATTTTATTAGCCATTATCGTGACTCCTTATAGTACCTCTGGGGCCAATGAGATGATTTTCATGAAGTTTTCACTTCTCAACTCACGGGTTACCGGGCCAAAGATACGCGTACCAATTGGTTGCTTGTTTGCATTAAGCAAAACAGCCGCGTTACCGTCAAAACGAATGGTAGAACCATCTGCACGACGAACGCCTTTTCTAGTACGCACCACCACTGCATTCAGTACGTCACCTTTTTTAACTTTACCGCGAGGAATTGCTTCCTTAACAGTAACTTTGATGATGTCACCGATACCTGCATAACGGCGATGCGAGCCACCAAGAACCTTAATACACTGAACCCTGCGAGCGCCGCTGTTGTCTGCAACGTCCAGGTTAGTTTGCATTTGGATCATGTTAGTGCTCCGCTCTAAAAATTAAGACTCTCCCGAGTCGTTAGTGCTGCTAAAAACAACTGGATATCGTTGCTTTTATATACATACCCCCATAAAAAGGGCGCGAAACTATAACAGAAAAACTGGGGAAGAGATAGCAGTAAATTGAATTAATTTTAGACGATGGCAATGTTTTTTACGTACGGACGGAAATAACCGCAGCAGTGAGCACAAAAGGCCACTTGAGGTCCGTCATACTAACATAGGTTGCATAAAAAAGCCCCAGTTAAAAAACTGGGGCCGATAACCACGTTAGGGGTTATCTAGCAGGACCGGTACTTTGCATTAAAAATGGGTTTAATCGGCGTTTTTTAGCTGCTATATGATGAAGAATACATTGCTTTAACTTTTTTGCGCCTACCGGCTTTGACATAAAATCATTCATTCCTGCGCTTAAACAGCGCTCTTTTTCGCCATTTAGCGCGTTAGCGGTAAGTGCAACTATGGGTAAGTCTTTAATACTGTCATGTTCAATGGCACGAATGTGCTTTACGGCGGTTAAACCGTCCATGACTGGCATTTGGCAATCCATAAACACCATGTCGAACTCTGCCTTTTTGGTAATAGACTGTTTTATCGCGTCTACCCCTTCTTGCCCATTGTTGGCCAATTCACATCGAATGCCCATGTCGGACAACTGTTCTTTAATTACTATCTGGTTTATTTCATTATCTTCGACAACCAGTATGTACCGCCCCTCTAACTGTTCTTTATTGAATGCATAGTTATTAAGCGATGCAACAGACACCTCTCGTTTCTCGGCAACTGCATTTGGTAATGTTAAGGAAATAACGAATCTCGACCCTTCGCCGGGCTCGCTTGCGACTGCAATATTACCGCCGTAGTGATTGACGATACTTTTTACGATAGCGAGCCCTAGCCCCGTTCCCCCGAACCGGCGTTGGGTTGACTCTTCAGCTTGCAGAAACGGCGCAAAAATCACGTCACGCTGTTCTTCATTCATGCCGATGCCCGTATCTGCAACGATAATTTTCACTGTACTTTCGTCGCGCTCTAAAGGGCTCACGCGCGCCGAAATACGCACACCACCATGGGCAGTGAATTTTAGCGCGTTATTCACAAGGTTCATGACGATTTGATTAATACGAAGACTGTCTCCTAAAAAGAGTTTACCTTCTAATGCGCTAGTATCGCTTTCTAAGTAAAGACCCTTGTTGCTCGCCATACGGAAGAACATGGGCAGTTGCTGCTGAATGATTTCATCGATATCAATGGCCTTGGACTCATAATGCATCAAACCCGCATCAATTTTCGAGAAATCAAGGATATCGTTAACCACACCAAGTAACGATTCCGCGCTTTTCATCGCTACTCGGGTATATTCACTTTGCTTGGTGGTTAGCGATGTAGTGCTGAGTGACTCCAACATACCTTGAACACCGTGAATGGGGGTTCTAATTTCATGGCTCATATTAGCAAGGAAGTCGCTTCGCGCTTTTAATGCGCGTTCGGCAATCTCGGTTTTATCTTTTAACGTTTGGGTTGTCTCGATGATACGGGTAATATCGCGAGTCGCGCCTATTATCTTCACACATTTCCCATCATGATAAAGTGGGTGAGCTCGGCTCTCTACCCAAAGGTGTTGTCCATTCTTTGTTGTTACTTCAAGCTCATATGCCCAATCGTTACCCGTTCTAATAATGTCTTTAAATTCTTCAACAAATCGAACCTTTTCTTCTGACCGAAGGATATAGCTCACGACAATATCAACAGACACCATAGATTGCGCGTCTAACCCGAACATATCTTTGAGCTTATTAGACCACTGTAATGATCCTGTGGTGATGTCTAATTCCCACGTACCAATGCCGGCTAACTCGGCAATTTGATTTAAAAGTACGTTTCGTTCTTCAATTTCATCTCGCTGCGCTTTTAACTCAGCTATTTGCTCGTGCTTTGATAGCGTTGTTGATATCCAACCGGCAACGCTATAAACGTAGTCTACCTCTTCATCAGAAAAAGGCAGATTTCGGGGTTCAAGCGACGAGAAGTTCAATGTTCCATACGTTTCTCCATTAACTTCTAGAGGCAGAGAAAAGTAACTTCGCATTGGGTATTTTTCGTAACAGGGGTGCGCTGCACCAGGGTGTTCGTTAATATTGTGATACATCAACGCATCACTTTTTCTTAAGGCGTCTACGCAGTAGGTATCGGCAAGTGAAAATTGCGCACCCTTAACAATATCAGGATTTGGAGAAACGACATGGGCAACGGTGTAAGTGTTATCGGTGACCCGACTTACAATGGCAGTTTCAAGGTTAAGCTTTTCAGTACCTATCTTGAGAAACGCGGCGACTTTTTGGTCAAACGTTAATTGCCTGTTAGTTGAGACTGTATACAACTCTTTTACCGCACTCATCGACATTCCTTCAATAGTGAATAGACAGGGTAACGTTGCAGCTACCCCTGTCTAAAAGACTACTCTAGATTTTCAATAAAGAAAGAAAACAGCCCTTATTAATTAGTCTAAAAACGGCGCCCTAGGGTAATATATTCACCTCATACCCGGTTGGTGTATTGGCGGGTTCTACCGTGACAATATAGTTTTTATCTTCAACAAAGCCGTGTAAAGCAGTACGGTCTAACAGTACTTGCTCGTTGTTATCATCTTCGTACACCGCAATAACTTCATAATAATCTGCGGGTAAAACTTCGTCGGCGCTTTCTGCAAAAGTGAGGTTTTGCACGTCGTACTCGGCGGTATCTATCGTTTCATCGTTTCGAACCAGATAAAAATCTACATCGTCAAAATCGGGAACCAAATTAATAAAGTTAACCGTTTTGTCGTAAGCCTGAGGTAAGCCACTTTCAACAAAGGTAGCAGCACCTAACTGGCCATCTTTTTCGTATACTAAAATAGCTTTGCTTTCACCCTGATTTAGCGTGATGAGCTTATTGTTAAGCGATAAGGCCTCACCACTGCTATCACTGACTGTTACACGGTAATCGCCGTACCTGATTGCAGAGAATGCTGATATTTCACCTTCACCTAATGTAAAAGACACATCGTCTTCATCGGTGTTGCCACCGAACGTAACGGTTAAAGGCGTACTAATGTCAGTAGCATTATAAATGCGATATTGCGCATCAGCCTCTACATCGGTAAGTGCGGTTACTGAAGAGGAATTTAGAATGGTGTCTACGATAAGCCCGTCTTGTATGGCGCCACTGACATCGCGAAGCGTTAATAGGTATTCGGTTGAATAGATAAAGTTTAGGGTTTGCGATTCGAAAACAACATCACTTGTACCTGGGTGCGTAAGATAGATAGTGTATTCACCTTGGTCAAAATCATCGCTGTCGTCATCGGCATCCCAATAATCGAATGCCACCATGCCATCAGCGGTCACCGAGCCAAGGAAGTGCGCTGCTTCAAACGGGTCGCCTGATTCGCTGAGATAAAAATCATATGCGCTGTTATCCACGGTCACCGACAAACCAAACAGCCTAAAATGATCCTCTAAGGTTTCTCGCTCATAACTGTATTCTGTGATAATTGGATTAGCGAAGTCACCGCTCATGACTACAATGGTTTTGTGCCCTGTTGTTAACGTGACCGAGTACGTATCGATGTACACTTCCTGATCATCTGCGTCGGTGCGAATAAACTCAAGCTCAAGCGTACCAGACTCCATTGAGTACATTGATGTAGTGTCACCAAACTGCGCGAAACCGAAACTGTCACCATCGACTTCTCGCATTTCTACATTTGCACCGTTTGGTGATGCATTGTAAAACTGTATATAAGCAAATTCGTAGTCAGACTCCGTGCTATCTGACCCACCACACGCTGTTATTCCTAACAGAACAAATACCACCAAGAATATACTTCTGAGGTAGACCGAAAATCTAAATTGCATATGCTAACTATCCTTTACGTATTTTTTAATAATGCAGATGTATGGCTGGGCGATTGGCCCGACTGGCGCACACGGTACGTGGATATGGCTAGCAATATAATAAACAGTTCACGCCTTTACACATTCTTTGCATTTATTTTGCAAAACTGACAAATAGGCTGGCGAACACTAATAAAATTCATGTGAGTTAGCATTAAAAAAGCCCGCTTATGCGGGCTTTACGTCAGGAAGAATAGTATTTACTTTGTTTATTCGTAACCGTAATTAAGCGTTACACCACTGTAAGTAGAATAAGCTCGGATACCAATGTGCCATGTGCCCGCAGCGGGTGCTTCTAAGGTACACACTTCACTGTTTCCATTTCGATAAGGACGACAATCGAAGCTATTTGTCTCAGGTTGTGAACCAAACTTCATGTACAAGTCAGCATCACCCGAACCGCCACCAATGCTTACCGTCATTGTGGTTACGCCTTCAGGCACCGACCAGGTATAGCGATTCCAGTTATTACGTGAGGCCGACAACCCCGTTAACTGTCCAGACACAGGTTCAACGCCTGGGTCTGTACCTGGGTTTCCACCACCGTTACCATCACATCCGTTGTTGTTAAGGTAGCTGTAGGTGTCAGCAAGCTGCATAAGCCCGTGACCGTAGAAGTTATCTTTACCTGCCGCGCCTTTATCTTCAGCGGTAGCCGTAAGTGCACTTCTAATTTGTGTATTAGTACATTGTGGGAAGTAGCTCCATACCAACGCCGCACCGCCAGCAACATGCGGTGTAGCCATAGACGTACCGCTTAACGATGCATAAGTATTAGTAGGGTACGTTGATTGAACCGCACTGCCAGGCGCAGCAATTTCAACTTGGTCATTATATTGGCTGTAGCTAGCACGGTTTTCGTTGGCGTCTACCGCTGCAACCGACATGACTGCATCATAGGAAGCAGGATACGATTTCGCGCTGTTACCGTCATTACCCGCGGCGGCAACTAAAAGCATGCCCGCATCGGTGAAACTTTGCATGGCGTTGCGCTCAGTGGTTGAAGCACTTCCACCACCTAAGCTCATGTTTACTACATTAGAGCCTGCATTCTGACACTGCGAAATGGCGTCAATAAGATCAGAGGCATACGTCCACTGCCCATTGTCATTGAATATTTTAACGATATGGAGGTCTACGCCTGGATAAACACCAATTACGCCATCGTTGTTATCATAGGCTGCGATAGTGCCGGCCACGTGTGTACCGTGTCCATTGCCGTCGTTATACCAATTCCCCACTGCTGAGTTGTTTGCATTTCCAGTTACCCCATCGTTGGTACCTGGAAGGTCAGGGTGACCGAGGTTGTAACCAGTATCGATAACGCAGACTTTGCGAGCGGTGGTGTCGGCTTGAGCAAACTGATTTGCCTGAACCATGGTGTAACCATATGGCGTAGTTTGTGCCATAGGTTTACGCTTAGCATCAATTTCAATGCTCTCTACGTTAGGGTTATTACGCAATGCATTCAGTGCTTTGCGATCGAGTTGCGCAGCCATAATACGATGCTTATTAAGCGCCTTTTTAACACTCCCCCCTGCGCGCGTAATATCATTTTTTGCCGCTTGAACGTTGAACGCTTTTTTCTGTTTGCCAAATTTCAATGCGCCACGGCCGCTAAGTGTTGCTTCACCCGGCGCGCCCATCAATGCATCTGAGGTCATTTCACTTTTAAATTTGACGATATAGCGCTGACTGTCGCTAAGTTCGATAGTTCCCCGACCAATACTACCGAAACGCTTAGCAAATGCTGAAGCAAAAGACTGCTTTTTCGTTTCAACTTTTACAGGTGCATTGTCTTGTGCAATGGCTGTTTGACTTGTAAATGCCATAGATACGGCTAATGCTGCCGCTGTCATACATGTGTGTTTTTTATTCAAAATTTATTTCCTGTTTCTTCTGTCTTGTTGTGTTTCAGTACTTTTTTCTGGTCTTTACGCCAACGTACTTTGAAACGCTTTTTTATAAATCGACATACAGGTTAACCGTACTTCTTACGAAATATCTCTTCCTTGGCTGCATCCGCAAACCGCTTACCCACTTGCCAGGTAACGTAGAAGCAGTGCTAGGAACACTGCAACCACAACGCCCATAATAAGAGAGTTATCAATAATTTAAGTATGCTACAGCGTTACATTCATACATATTTGATACGTATAAATGGCGTATGCACTGCGCGGTTTTACCTCTAACTCTTGTCACACTTAGGGTATGGACGCATTCATACTAGGAATAAATATTGATAATTTATATGAATCGAGCTTGTCAATTTGTAAGCAAATGTAAAAAGTAAGTTTATTTTTTCTTAATTTTGTATGAGGAGATGGGGCATGGAACACACCACTAAAGGCTTCGCCTTGGGTGTGGGAAAAATTGAATAAATCTATGGCGAGAAATAAATACTAAAGGAAAAGATAACAAATAACGTTATTTTTTGAGTGTGATTAGTTAGCGAATGGTATCAACAATACAAAAATAAAAAACGGGCGTTTGTGCCACGCCCGTTTTTATTATTTCAAAGACTTCGGATTACAGCCCACGTTGTCTCACTATCTCATAAAGGCACACACCGGTGGCGACCGATACGTTTAAGCTACTTACACTGCCGGCCATTGGAAGTTTAACCAACTCGTCGCAATTTTCTTTTGTTAGCCTACGCATGCCTTTGCCCTCTGCGCCCATAACTAGCGCGGTTGGCCCGTCTAGTTTTATGTCGTAAAGGGTTTTATCGGTTTCCCCTGCCGTCCCTACTACCCACACCCCTTTATCTTGAAGGTGTTTAAGCGTACGAGACAAGTTAGTGACTTGAATCAGTGGGATAACCTCAGCGGCGCCGCAAGCGACTTTACTTACCGTACCGTTTAAGCTGGCAGATTTGTCTTTAGGCACCACAACAGCGTGAACACCTGCACCGTCAGCGGTGCGAAGGCATGCTCCCAAATTGTGCGGGTCGGTGATCCCATCAAGGACTAACAGAAGCGGCGATGACTGTTTCTCTAGAATAAGATCTAAGTCAGATTCATCACGCACGCGGCCTGGTTTTGCGCGGGCAACTACACCTTGGTGTTGCTCGCCATTCACCTTTTCATCCAGCACTTTGCGATGACAAAATTGCACCGAAATGCCAAAACGACGGGCTTGGTTAATAATATTCGTTAACCTATCGTCATTTCGCCCTTTTAATACCAATACCTCGATTACACGCTCGGGTTCATTTTCAATAACCGACTGCATGGCATGAAGACCATATAACCATTCTTGCTGTGCCATAACCGCCTACCTCTTTTTACCGCGTTGTTTGGACTTCTTATCAGTGGCTTGTTTATCCGCAGGTGCACCTGCTTTACCACTGCGTCTTGGCTTACTTGCCGCCTTTTTGATGGTTTTTACTTTCACTTTTTTACCACCGGGGGCGCGCAGCATAGACTTATCCAATAATAAATCAATCTTTCTTTCATCGAGATTAACCGCGGCTACTTTTACTTCTACCGTATCACCTAATCTAAATTGGCGATGACCGGATTCGCCAACCAATGCTTGTTTAACATCGTCATAGCGGTAGTAATCATCATCAAGGGACGTAATATGTACCAGCCCATCAATATGGTATTCCGTAATACGGATAAACAACCCAAAGTTTGTTACCGAGCTTACAACGCCCTCGAACGTATCGCCTACGTGGTCAAGCATGAACTCGCATTTAAGCCAATCTGCCACGTCGCGTGTTGCATCGTCGGCACGGCGCTCCGTCATTGAGCACTGCTCACCTAACTGCTCAATCTCTGCGACTGAATATTGTTTAGCACCTGATACCGCTTTCTTCCCTTGTTGTTTTGCAATGATGCCTTTTAAGGCACGATGCACAACTAAATCAGGATAGCGGCGAATAGGAGAAGTAAAGTGTGCGTAAGCTTGCAGCGCTAGCCCGAAGTGCCCCACATTCTCACCATCATAAATAGCTTGCTTCATCGAGCGAAGTAACATGGTTTGAATAAGCTCTTCGTCAACCCGCCCTCGCGTTTTTAACACCACGTCGGTGAAGGCTGAAGGCTCTGCGTCATCAGTAATACGGTGAGGGATACCAATTTCACTTAAATAACTGGTAAATGACGTAAGACGATCGGCATCTGGCTTGTCGTGCACGCGGTACAATGCTGGCGCTTCATGCTTTTCAAGCATAAGGGCAGCACTAACATTCGCCATGATCATGCATTCTTCAATGAGCTTATGCGCATCGTTTCTCACTAACGGCACAATGTTTTCAATTTTACGCTGCGCGTTGAAAACAAACTTCACTTCTTGGGTTTCGAACTCGATGGCACCGCGCTGTTGGCGTGCTTTTTTAAGACCACGATACAAATCGTGTAAGTTACGTAAGTGTGGCACATGTGCTTCGTAGCGCTGGTGAAGCTCTTTATCGCCTTGAAGTATATTCCACACTTTATTGTAGGTCAGTCGTGCATGCGAGTTCATGACCGCTTCGTAAAACTGATATTCTTCTAACTGACCTTGTGCAGAAATCGTCATCTCACATACCATACACAAACGGTCAACTTCTGGGTTCAATGAACACAAGCCGTTTGATAATACTTCAGGCAACATGGGAATAACTTGGTCAGGGAAATACACTGAGTTTCCGCGCTTTTGCGCTTCATCATCCAGCGCAGAGCCAGTTCTTACGTAGTGGCTAACGTCGGCAATGGCTACCCACAATTGCCAACCGCCATCGTCTAATGGCTCGCAATACACCGCATCATCAAAATCTCTGGCATCTTCACCATCAATAGTAACAAGGGGAAGCTGACGTAAATCTATACGGCCTGCTTTAGCGTCTTCTGGCACTGACTCAGATAGCGTTTCAATTTGCTTAGTAACGCCTTTTGGCCACTCATGAGGAATATCAAATGTGCGAAGCGCCATTTCAATTTCCATACCCGGCGCCATATGTTCGCCAAGCACTTCCACTATTTTGCCTACTGGGCTCATTTTTCTGCGTGGGCGCTGTGTTAGCTCAACCACAACAACTTGGCCCATTCGCGCGCCGTTTGTGCTTTCTGGCGGTATGACAATTTCGTGCTGAAGACGGCTGTCATCAGGCACCACCATGCCAAAGCCTTGCTCTACAAAGTAGCGCCCAACAATTGGCTCGCTTCTTGGTTCGACAACTTGCGTCACAAACGCTTCTTTTCGACCACGTCGGTCTGTACCGCTTATTCTTGCTTCTACCACGTCATCGTGAAGAAACAAATTCATTTGCCCGCCACTAATAAATAAATCACCGCTTCTATCTTCAGGGCGCAGAAAACCAAAGCCGTCACGATGGCCAATAATGCGGCCTTTTACTAATTCATCGCGGTCTTGCAGAATGTACTTTTTCTGCTTGGTGAATTGCACTTGCCCTTCTCGCTCCATGGCGCGAAGTCGGCGTTGAATACCAATTCGTGCATCTTCACTTGTGGCATTCACTATTCCACAAATATCTAAGAAGGAAAGGGGTTTACCTTCCTCCTTCAGTACATCCATTAAGAACTCTCGGCTTGCTACCGGGTTTTCGTATTTTTCTTTCTCACGCTGAAAATGCGGATCGTCACTCATGTATTTGTAATTTACCTTTTGTTTTTTAAATATATTAGCCGAAGCTACTATCAACAGCGCATGTAAACTGCCGCTGCCAATATCATCAATACTGCTTATTGATAAGATTCATTGTTCAACCCTATGCGTTAAAAAAACACTAGATGGTTGTTTGCTGCACAGTATAACAGCAATTGCATTAAAACATTACGTTATAAAAGCGACATAGTTGTGTAACACGCCACCAGTTATCGATGGCAAAAAAAAACCGCTATGTCTTAATAAACAAAGCGGCTTGGTTGTGTCGAATCATTGCGCTACGCGTTAGTTAAAAGTCGTAGTACAAACGCACTCCGGCAATCCGCGGCATACCTCGAACAAAAGTCGGAATACCCAAACCGCCTCCCGTGTTGCCAGCATCAATCAAATAGTCTTTATCAAGCAGGTTATTTACATAAACCTCGAACGCCACACGACTATTCTCTTGATGAAGCTTCAATGACACATCGGTGAGCGAGTATGTATCTTGCGACATACCTGGGTAATTACTGCTTTCAAAAAATACTTCTGATTGGAAGCTAGTCAGCCAGTTTACGTCGACAACCCAGTCATTAACGTTAAACACTTTGTTTATATTGAACGCCCCACTTACCTCAGGCGCTAATCGGAATTTGTTACCCCCATATTGGAAGGGTGAGCCATCTGCCGTATTGTCAGAAAATTCTGCATCTAAGAAGCCAAGACTTGCAGTTAGCGTCAAGCTATCGCTGTAATTGTACGTCGCCATCCCCTCAATACCCGACATAGTAGAATCGCCCACGGTGACCGTGATGGACTGCAAGGTGTCCTGATCGGTGTAGCTTTGCTGATAGTCGCTGTATTCATAAGTAAAAATAGCACCTGAGAATATGAAGTTGGCACTTTGATATTTTACGCCTATATCGTAGCTATCGACCATTTCAGCTTTGGTAATATTCACACCACCTGCGTCGGCATTGACCACTGGCGAACGACGCCCCTTTGCATAGTTCGCATATACATTCCAGTTATTACCCACATCATAACTTATCGCAACGCGCGGAAGCGTATCATCAAAGTCACCTTCTCCCTCAAACACAAAGGTGCCTGCCGGCAGTGTGTATGTGTTACGGGTATAACGCGTTTCATCTATATAACGTACACCAGCGGTAATATTGATATCATCGGTGATAAAATATGATGCCTCTGCAACATAAGAAGCAATATCTAGCTCTGCTTCAAAAATATAGGGACCTTGAATAAGAATAGGTGGCAAGTCAGGGTTTGATATTGGTGAGCCATCGGCATTGAAAAGCGACGACACCAATATACTACGTAATGCCTGAATCTCCTCAAGCGATGCATCGGTCGCAATATTTTGATTAAGAGGAATATCTGATGTGGCTTCAAGTTGTGACCTTACTGCGTCGAAAGTACCTCGAATAAACGGGTCTACCATTATGTAATACGGCAAAATAGAATCATCTTTCGAGTAAGACGCACCTATAAACCCAGCAAACTTGTCACCTGAGTCATACACTAAGCGCATTGAGCCGCCACTCAATTTCGCGTCGTTATTAAAATAGGCGTCCTGAATTCGAAGTGCACTGCCGTCGGCATCAAACCCTTCACTAACTTCAACGTCTTTGTAATACGCGTCGGCATGAAGACTTAGCATATCATTAACGCTGTAATTAACGGCTATATCGTAGGCCTGTAATGTACGCTCAATACCAAGCTCACTGCCAAGGCTGAACTCAGCAGCGGTGTAAGGACTTGTATTGCCATTATTAGGTGCAATAGAGCCTGACTTAAACGCAATACCTGGCTGGTCATTGTACTCAAGCGATGCGCGGCCTATCACTTCTACGTTGTCATACTCTGCTTTCCATGTGGCGCGAAGCGCTTGCACAGATACACCCTGTAAGTCTTCGCTGTTACACGGCACGCTGTTACCAAGATGGTCGTACATATTTACGTTGCCATAGTACGAATCATCACTGCACGCATTGTTTTCAACAATACCGTCCATTTCACGATAAAGCCCTGCTATGCGAACACTATGGTTATCATTCAAAGGCCTGTTATACATGAACTCGACTTCCTTGCCTTGTTCACTGTTGTAGCCTACTTGTACCTTTCCTTCTTGTATGTCGGAAGGCAGTTGAGAATGAATACTAATTGCACCATTCGCGGCTGCCACACCAAATAAGGTTGGCTGCGGACCTTTCAGCACCTCAACGCGTGCAATATCATAAAGTGCCACACTCGCTACCGTTTTCTTACTAATATCGAAACCATCTTGATACACCGAAATGCGCGGAGTAGCTGACACTGCCGATACATCATCGGTTACACCTCGAATATTGAATGACGGTAAGCTAACGGCCTGTTCTTGAATTTGAACGTTAGGAAGTATGCGCGACAATTCGTCTAACTCCATAATATTGGTGCGCTCTAGAAACTCGCTGCCTATAACATCCATAGTAACCGGCACATCCATCACCGACTGCTCACGCATTTGTGCAGTCACCGTGATTTCTTCAATGTAATCGTTAGCGTTATTACCGGCGTCAGGCGTAGTGACATCGTCGGCATTTGCTGTGCTTTGGGCGAAAGAAGACGTAGCGAGAGCGCATAGAACCGCGCTTGCTATAAACGAGCGAGTGTACATTAGTGTATTCCTTTAAGTGTGTGCAAAGATAAAACTCGCAGCGCTTTAGTCGTTTTATTACTGCGAAGTGGCACAAAAGGTAGAGGGAGAATGCGACGTTTCAATGACGTAACGGTGACAAATAAAAGGCACTTAAATGACAGTTTGATTATCAATAAAAACCATTGATATCAGCGCATTACATTCATATATAGTACTGACATATAAAAGCGTGTTACGCTGTTGATAACACACGCGAAATACCTAAAACATGCCGAAGGAGAAAGAAATGAAAAAAGCGATCATGCTTTTCACTGCCATGGGTGCAGCAACGTTACTAAGCGCGTGCAGTGCTGAGCACGGTACCACACAGTGCACCACCGCGCCGCAATCTGAATGGCAAAACCAAGACGCGTTTCAAGCGCAACTGCTTGCCAAGGGTTACAAAATTAATGAATTTAAAGTGACCGATGGTAACTGCTATGAAATCTATGGCTTTGATATGAAAGAAAACAAAGTTGAAATTTACTTTAACCCAGTAGATGGAAGCATTGTTAAAGAAGAAAGCCATTAGCTAGTGACGCTACCGCGCGGTGACATCGCAGCGTGGTAGCGCCTTTTTATTTGCCATTTAAAACACGTTAAGAACGAACAATGAACTCCAACCCGCCACTGTATATTTGGGATAGCATAGTAAGGCTTTGCCACTGGGGCGTTGTAGTATGCTTTGTTGTTAACTATTTTATCGTTGAACCCGGCAGGCTTATTCACGAAATTGCAGGCTATGGTGCAGTGGCGCTGCTTACCTTAAGAATAGTATGGGGGGTTACTCGCCCGGCGAGCTCTTTTGCTAGCCTGAAACACATCGACCTTTCTCGTCACGCATTTAAAACCCACCTAACGCATATCAAACACCGTAGTACACCGGTTCACTCTGGCCATAACCCATTGGGATGGTTAATGGTTATGTTGGTGGTAGTGCTTTTCGTTATTTTAGGCGTAACGGGGTTTATGATGGAGGAGATAGACGCCTTCTTTGGCAACAGCACACTTGACCAAATTCATAGCGTTACCGCCGATATTTTGTATGGTGCGGCGTGCATACACGTTCTTGCGGTTTTAATCGTACAGTGGCGAGGTAATATTTCGCTTATCAAACCCATGATATCGGGCAAACGCTTCCCACCACGATAACGCAGTAATGCGCTGGTAACTAACTGTCTAAGGGGCGTTTCGCTTCGCGCACTGCTCTTGGATGCATCAGCTTTTCAAGTTCTACTAGTTGCGACGCAATTTTTTTATGCTGCGCTTTATCATTAGTAATGGCGTTATACAGCCAGTGATATGCATCTTCATAGTCGTAGGGGCTGCCGTGCCCTTCCAGGAAAAGTTCCACTAATTGAATTTGTGCTTTTAAGCTTTGCAAGGCCGATGCTTCTCGCAAGTACACCACGGCCCGCGCTTTGTCCTGCTGGACTAACGTGCCCGATGCATAATATCGGCCTAACTGTTCAAGAGCTGCGGGTAACCCTTGGCTAGCGGCATCTTCCATATAGCCAATGCCACGTGATGGCTCGGCATCAATGCATACTCCCCACGCTAACATGTCGCCCCACAAAAACTGATACGCAGGCACTTTTAACACGTCGGCGCGGGCTTCAATATCTTGTACCAGCTGACACCGGTCTGCCACAACCTGATCAAGGTGAGTGTTTTCGTTAATCATCTTTATAAGGGCGTCTTGGCTATACAATTGAACCGCGCGGATTTCATCAAGGGTTTCCCCTTCTAGCGCGACAGCACTTTTTAGCGAAAAAGCACTCAGTAATACGGTAAAAATGAAAAATGAAAAGTGTTTCATAGCCGGTGATCTTCGTAACGCATGAAAAGGATTAGTAATGATATCGGCGGCGGTACGAATAACTTAACCCGTACTGCCGCGTCTTTAACTTTTAACCCGTAATGTTGCGTTTAGTGGCTACCGTTATGGCTGCCTAACGCAGATTGAATATGACGGGCATGGTCGGCTAAATCAATCCCAAGGTCAGTAAGATAACCTCCATCAGGCTGAGTAATTAAGCCTTTTGCATAAAGCCTTGATGCCGCATTAACCGTGGATTGGCTAGCGTCATGATGAATTTTTAAACCTTGAAGCAAACTATCTGATGGAAATTTAAGCAATAAATTTAATTCGTCGAGCATCTCGTGATCGAATGTCGTCATATACCCACCTTAGGCAAAGGGTTGTTGTTATGGCGCGATAGCGTTCTTTGTGTTTCATCACCAATATCACATTTAATTAACATTGCTGTCCAGTTCAAATTGCGCTTAGCGGTTAGTTAACACCTTATCCTGCATTTGCTGGCACACGTTTCGTCTACTTTCATTGTTGGAATTGATCGGACTTTGCCAACAAATAGTATACTCTTGCCATAACTGTAGTTTGTGGATACCCCCTGTTCAAATGAAGTATAAAGATTTACGTGACTTTATTCGCCAATTGGAAGCCAAAGGTGAGTTGGTACGCATTACCCAGCCCATCGATACCGATTTGGAAATGACAGAAATTGCTGACAGAACCTTGCGTGCTGGCGGCCCCGCACTGTTGTTCGAAAACCCCAAAAACCATGACATGCCGGTGCTAGCCAACTTATTTGGTACCCCCCAACGTGTGGCTATGGGCATGGGTCAAGACTCGGTTGAAGCGCTGCGAGAAGTCGGAAAGTTATTGGCTTACTTAAAAGAGCCAGAGCCACCAAAAGGGCTTAAAGATTTATGGAGCAAGCTGCCTGTATTTAAGCAGGTGCTCAACATGCCCGCCAAGGTACTGAAAAAAGCGCCCTGCCAAGAAGTCATATTAACAGGTGATGACGTAGATTTATCAAAAATTCCGGTTCAGCGCTGCTGGCCGGGTGATGCTGCCCCCTTAGTCACGTGGGGATTGAGCGTCACTCGCGGGCCGCACAAAAAACGTCAGAATTTAGGTATTTATCGCCAACAGGTGATTGGCAAGAATAAGCTCATTATGCGCTGGTTATCTCACCGTGGTGGAGCCCTTGATTTCAGAGAGTGGTGTCAAACCCACCCTGGCGAGCCTTATCCTGTATCGGTAGCGTTAGGGGCAGACCCAGCCACCATATTAGGTGCTGTTACGCCAGTACCCGACACACTGTCAGAGTATGCATTTGCTGGCCTACTTCGCGGTGACAAAACAGAAGTGGTCAAATCGATTAGCAATGATTTACAAGTACCAGCAAGTGCTGAAATTGTATTGGAAGGCTATATTGCACAAGATGAAGTGGCGCCTGAAGGGCCTTATGGCGATCATACCGGTTATTACAACGAAGTAGACGACTTCCCTGTATTTACCGTCACTCACATTACGCACAGAAAAGACCCAATTTATCATTCTACGTATACCGGCCGTCCACCTGATGAGCCGGCAATTTTGGGCGTTGCGCTTAATGAAGTTTTTGTGCCTATCTTGCAAAAGCAATTCCCAGAGATCGTCGACTTTTATTTACCTCCCGAGGGCTGCTCTTACCGTATGGCCGTGGTGACCATGAAGAAGCAATACCCTGGGCATGCAAAACGCGTGATGATGGGAGTATGGTCTTTCCTTCGCCAGTTCATGTACACAAAGTTTGTTATTGTGTGCGATGACGATGTGAATGCACGAGATTGGAACGATGTCATTTGGGCTATTACCACCCGTATGGACCCTGCTCGCGATACGGTGATGATTGAAAACACCCCTATTGATTATCTTGATTTCGCATCACCCGTTTCTGGCCTTGGTTCGAAAATGGGTATGGATGCCACAAACAAAATGCCTGGTGAGACCGACCGTGAATGGGGTGTACCCATTGTCATGGATGAAGACGTGAAAAAACGGGTAGATGATATCTGGGACGAACTTGGTATTATGGACATACCAAAGGCGACACGCTAAAACCAAAAGGTAATAAAAAATACATGTCAGAATTAAAATGTCAGGTTGCAAGCATCACGCCTTTAACCGATGTAATACACAAAGTTGAACTTACGCTACCTACTGCCGTTTCATTTAAGGCAGGCCAATATGCCATGGTAGTCATGGGCGAAAAAGATTTGCGCCCTTTCTCTATCGCAAACGCGGCGTTTGATAATACGCGCATTGAACTTCATATTGGTGCAGAGCCCGGTAACAGCTATGCCGGTGAAGTATTAGCGCGTATGCAAGACGAGAAAGAGATAACCCTAAACATTGGCCACGGCGATGCCTTTTTACAAAGTAATGGGTTGCCGATGATATTAATCGCAGGCGGTACGGGTTTCTCGTACACCTATTCTATTTTGCAAGAACACCTTAAAAATGGTGATAGCACCCCTCTTACGCTTTACTGGGGGGCTAAACACGCATCAGATTTGTATTTGGCTGACACATTACAGGCACTGGCCGATACTAACGACCACTTTACCTTTGTTCCTGTTGTTGAATTTGCCGCAGACGATTGGACAGGCAGAACCGGATGGGTGCACCATGCTGTAATGGCAGACCACGCCGACTTTGCTCAACTGCAAGTGTATGTTGCAGGGCGCTTCGAAATGGCGAAAACCGTTCGTGATGATTTTACCGCTCGCGGTTTGCAGGCAACTAATCTCTTTGGTGATGCCTTCGCATTTATTTAACAGCCACGCGTGCTGATAAAGGGCTTTCTTCGGAAGGCCTTTTTTCTTTCAGATAGCGCCGTTGGTTGAATAGGCGGGGTTATTCGATAACTAACGTTTCGGTGCGTTTACTCTAATTGTTCATGCTCTTCGTATTGGTTATGGTGAAAAGATAACCATTGGAGAGAATAATGATAAGACAATTACCCGCCACATTAAAAACACTCAGTGTTACGGCCTTGTCGCTAACGGTTTTTGCAAGCCCTGCAGCGAATGCTGACGAGACAGAACAAAAAGCGGCACTGTACGATATTGCTGAGGCTATTTCCCCTAAACGAATTGAAAGTGACATTACCACGTTAGTTAATTTCGGTACGCGACATACTTTATCCGAAACCGAGTCAGACACACGCGGTATTGGTGCTGCCCGCCGTTGGATAAAGGCCGAGTTTGATAAGATTTCAGCCGAGTGTGGCGGTTGTTTAGAGGTGTACTATCAATCAGAAATCATCAGCGGGGAAAAGCGTATTCCCGACCCTGTTGAAGTGGTAAGCGTTATTGCCATTCAGCGAGGAAGTACCGATCCTGGCCGATATGTGATCATGTCTGGCGATATTGATTCTCGCGTATCAGACGTAATGGATTTCACCTCTGACTCACCTGGCGCTAACGACAACGCGTCGGGCGTAGCCGGTACTCTGGAAGCGGCGCGCGTATTATCTAAATACAAATTCAACGGCAGTATAGTGTATGCCGCCCTCGCTGGTGAAGAACAAGGGCTATTTGGCGGGCGCATTATGGCTAACCAAGCCAAAAAAGACGGATGGCGCATAAAGGCAGTGCTAAACAACGACATGATTGGCAATATCGAAGGCGTTAACGGGGTGATAAACAACACTACTGCCCGTATATTTGCTGAAGGTACACGCGTGACCGAAACAGAAAAAGAAGCTCGCAGCCGACGTTTTACGGGAGGTGAGGTAGACTCGCCTAGCCGAAACCTTGCACGCTATATAGATAGCATTGCCGACCAATACATTGAAAACCTCGATACCATGGTTATTTACCGGTTAGACCGTTTTGGTCGCGGCGGACACCACCGCCCGTTTAACGACCTGGGTTACCCAGGTATTCGCATTATGGAAACCAACGAGAACTATACACGCCAACATCAAGACTTACGCGTGGAAGACGGTATTCAATATGGCGATACGCTAGATGGAGTCAACTTTGACTATGCGGCAAAGCTAACGGGCTTAAACGCGGTTACGTTGGCTTCGATGGCTTGGGCACCAAACCCACCCGCTAATGTTTCAATAAAGGGCGCGGTTCAACCCTCAACCACACTCAGTTGGAATGCGTTAGATACGACCCAGAACCCTCAACTTAAAGGGTATAAACTATATTGGCGTCACACCGATGCACCTCAGTGGGAGTTCAGTAAGTTTGTGGGTAATGTCACACAAGCAACGTTAGAGAATATTGTTATCGATAACTACTTCTTTGGCGTGGCTAGCGTGAATGATAACGGCCTAGAAAGTGTCGTGGTATACCCTGGCGCGGCCGGCAGCTTTGGCGAATAAGCTTTCGGATTGTTGCATGTCGCTTGCTTCCCACAACAGTAATAGTGGTTCGGCACAGTCTTAAGGCTGTGCCGCTTGCCTTTTTGGCGTTTAATGTACCTAAAACGGTTCGCCACGACGGCGTTCATTGACACGAATAAAGTATTCTTCATACTTAAGTAAACCATTGTAATATTCATTAGCGTACCTATCGCAACACAGCATACGCTTTTTATTGTGTAAACGAGGTCACTCCATTGCTTTTGAAATTAACGTTACCTATTGCCAGCTTACTCTTTTCAACTTGTCTTTTCGCTCAACCCGTTTCTTTAGTGGCATCGTCTTTTTCCACTTTTGTCGACAACGAAGGTGAACCTGCACGACTTAATGCCATTGTCGCTGAAGCCTTTTCACTCATGAAGAAAGACGTAGATTTAGCCGTCATGCGGCAAGCGTTTCTAGGCAGTGAACTAAGAGCAAGACGCGCAGATGGCGAATTTGCTTACCTCGACTTAGGCGATAGAGACAGCGAATATTACTATTCAAAAGCGTATTTGCCTTTACACCTCTATGTCGCCAGTAAAAAGCCAATCGCTGAAAATATTAAGCTGTTGCCGCACCTAAACGATAAACGGGTAGCCATAGAGAATCGTTTTGCCAATACGCCTACCTTTAGACGATTGAAAGAGATTAAGTGGTCTAGAAACCCCAGTAGTTACGACGCATTTAAGCAAATTGCCGACGACCGAGCACCATTGCTGCTAAGTAGCCGACTACTGATTGATGAGCTAAATCGACTGGTTCAGGACGACAATGAAGAAATTCTGTTTCTCTCCCCGGTGCCGCTGTTGAAGACAGGGGTTCATCTATCACTGCATAAAGATACCAGCAATGCCAAAGCACTCATCGACGGCTTCGAAGACGCTATCGACAGTATGCAATATACAGGGCGCTTTAATGTATTGTTGGGCTTGTCGTGGCTTACCAAAGATATAAACGGCGATGGGGTTGCCGACTTTATTGGCAGTAAAACCACCACCTCACAAGCCTCGTTAACGTTGTCAGCGCATCCGCTCGATAAGTATGCAACGTCGGAACAAAGCCTATACGTTATTGATGGTGTTGAATATACCTCACTTGATGAGGCCAACCGTGCATTACCTGAAAACTTGCCCAACCGAGCAAGTTTTCTAGACCCCGAAGTGTACAAACGTATTCTTCAGCGTTGGTAACGTGCGCAAAGGTTTAAATAGCGCACAAATGAGACGTTAATCTGGCAAGTACATTTCTATAATAGTAAGAATTTCCTCACCGTCTACCGGTTTAGATACATAGTTATTGAAGCCGGCCTTCAGGGCTTTTACCCTGTCAGACGTATAGGCGTAGGCGGTAAGCGCTACCGCATTAATTTGTTCAATATTGGGGTTGGCGCTAGCGCGTATCTTAGTTATTAGCCCTAACCCGTCTAGTTCTGGCATGCCGATATCTGACAACACGACGTCGAATGCATCAGGTGCATCGTTCAGTCGCTTCCATGCAAGCAAACCGTTTTTCGCCACGACCACGTTTGCTCCATTTGACTCTAAGAACAACTGAATAAAGTTACGAGAATCTTCTTCATCTTCAGCCACCAGAATACGCAGGTTTTGCAATCTCAGCGATGACGTTAAATTAGAGGTAACAACATTATTTTGCATGTCATCTAGCGAGCCTTGTTTCACGGGCGCAATAGGAATAGACACAGTGAATGCAGTACCGCTATTCAGGCCGTCACTTTTGGCCTTTATGGTCCCGCCGTGCATTTCAACAAGGTTTTTCACAATGGAAAGCCCTAAACCTAGCCCATGACGATTATGCTCGTTCATTCCTTGATAAAATCGGTCAAAAACATGCGTAAGCTGCTCTTTTGTCATGCCTTTGCCGTTATCTTGTACCGTGAACACATAGTTGGAATGGTGTCGCGCACCACTCACCTCAACCGTACCGCCTTTCTGGGTAAATTTAAGCGCGTTACTTAATAAGTTACTGACCACTTGTTTGATGCGTAATTCATCGCCTAATATTTGCGTGCTTTCGCTTTCAAACTTTAATGACAGTTTAATTTTCTTTGCGGTGAAGCCCGCTTCAAACGATTTCGCTACTTCTGAAATAGAGGAGGATATTTTTAGCGTATGAGTGCTTAGCTTCATGGTTCCTGAAATAATTCTCGATAAGTCGAGAATATCGTTAATCAATGAGGCCTGTGTGGATGCAGCACGCTTAATTACGCCGAGTGCATCTGTCATACGCTCAACATTATTCATGTCCATTAATGCTAAGTCGGTCCACCCAACAATTGAATTAAGTGGAGAACGCAACTCGTGCGAGATGCTGGCCAAAAAGTGATCTTTCGCTTTATCTAGCTCTTCAAGTTTGACAATTTGCTTATCTAGCGATGCCTTCAGACTTAATGCATAAGGAATGAAAAGATGATCAAACCCTTCAATAATAAGTTTGTCGTCTTCTGACCAGGCAACCGACTCGTCGGCAATACTTTGCAAATACAAATCAAAAGAATGTCGTGGAGTCAGTGATGTACCAATGTCTTTTGAGGCAGCATCTCTGCCCGCCCAGCGAATGAGTTTATCTCGTTGCTCTCTAAACCATATGGTGTAATAGCCCAAGGCTGGCGACACACAAGAAATATAAATACCGCGAACACCGTTTAAATCAAGGGTTTCTGTAATATCGTCGCCTAACTTACTTATCGCTACCGCTAACTCAGCCTTCTTATCTGAAAACGTTTCCAGCAGGGTTTCTATTGCGGGCTCAGAGGGCGTTCGTCCGATTGTGTAGTTTCCTGATGGCGTTATAACCACAAGCCCGCAGGTATCGGTGACTTGGAGCAATTCTTCTTCTTTGCTCGCAATGGCCTCAAGTGGATTGGCATATGTCGTTAGTTTGTGTACAACATTGTTCAATGTTCGCTGGCGCTGTTGAAATTGCTCTTTCTTTTCGTGAAGCGATTTAGTGTGTAACTGCCATGCATACATGTGGCCTAATGACTCACACACCAATCGCTTTTTCTGGTCAATATAGACAGGCTCACTATTGTGGCAGGCAATTAACCCCCACAATTTATCTTCGTACATCAGTGACACTGAAAACGACGATCTAACACCCATATTTCTCATATACTGCAAATGCATAGGCGACACAGAACGAACCATCGACATAGACAGGTCTAGTGGTAACCTATTTTTATTTGCAATCTTGGGTAATAAACCGACAGCTGGCTCTTCAGTGTCATAAACACAACGCACTCGGTTCTTTTTGTAAAGCTCGCGCGCTTGACTTGGAATATCAGACGCGGGGAAAACAAGCCCTTTAAATGAACGCTTATCTCTTTCTTTCGCTTCGCCTACCACTTCACCGCAGAAGTTTTCATCAAAGCGATAAATCATTACCGATTCAAAGCCAATATAGCGTTTAAATACGCTGGCAATGCTATCTGCTACATCTAATACCGAGTTACAGTTTTGAAGATTTGGCAGCAAGGTTCTAATATCAGTATCGACGGGAAGCCACTTTTGCGCCGCTTCATAGCTTAGCTGAGGAGACGGTTCAAACTCGATAACGAGCAAGCCATTTGATTCAAATGCAACGCCACTTCCTTCTTTGTCCCAGTTTTTAATATGCAGCGCGTTTTCTACAAACTTCCACTGATAAGCATGACGTAATCCATTATTTTTGACGTCAGCATAAATCGTACTAAAGGTGTGAGATTCGGGCGAAGGAATAGCGATTAATTCGGTGATTAATGTTTCACCCGGGACGATATCTTTACTAAAAAGCAGCCCGATATTCTCACTCACCACCTCGACAATTTTACTTTCAGGGTTTATCGCTAACAAAAAACCAAAGCTTTGTACGCTTTCAATAAGGTGAAGTTTTTCGTCTTCGCAATTAGCTAAGGTGGAAGTTTCATGGCGCAGGGTAGTCATTGTGGTTCCTAAAGCGTTTTTACACGTCTTGTTGTTATAAGTAAAATCGCATGAACCTAACCATGCCTCCCCATTATTACATTTATTTAATAATTTTGGCGACCTAATTGCCCAATTAATAATTGTTTCCGCTAGGGTTTTGATGGCTTTCGCGCGCTATGTCCCTGCGCCTACTCTGTGTAACTTTCAAACGTACTTCCCTATTAACTTTGTTGATCTATATCAAACAATATATTAAACTTTCAGTAATTTCTGAAACTTCCACAGGTCACGCAAATGAAAATGACACCACTTATTACTTCTGCCGTAATGCACTTTGGAGAAATGGGAAGTCGATGGGGATTTAACAGAACGGTAGGTCAAATTCTTGCATTAATTGTGTTGAACGACGAGCCCATATCAGCGCAGGAAATTGCAGATGCGCTGAATATTTCTCGAGGGAATACCAGCATGGGCCTTAAAGAATTGCAGTCCTGGCGGTTGATAAAACAACATCTTATCCCGGGTGAAAGAAAAGAGTTCTTTGTAGCGGGTGGCGATATTTGGACGCTTGCCAACAGGGTGTTCGATGAAAGACGAAAGCGCGAAATCGACCCGACGATGAGCTTACTTAGGGATCTTTTACTTGATGCACCCGCAAATAGTGCAGAGGCAAACGCGCAAGCGAAACTTAACGACATACATGACTTATTAGAATCGGTCACCGCGTGGTCACAGGAACTGCAAAGCTTAGGGCCTGAAAAACTTAATACTTTGATGAAATTAGGATCTGGTGTGGGTCGCATGCTCGAGTTGAAAGACAAACTTATTCCTAAAAAAGGCACGATTAACTAGGAGATACCTGTGGATGCATTCTTGCTGTCGCGTTTACAATTTGCGTTAAATATAAGCTTTCATATTTTATTCCCTACCATCACGATGGCAATGGGATGGTTTCTTTTCTACTTTAAATTACGCTCAAATATTACCGGTCACCCAGTATGGATGCGCATTTACCGTTTTTGGGTACGCGTATTCGCGTTAAGTTTTGCCCTAGGGGTAGTAAGCGGCGTGACTATGTCGTTCCAATTTGGTACCAACTGGCCGGGTTTTATGGAAAAAGTCGGGAACGTTGCTGGGCCGCTTCTTGGCTACGAAGTCCTTACTGCCTTCTTTTTAGAAGCGACATTTTTAGGCATTGTGTTATTTGGCATTCGCCGAGTACCTAATTGGGTGCATACCTTGTCAACACTGATTGTTGCCCTTGGCACCACGGCGTCTGCATTTTGGATTTTATCACTAAACAGCTGGATGCAAACGCCACAAGGTCATGAGGTTATTGACGGTGTGGTGTACGCCAAAGATTGGGCGGCGATTATTTTCAATCCTTCTTTCCCGTATCGGTTTGCTCATATGATGTTGGCCTCTGGCCTTACTGCTAGTTTCTTAATTGCAGGGCTTTCAGCCTATCGAATGTTAAAAGGCGACGATAAGTTAGCACCAAAGCTGTCGTTTAAAACCGCGACCTACGCGGCAGCAATATTGATTCCGCTTCAGATTTTTGCCGGCGACATGCATGGGCTAAACACCCTAGAACACCAACCGCAGAAAATCGCTGCAATGGAAGGGCTATGGGAAACCACAGAGGGGGCGCCGCTATTACTGTTTGCCATTCCCGATGAAGAAACACGTGAAAATCACTTTGAGATCCCTATCCCTTATGCTGCTAGCCTTATTCTGACGCATCAACTTGAGGGTGAAATTAAGGGATTAAACGAGTTTGAAGGCGAACATCCTCCCGTTGCACCTGTGTTCTATGCGTTCAGAGTCATGGTGGGCATGGGTATGTTGATGCTAGTTGTGTCATGGTTGGGCAGCGGTTATTTGCTGCGAAATAAAGCGGTACCTACGTGGCTTAATCGCGTATTTGCGGGTATGGCATTTAGTGGCTGGGTAGCAACACTCGCCGGTTGGTATGTTACGGAAATTGGCAGGCAACCTTACTTGGTGAGTGGCGTGTTGAAAACGCATGACGCAGTGACCAACATTGCGCCTAGCAATGTTGCCTTTAGCTTTACCCTTTATGCCGTCATTTATTCTGTCTTGTTAGTCGCTTATCTAGGTACATTAATGCTGATGTGTCGCCGGGCTGTTGAGATTGAGGAAATTTCGACAGAAGAGCGTGAAATGGCTAAAGCCAGTAAAATGTCACCCGCAACGGTGTAGGAGATAAATATGTTTGATCATGTTACACCAGAAATGTTGGGAAATATCTATGTGGGGCTATTAGGCCTGGCCGTACTGATGTATGCCGTATTAGATGGTTACGATTTGGGGGTTGGGGTACTGCTTCCTCCCCGTAACGAGGCCTTTCGCGATGATATGATAGCGTCGATTGGGCCCTACTGGGATGCAAACGAAACCTGGTTGGTACTCGCGATAGGTTTACTTCTTATCGCCTTTCCAGCTGCCCACAGTGAAGTGCTGCAGGCACTATACATTCCCGCGACCATAATGTTACTAGGTTTGATATTGCGGGGCGTCTCGTTCGATTTTAGAGCTAAAGTGGTTCAGGTTAAAAAACGTAAATGGGATTTTGCCTTTAAATATGGTTCGTTGATAACCACCCTTGCACAGGGTTATATGCTGGGTATTTATGTAACGGGGCTACGAACCGACTTATGGTCGCAAGGCTTTGCTTTACTCTCTGCGTTCGGTGTTACTGCTGCCTATGTCTTTATTGGCGCATGTTGGCTCATACTGAAAACAGAAAATGAGCTTCAACAGAAAGCTATTTATTGGGCAAAACGTGGGCTGTTAGTTTTATCGCTAGGCATTGTAGGGGTTAGCATTGCCAACCTTACCCTTCACGAAGAGGTTCGAGCCTTATGGCTTTCTGCACCGTGGGGCGTAATATTAATGGCGATACCTGTTGCGTGCTTTGCCCTGTTATTGCTATGCGGCGTGGTATTGAAGCGCCTACCCGAAGCACAAGGAAAGGGCGAATGGCTGCCGTTTGTCATTGCACTATTGGTTTTTTTACTGTGCTTCGCCGCCTTCGGTATAAGCTATTACCCCTTTGTTATTCCAGGCAAGCTTACGGTTATGGACGCGTTAAGCAGCGCTGACTCCTTACGGTTTTTATTGGTTGGCGTTGTCATCGTTGTACCTTGCATTCTTGCCTACACGGTAATGGTTTACAGGATTTTCTCTGGAAAAACTGAAAAGCTGAGTTATTACTAACACAATGGGTTTTGAGTGCCATTTTTGGAAAACGCGAGCAATTGTTCGCGTTTTCTTTATATGCTCATAAATAAAAAGAATATTGACATCATACTGTAATATTACTATATTGTGTGTGGGGAATTTTTTTAAAGAAGGAGCCAAAAATGATAAACGTACTACAACCACTATCTAGGTTCTTCAAACGTGCACACCCCTATACTGTAGCCCATTATTTGGGGCGAAAGAACACGCAACGTATTTTAGGATGTAAAATAAAAAAGAAGTCCAAAATCTTTGCTGAAGAGCAAATTGAAGAACAAAATCATTAATACTTAGGCCCTTATTTTAAGGGCCTTTTTTTTACGATAACGTAAAGTGGTTAGCATTGTTACTTAACGCGTTAGACAGATGTGACAGTTCCAGTGCGGCCGTCGCAACGTCTTTATTCGTCTTATCAATTTTTTCCCCTAACGTTTCGAAATAGCTGACCTGGGCTTTTGCGTCACGCTCTTTTTCTTGGGCTGCGCTAACCAAGCGCGCAGCATCCTCGCTCACGTCAACCAGCGACAGCATTTGTCTTCGCCCTTCTTCTAACGTACTGACAACATCATTTGCCAAATACACCGATGCATTCGCTTTGTCTCTATTGGCACTCATGGTATCAACCGCATCTTGAATTGAAGTAACAATCCTTTCAAGCATGGTATTTATCTCGACCGTAGATTGATGCGTTCTTACCGCAAGAGTTCTTACTTCATCGGCAACCACGGCAAAACCACGCCCAGACTCTCCAGCTCGTGCAGCTTCGATAGCGGCGTTCAACGCCAACAGATTCGTTTGTGCAGCAATATCTGCAATTGTTTTTACCACGCCCGACACATTTGATCCCTCGCTTTGTAATGTTTCAAGTGTCCTAGACGTTTGTTCGATATCCTTTGCCAAATCTGAAATTGCATTGGCTGACTGCTGCACTTGACACTGGCCTTCATCAACCTTCATTGCGCTTTCTTTTGCAGATGTAGCGGCAAACTGTGAGCGTAATAAGCTCTGCTCCATGTCGGCTGATAGAGAATCCATTCGGGTGACGAGCGTTGTAATTTCAGTATTAAGCTCATTAACCGATGCATCAGAATGCCGTGTAGATTCAGTAAGAACGAGTGTTGCACCATCTATTTGCTCTACCGCACTACGTACTTTTATCATCCCGTCACGAAAAACATCCAATAGGCCCGCCATGCTACTACGCACGTTTTCTAATTCTATGGTTTGCTGATGCGGGAACGTGGCTACCAAGTTTCTCGACTCTGCAACCATATTTAGTTGTGAAGCAAATGTGCTAATAGGCGCTGCGATTTGCTTTTTCGATAGCAGCCAACCAAGCAGTACAACGCTTGTCAGCACTGCAACAAGTGCGTAAATAATTTGCTGGCTGGTATTCATTTGTTCTGCAATATGATTTGCGCGCTTACTGGCAGCCATGGCAACAGCTTTTCTTTCTTTGAACAGCGACTGCTGAAAGGCATCGGCTGCAGCAGTAATTGCTTGTAGATTATTACGCGCTGTATCCCAACTGATAACATCAGAAGACATCGTCGCGCTTAAAGCGCTTACAGCGTTATTTAGCTGATTGAAATGGTCAGCAAGGCTACTCTCGATGGAAATACGGGGAAGTGTGGCATTAATATCTTCTATGAGCGCACCTTGCAAAGGAGAAAATGCTTCGCTAGACAGTGTGGTGCCATACAGCGAATAGCTAATTAGCACGAGCTCTTTACTTTTTCGCTGTACAGCGTCAATTTTCTCGAGCATTGGAAGGGTGTCGGTTACATAGGCATCGACTTGCATCGATACCTTCGAATTATTCAGCGTTAATACTGCGGCAACCAGAAGCGTTACAAGTAATATACTTGCATAGCCCACCAAAATGCGTGCTTTTATCGTGTTAAGCATTGTAACCACCCTCATTGTCATTATCGGGTGAATTGAGATCCCGACGCCACAACAACTAAGACCCGAGTAAGGTTACAAAGCTTTCAATATATTTAACCCAACAATAAGAAGGTTGTGTGAAGGTGCGCAAATAGTGCCGACAATGCTCTTCGCACCTACTAAAAGAACGCTTGCAGGCCTGTTTGCGCGCGCCCTAATATCAGTCCATGCACATCATAAGTTCCCTCATAGGTATTCACCGTTTCTAAGTTAATCATATGGCGCATAATGTGAAATTCGTCTGATATACCATTCCCTCCATGCATATCTCTGGATAACCTCGCAATATGCAGCGCTTTTTGGCAATTATTACGTTTCATCATAGATATCATTGCTGGGTCGTATTGGTTGTCATCAATAAGCCGGCCTAGTCGCAATGATCCCTGAAGCCCTAATGTGATTTCGGTTTGCATATCGGCTAGCTTAGTTTGAAATAGTTGTGTTTGGGCTAACGGTCGATTGAACTGGTGTCGGTCTAACCCATATTGACGTGCCGCATGCCAGCAAAATTCGGCAGCCCCCATACTTCCCCATGAAATGCCGTAGCGTGCCATGTTTAAACAGCTAAATGGCCCCTTAAGCCCTTTTACGTTTGGCAACATATTGTCTTGGGGCACAAACACTTTATCCATTACAATTTCACCGGTTATCGAAGCTTTAAGTGAAAGCTTACCTTTAATCTCTGGCGCAGACAGCCCAGTGAAGCCTTTCTCTAAAATGAAACCACGGATAGCATTGTCTTCTGATACGCTTTTGGCCCATACGACAAACACATCAGCAATTGGCGAATTCGTGATCCACATCTTAGCCCCGGTCAGCTGATACCCACCATCGACTTTTTCAGCGCGTGTTTTCATTGCAGCAGGATCTGACCCTGCGTCAGGCTCAGTTAATCCAAAGCAACCTATCCACTCACCTGAGGCGAGTTTCGGCAGGTATTTCTCTTTTTGTGCTTCGCTGCCAAAGGTATTTATAGGGTGCATAACAAGAGACGACTGTACGCTCATCGCACTACGGTAGCCACTATCTACACGCTCTACCTCTCTGGCGATTAAGCCGTACGAAACATAATTGACACCTGAGCATCCATAACCTTGAATGGTTGACCCCAACAGGCCCATTTCACCAAACTGCCGCATTATCTCAGGGTTAAAACGCCCTTCTCTATTGGCATGTAAAATAGTTGGCATAAGTGTCTGCTGACAAAAGTCACGCGCACTATGGCTTATCATCCGTTCTTCATCAGTAAGCTGCTCGTCTAGCTTGAGCATATCGTCCCACTGCGGGTTAACCTGGGTCATATCAACTCCATTGCGTAAATTGGTAAAAAAGACGCCATCTATATCTATCGTCAAAAAGCATTTTCGACACCGACACTACCAAGCATGCCCCTTTTCTTTTTTTGGTACAATCTTGCTGTGTCAGTCTTTGTTGTGCGTGTGTACATTGCACTACACAGCAAAGTGCTAAAAGGGTTATAAGTGATGTAAGGGTAGTGCAGTGGTGTATTTAAGTTGTTCCATAGCGAAACTAGATGTGACATCGTTCAAATCAATCCCGCTGACTAAACGTTTATAGAAATGATCAAAGCTATCCATGTCAGTTACTAGCACTTTCAGTAAATAGTCGAACTCACCCGACATACGATAAAACTCAACGATCTCTTCAAATGAGGAGGCATGTTCAGCGAAGGCTGCCAACCACTTGCCATCGTGTCTGGCTGCTTTTACCTGCACGAAAACGGTCATGGTTAACCCTAACGACCGCGCTTTTAATAACGCAACACGTTTGTTGATAATGCCATCCGCTTCTAGCTTTTGTATACGCCGCCAACATGGGGTTGCCGTCAGCCCAACTTGCTCCGCTATATCGTTAACGGAAATATCTGACGACTGCTGTAACAAGCCCAATATCGCTTTATCCAGCTTATCCATAGAAAAATACCCCACCAAATTAGTTATAAATAGAATTTTATTCTAGCATACAGCGTAAATAGGGTGCCAAATAGAAAATACATTCACGCTAGCATGTCACTATAACTCTATGACTTTTCAATAAACGCTAGCCGATATGTTAAACACCCAGACACATGTAAATGCCAACATCATCAATAACATCGCTGAGACCATTGGTAATACGCCTTTGGTAAGACTGTCTAACATTCGGACTTTGTTTGGTTTAGAGACCGATATTCTTGCAAAACTTGAAAGCGCAAACCCAGGCGGTTCAAGTAAAGATCGCCCTGCCCTAGCCATGCTAACCGCCCTAATGAACAGCGAACGATTTAATAATAACACCGAGGTGGTCGAAGCGTCGTCGGGTAATAGCGGTGTTGCTCTGGCATGCTTATGCGCAAGTTTTGGTATTAAGCTAACAGTATGTATGCCTGAACACATGAGCATTGAGCGCCGCCTGATGATGAAGCACTACGGTGCGAACGTTGTGCTTACCCCAAAAGCTGAAGGTATTGCTGGTGCGATGGCTATGGCTGATAAGCTGACACAAGCATGCGAGCATAGAATTGGGCTCGACCAATTCTCAAATCTGGCTAATAGCGCCGCCCATGCCACCACTACGGCGAAAGAGATATTACGTGACACTGGCGGTGACCTTGACGCATTCATTACCGGCGTGGGCACGGGCGGTACGCTTTCAGGTATCGCCCATACGTTTCGTCATGCCGACTGCAAAGCAAAAATAATTGCCGTAGAGCCTACATCCTGTGCCACATTAAGCAAAGGTGAGAAAGGGAGCCATGCTATTCAAGGAATAAGCATTGGCCATATTCCTGCGCTGCTCAATATTGACGATATTGATTCTGTGGTTACCGTTAGCGATAACGACGCCATAACCATGGCACGAGAGGTTGCAAAACACGAAGGGATCGCAATTGGCATCTCATCTGGTGCTGCTCTTGCCGCTGCCGTTGCGCTTAGTAAAACCTGTGCATATAAAGGGAAGCGCATTGTGGTGATGTTTGCTGACAGCGCAGAGCGTTACTTTTCAACGGCGCTATTTGAACAATAGAACGGTTCGCTTTGCCACAGCACGTTTGGCAATGCCTTGTGTACTTGCTTAATTAACGCCGTGCTACCTTGTGATTAACAGCCCTACTTAGCCCACCACGGGCTACTAAAGTCGACATTTTCTGGGGCTACTTCAAAGCGAAACGGAGGTTCAAAGGTTTCCCAAAATCGAGCCTTTGCATCGGGGTCTAGAATAATGAAACTCCCCTTTTCTTTATACTGGGTAAGTAACGCTTTGTATGCATCAATTGGCGTGAGCGGATTAGTCTGTTGAAATATCACTCGCCCACCGAACGCTTCGAACATGGCCTTCTCGGCTTGCCATTGCAACACATTCTTTTCTGCAATCTGCATAATCTCTTGCGCTGATTTATCACTTAGCGTACCTGCGAATGTGCGTTTAAAACGCTCTGTCAACGCTGAATCAATGACGATGTCTTGCGTTTGGGCGTAATCGGCAAGCACTGCATCTATTATTTTATTTGTCAGGTTAGCCAACATGACCTCACCTAATGCAGCACGAAACCCGTCGCCCATATCTTCTTCCATCTCACGTAACGTGGCGTCGTCTGGTTTTACGTCAGAGAGGTAAAGCGCGTTACCGAATAAGGTAGCAATATGATTATCGTCATCATCAGCCAATACGGTTTGGCTTAATAGAAGGGTAAATAACGTGAAGAGAAAAAAAGAGAGATAAGAACGTTGTCCCATGCGTGCTTTCCTTGATTGAAACTCACCAACACTATGTTGAGATTACAGTAGCAACTAAGGCAGTAATTGGACAACTAAATTTTTAGATAGATAGAAAAACGGCGGTCATAATGACCGCCGTTTTTAAATTCTTAGATGGCTTGCACGTTAGCAGCTTGAAGACCTTTTTGACCTTCTTCAACTTCAAATTCTACGCGCTGACCTTCTGGAAGAGTTTTATAACCTTCAGAAACAATTGCACGGAAATGAACGAATACGTCCTTACCGCCGTTATCTTGAGTTAGAAAACCATAACCTTTATCAGCGTTAAACCACTTAACGGTGCCTGTAACTTTAGACATGTCGTATAGACCTCAAATATCATATTAAATTGCGCAATAGGCGCGTGTAACTATATCTTTAAATTGACGGAGTTATTGGGTCTTACTTACGAATGGACAAACAACTTACAACAAATTACAGGGTAACTCGAGCGGTTTAACATATAGCAAATAATACAAACATCACGTCTATTTAAAGACTTCGGGCTTAGAGCCAAATGCACTATACCATTCTTCGGGACGATTAATATACAAATTAATCGCTAATTTAAAAATTTTCTAAAAACTTCAAATTAGAAAGCAAATGCGACTAAGCCATCATTGCCCATTACGCCACGCAAGGTACCAACAGCATGCCCCTACCGCGCCGCTAAGCGCAGCGAAGTACCATTGAATGTCATACATAGGTAGCACCGCACATAACAACACAAAAGTGCCACCCACCACACTGTAATGAATGGTTTGGGTCGTTTTCTTTTGCGCCGCTAATAGCGCTTTCGATGCTTGCTGTTGTTGAAACGGAAGGCGTTTCATTTGCTGCATACTGTCGTAAAGCAAATCTGGCATTTCGGGTAATTTCTCTGACCAGAAAGGAAGATTATCTTTCACTTTTCCTAACATGGCAGCAAACCCGATTTGTTCTTTCATCCAGTTCTCTAAGAACGGCTTCGCGGTTTTCCATAAATCAAGCTGCGGATATAACTGACGCCCCAGCCCTTCAACATACAGTAGCGTTTTCTGTAGCAAAACCAATTGCGGCTGCACCACCATATTAAACCGCCGGGCGGTGTTAAATAACTGAAGCAACACGTTTCCAAATGATATTTCAGCCAGTGGCTTTTGAAAAATCGGCTCGCACACCGTGCGAATAGCCATTTCGAATTCGTCAATATTGGTGTCGTTCGGTACCCAGCCTGAATCGGCATGTAACTGCGCCACCTTGCGGTAATCTCGATTAAAAAACGCAATAAAGTTTTCTGCTAGATAGCGTTTATCTTCTCGGTTCAACGTTCCCACAATGCCGAAGTCGATGGCAATATATTGGGGGTTCTCTGGGTGTTCCGTCGATACAAAAATATTGCCAGGATGCATGTCTGCATGAAAAAAGCTGTCGCGAAATACTTGGGTAAAAAAGACTTCTACGCCGCGTTCAGCTAGCACTTTCATATTAGTATTTTGTGCAAGTAGTGAATCTATATTAGAAACAGGGATGCCGTAAATGCGCTCCATCACTAATACATTATGCCGACAATGATCGCTGTATATCTTAGGCACATACAACGCGTCAGAACGCTCAAAGTTTCGCCCTAACTGAATACCGTTTGCCGATTCACGCAACAGGTCTAATTCGTCAACAATGGTTTTTCGATACTCAACAACAACCTCAACAGGCCGTAAACGCTTGCCATCGGGTAGCCACCGCTGGAGTACGTTAGCAATACTAAACAACAGCTCCATATCAGCTTCTATGATGTCCCGAATATCGGGGCGAAGCACCTTAACCACTACATCTTCATTGTTTGCTTTTAATGTCGCGGCATGTACCTGCGCGATAGATGCAGAGGCTAGCGGTTCAGCATGAAATTCGCTGAACAAAACAGATAAGGATGGGATCCCAAGCGACGCTTTTATGATGTCTTGTGCCGCTTCTGTTGAAAATGGGGGCACTTTATCTTGTAGCCGAGCCAGTTCATTCGCTATCGCGGGCGGTAACAAATCTCGACGGGTAGACATCATCTGCCCAAATTTAATAAACACTGGCCCTAGCGTTTGTAAAGCGAGGGTAATACGTTCGCCTTCTGACTTGTCTTTGTGCTTATTGCGTATCCAAAAAATACCGTGGCGCATTACCCTGGCATACCAAGGCAACCACTTGGCGGGAATTAAATTATCAAGCCCATGCTCAAGCAGTACTTTACCAATTTTATACAACCTTACTATGCGCATGACGGTCTCTTAGTTCTCTGTGTCTTCTAGTTGCTTCAAGCGAGCTTCCAATCGTGCGGTGTCGTCACGCAATGCGTTAACTTCATCGCTGAAATGCATCACGGCTAATCTATGCGCTGCTACAGGCTTTTCTTCCACCATAACATTACCGAGGTTTCGCGCCAGCGCTGCAAATGCTTTCGACGCTTTTTCTTGAACCGCTTTAACGGTTTTTATCGATTCGTGCGCAAATACATCACTGGTTTTTTCAGCAATAATTTCTTCAACATCAATGTCAAGTTGCTGAAACAATGCACTCACTTTTTGAGCCACTGCAAGTTCGCCTTCAACATTAAGCTTATTTTGTTGAATTAAGCGCGTTAATTGATTGGTTTCTTTCAATTGCGGTAATGTTTGAATCGATGTACTGATACAACAATCGAGCGGCGATAAATTTGCCACCGTTTCATCAAAAGTGTCATAAACCGAAAGCACATCTACACGTTCACTAAACACCAACATAAACGCATTAGGAAGGGGCTCAAGGTAGACAATTAGTCTCGCCCCTTTCAACGAAGCAAGGCGTGCTGCGCTCGCCTCATCTAAGCTCAAAAGTTTATTGATACTACCTTCGATAAGCGCAGATGCTAATGCAGAGGTAGGCATTAAAACTTATAACCTCTGTGTAACGCCACGATGCCACCCGTCAAATTTTGATAATCACACTGATCGAAGCCCGCCGTTTCAAACATCCCTTTCAATGTTTCTTGGTCAGGGTGCATGCGAATACTCTCAGCCAAATACTGATAACTTTCAGCGTCGTTAGCGACTAATTGGCCCATTCTTGGCAAAATGTGAAACGAATAGACATCGTAGAGTTTGCTTAGCTGCTCGCTAGTGGGTTTTGAGAACTCAAGTACTAGCAACCTGCCACCGGGCTTCAATACGCGATAAATAGAGTTAAGCGCATTCTGTTTTTCCGTTACGTTGCGAAGGCCAAATGCCATCGTAACAACGTCAAAATGATTATCTGGAAAAGGAAGCGCCTCTGCATCGGCTTGCACATAGTCGATGTTGCCAACCAAGCCACGATCGCGCAGCTTATCTCTGCCCACCTCTAGCATCGACAAATTAATGTCCGCTAAGGTTACGCGCCCGGTAGGGCCAACTAAGCGTGAGAACTTTGCCGTTAAATCGCCAGTTCCACCCGCGATATCTAACACTTTTTGCCCCGCTCGTACGCCAGAGCAATCAATGGTGTAACGCTTCCATAAGCGGTGAACGCCCATCGACATCAGGTCATTCATCACATCATATTTAGCGGCAACAGAATCAAATACGTTGGCGACCATTGATGCCTTTTGGTTTTTGTCTACTTGCTTGAAACCAAAGTGAGTTGTCGGCGCTGATGATGCCTCAACCGATGAAGAGGTATTTTGGTTGTCGCTCATGGCATTCCCATATAGTTACATTTTATAAAATCAGAAGTGTATAGGATTGTTGCGGCAAGCAACAGCGATTGCCGCAAAAAACGTGGGCATTTTGTGTAGAAAACGCGAGGGTAAAAACCGTTACCGCAGAGGTTGGTTGGTACCCCAACTAAACGCAAGAATAGTACTAATTTCCTGCAACGTTCGACCACTTTCCTGGTGCCATTGCATGAACGCTTCGTTTGCCGCTGCGAGCGTTTTCTTTGATGTAAGCCCGCCATCAATAATGTCGTTTTTTCTCAGATAGTCTTCTACATCTTGCGAGAACAAAAAGGTGTCGACTCCCAAGGATCGCAACATGTAAGGGCCGGTATTACCCCCTAACCGTGCTCCATGCCGTTTAAGGTACAACCATAGTTCAGTAATATTACTCGCGTCGAACGAGGTAACAAACTGACCAAAACTACCGTGTTGTCGCGCCACATCTTTTATCATGATTGCATTGTCGCGCACCGTAAGTACTTTTTTGTAGTTTCTGACAATACGCTTATCTGTCGCTTTCTGTTCTAACATTTCATCGGGCATCAATAGCACTTTGTCTACATCAAAGCCAAAGAACACGTCTTCAAAGTCGGGCCACTTTTGCCTTATAACACGCCACACAAAGCCAGATTGAAACACCTTCATGGTCATGGCCGCTAAAAACCTGTCATCAGGGATAGCAGCCACGTCACTCGGTGATAGTGCAGGGCTGAGCATGCTTTCTAGTGCTGATTTGCTTCCTTTACGCTTTACAGCCCGCGCATAAATAGAAGAAAACGACTCGTTCATTATCCGGTAATTCCGTTGTGACGAAGTAACGCATCAACGTTAGGCTCCCGCCCTCTAAACGCAACGAACAGTTCCATTGGCTCTCTGCTACCGCCCATCTCTAGTATGTTATTTAGAAACGACTTGCCCGTTTCGCGATTGAAAATCCCGTCTTCTTCAAACTTACTATACGCATCAGCCGATAGGACTTCGGCCCATTTGTAGCTGTAATATCCAGCAGCATAGCCACCTGCAAAGATGTGACCAAAGCTATTTTGGAAGCGGTTGAACGAAGGGGGGACGACTACGGCCACTTCATCGCGTACCGCATCTAGCGTACCTTGCACATCTGCAGCTTCACCTTTTTGGCTGTACAACAGAAAATCAAACAGACTGAATTCTAGCTGCCTCACCATTTGCATAGCGGCTTGATAATCACGTGCCGCTAACATGCGCTCTAGCAGATCAGCGGGTAAAGGTTCACCGGTTTCGTAATGCCCCGAAATGAAATTCAGTGCATCTTCTTCCCAACACCAGTTTTCTAAAAACTGACTTGGCAATTCAACCGCGTCCCAAGGCACGCCGTTAATTCCTGACACGCCGGCGACAGACATTTTGGTTAGCATATGATGAATGCCATGCCCAAACTCGTGGAACAATGTTACCACCTCATCATGGGTAAACAATGCAGGTTTATCACCCACTGGGGCGTTAAAGTTGCACGTTAGGTATGCAACCGGTAATTGCAACTCGCCGTTAACGCGTTCACGTCTTACTCTGCATTCATCCATCCATGCGCCGCCTCGCTTCTTCGCACGGGCATACAAATCAAGGTAGAAGCTTCCGCGCATAACGTCAGCGCTATCGGTAATAGTGAAATAACGAACGTCTTTGTGCCACGTATCTACGCCAGGTTGTTCAATAATAGTTAACCCATATAAACGGTGAACAACGTCAAATAACCCCGAGAGTACTTTGTCCTCTGGAAAATAGGGTCGCAGCATTTCATCAGAGATGGTATATCGCTCTTGCTTTAACTTTTCGCTGTAATAAGGCACATCCCATGCTGCTAATTCGTCAACATTATGATTCGCTTTAGCATAAGCTTTAACTTCTTCAAACTCGCGAGCTGCCTGTGGTTTAGACTTATCAGCTAAATCACGTAAAAATGATACGACTTGCTGGCTAGATTCTGCCATTTTTGTTGCTAGCGAACGTTCAGCATAATTATCAAAGCCTAATAGCTCTGCCATTTCAGTTTTAAGCACTAAGGTTTGCTTGATAATATCTGTATTGTCCCACTGACCTTCGCTTGGCCCTTGCTCAGAGGCTTTCGTAGCATAGGCCCGGTACATTTCTTCACGCAGTTCTCGATTATCTGCATACAACATAACGGGAAGATAAGAGGGAATATCCAAGGTAAACAAATACCCTTCTAGTTCTTTTTCGCTAGCGGCTTGTGCGGCAGCTTCTTTTGCTGACTCAGGCATACCTGACAACAGGCTTTCATCTGTCACATGTTTGGTCCACCCCATGGTGGCATCCATCACGTTGTTTGAGAACGTAGAAGAAAGCTCGCTTAAACGCGCCTGAATATCGGCAAAGCGTTTTTTCTTTTCGCCAGATAACGCAACGCCTGATAGCGTAAAGTCGCGCACCGCATTATCAATAACCTTCTGACGCTGTTCGTCTAATTCGAGATATTCGTCCGACTGTTTAAGTGATACATAAGCGTTATAGAGTCCTTCGTGCTGCCCCACCCACGTACCGTATTCAGACAAGAGTGGTAAACAACTGTCGTGTGCGTCTCGCAAGCCGTCACTGCTTACCACTGAGTTCATGTGAGAAACAGGTGACCACATTTTGCTTAACGTGTCGTCTACCTCTTCCAACCTCGCGACTACATTTGCATAAGAGTAATCTTGCGACGCGACGACGTCTTCAATCTCTTGCTTACATGCGCTAATTGCCTTTTCAATCGCGGGCTTAATGTCTTCATGCTTGATGGCAGAAAAAATCGGTAGACCTTCTACCATTTCAATCGCGGGCACAGTCATAAATAAAATTCTCTTCGTTGCGTATTGATTCTAACGATGGGGGTTTAACGCAGTAAAAACAAGTCAAACACACTTCACTATTGTCAGCAAAATTTACGATATACCCTACACTTACAACAATAAGAAGCCATCAGGATCATATTTGGGTTTAATTTTGCTTGCAGAAAATGCCAAGCACTTGCCTTTAAAAAAGCCCAGAAACAACGGATGTCATAAATGTCGCGATATAGCCTTATGTCTAAATTGTCACCATTAGCATAAGTGATATACTTCAGTCGCGCACAAAATATAGGCGAAAAAATGAAAACACTTACGTCAGGTGAAATTGCAACGTATTGCGATGTAAACCTTCGAACGGTAATCAGATGGATAGAAAGTGGCAAACTTAAAGGCTTCAAGCTGCCTGGTAGAGGGAATAACCGCGTGCTTGTTGAAGACTTTATCGCGTTTTTAGAAAGACATGATATGCCGGTTCCAGACAAACTGAAATCAGACGTAATACCGTCGTTGCTGATAGTGGACGACGAAATGCCCGTGGCTAAATCTATTCAACGAGTCGCCAGACGAGCGGGCTTTGAAAGCTATATCGCCACGGGAGGGTTTCAAGCCGGTATTATGCTAAGTCAGCACAACCCGAGAATGATGACGCTAGATTTAAGTATGCCGGGCATGGATGGGTATAGCGTTATTCAGTTCACGCGCGAGCAACCTCAATATAAAGATTTGAAAATTCTGGTGATTTCAGCTCTTGATGATGAAAGCTTATCGCGCGCGCTAGCGTTAGGTGCAAATGCGACCCTTCAAAAACCGTTTTCAAATCACGACTTAACGTTAGTTCTAGAACAATTTATGCACGATGAATAAGGCATCATCAACATAGGAAAAAATGGGAGTGATCATGATCCGTTGGATTTTACTTTTAGTTTTTGCGACGTCTTTTTCTAAGTCATATGCTCGCGAGCCTCTAGTGTTTGGTGTCGTGCCGCAACAAACGCCAAAAATACTTGCTGAGCGTTGGCAGCCATTCATTGATTACATGAATCGTGAAACTGGGCTAACGATAAAATTCGAAACTGCAAAAGACATCCCTACGTTTGAAAGCCGCTTAGCTGACGGTGCATACGATATTGCATACATGAACCCATTTCATTTTGTGGTGTTCAATGAAAAAGGCGGCTATCGCGCGCTCGCTCGAGAAAACGACAAGCAACTTGAGGGCATCATTGCGGTACCGACAGCCAGCGGTATTACCTCGGTCGAGCAACTACAGGGAATGGAAATGGCGTTTCCAGCACCAGCTGCTTTTGCTGCCACAATAATCCCCCTTTCATATCTTCAACAACAGGGCGTCTCGGTAATACCTCGCTATGTGCATTCACACGACTCTGTCTATCTTAATCTTGCGAGAGGTTTTTTTGTGGCTGGCGGTGGCATTGTTAGGACACTAAACGCAGCGCCAAAAGATGTCGAATCTGCTCTTACGGTTTTATGGAAAAGTAATGGCTATACGCCTCACGCGTTCGCTGCTCATTCAAATGTGGCAGATTCTGATGTAGCCACTATTCTTAAATCACTGGATTTATTATCTAACGATATAAAAAATAAAGAGGTTTTAAGTAATTTGGGATTCAATAAAATCATACCTGCTGTCGATAGCGATTGGGACGATGTTCGCGCTCTAGGGATAACCTCCCTATCTCGGCCTCATTTGTAAGTCTCACCACTATGCGTCTATCCTTGCAAACGAAGACCATCGCGGGAATTGCATCAATAGCAACTCTGCTGTTACTGGTGCTTATTGCAACGGTACTCAACCTACTGAATACACTCGTTGATGACAGCGTTAAAAAAACAGCGAACACCACGGCGTCTTTGTTTGTGTCGACCACCAAGAATGCCTTTTTAAGTTATGATCTTGCCTCATTAGAAGCTGATGCCACCGAAGTTCTGAGTAATCCACACATTGCATACGTTAGGATCCTCGATACTAACGCTAACGTTTTTCTTGAGCAGGGTGAGTCTACTGCACTCGCGAGACCTTTTGAGGCGGATGAGCGCGTCACCCATGCAACAGATGGCATTTATGATGTGTCTGCGCCAATTAAAGTACAAGACACGGTTTACGGGCAGGTTGAATTAGGCCTCAACATCTCATCAGTCAACGACTCGGTAGCACATATTAGAAATTGGACGCTGTCGTTAGCCGCCATAGAGCTCATACTTATTGCGCTGTGCTCTTACACATTGGGTAGGTTTCTAATGGCACAAATACTCCAATTACGCTCAGGCACACGTCATTTAGCAAAAGCAGTAAAAGACAAAAACTATAAAGACATTACTGTAAAAGTACGCGGACGGGATGAGTTAAGTGAGCTGGCTGATGCATTTAATCATCTAGTAACTCTGCTTAAAGAAGAGAACACCCATCGCCAACGGGTGGAAGACGAACTTAAAGAGCTTAATGGTTTGTTAGAGCAAAAGGTGCACGACCGTACCGCGTTACTTAATCAGAAAAAATACCAACTTGAAAGTGCGAATAAAGATTTAAAAGATGCACAAGTTCAACTGTTGCAGGCTGAAAAAATGGCGTCGATAGGCCAATTGGCTGCCGGTGTAGCGCATGAAATAAATAACCCCGTGGGCTTTGTAAGTAGCAATATTGACACCTTGTGTGAATATGTCTCCACTTACCAACTCTTATTTGCACAACTAGAGAAAGCCCAAGCCCAACCGTCGTTAGAAGAAAAAGAAAATGCGTACCAAGAACTTACTCAGCTGTTGTCACAGCAAAATATTGCTTTCATCAATGACGACATCGGTGATTTACTAGAAGATTCTAAAGAAGGGCTTCATCGCGTTGCAGAAATCGTGAAAGGGTTAAAGCTGTTCTCCCGCATCGACAGTGATGATATGCAGCTACATAATATTAATGAATGTGTAAAAACCACACTGGCCATGGTGAATAATCAACTTAAATATACTTGTTCAATCGAATCGCATTTAGGGAACGTACCCAATGTAAATATGAACGTTGGTAAAATATCGCAAGTGGTAACTAACCTACTTATCAATGCAGGACAAGCCATTGAAAGTACAGGAAAAAATGGAAAAATAGTCATTACCACCTGTGTTATGGATAACATGTTGGAACTGCGTGTAGAAGATACAGGAACAGGAATATCGCCAAGTCATTTAGACAAACTTTTTAATCCGTTCTTTACAACAAAACCCGAAGGACAAGGCACAGGGCTTGGGCTATCTATATCTTTTGGCATTGCACAAGAGCATGGTGGAACACTGACTGCGACAAGCAAAGAGGGAGAAGGAAGTACGTTTATTTTGGCACTTCCTATCAATATCGAAAAGAACGATGACCCCAAAGCAAATGACTCGAACTGAATGTTGCAAACCGCAACGATAAACAAGGGATTGAGCACAGGATAAAGTAATATGACTACGAATACCGCACAGAAAAACGATGTATACACCGTGTTGTTCGTTGATGACGAACCCAACATTCTGCGTGCGATAAAACGAGCACTCTTCACGCTTGATATCAACATGTTGCTGGCTGATAGTGGAATGAAAGCGCTTGAACTCATGGAGCAGCAAGACGTACATGTTGTGATTTCTGATATGAAAATGCCACAGATGTCAGGTGCTGAACTACTTGAACAAGTGGCCACGCGCTATCCTGATACGTTTCGTGTTGTATTAACGGGTTATGCTGATATTGAGTCAACGATCAAAGCGGTAAATCAAGGAAAAATCCATCGGTATCTACAAAAGCCATGGGATAATCAAGAGCTTATTTCCGTTGTAGAAGAAGGGCTTGAGCGGGTAAAGCTGAAAACAGAAAACACCCGTTTACAAACGTTAACCCGCATGCAAAATCGCAAACTAAAAGATGTCAATGCTACGCTTGAGCAAGTGGTACAAAGACGTACTCGACAGATAAAAGCAGCGCTGAATAAAATTGAAAAACACAACCTTGCAATGGAGCAAGTGCTTTTCAACGTTATAAGTATTAACCCCGATATTAACGGCAAGTTTGCGATAGAAGTCAGTGAGCTAGCAACGAAGCTAGCGCGTATGGCAAAACTTGAACGTGATGAAGTTAAACGTATTCGTTATGCTGGTCTTATTTGCGAAATTGGTTTGCTCGGCCTTGATAATGACGATTTTGCAGGTCCTTTTGCTAAGCTAAATTACCAGCAACAACAAAACTATTTACAGCAAACGACTAAAGCGTCCCTTATCTTGGCGCCTGCTCACGAGCTTGCTCCAGTTTCAGATATCATCGAATACCAATTTGAACATTACAATGGCAGCGGTTTAAATAAGAAAGTCGCTAAGGAAATTCCAATTGGGTCGCGTATTTTAGCCGTAGCCCGTGATTATTGGCGTCTTATTACCGGCCGATTAAGCGGTATCGAAATGTCTTCTCGCGATGCTAAAATAGAATTAAAGAAACACACTAATACACGTTATGACGGCGAAATCATCGACCTACTGCTTCAGGCTGAAGACGTCACGACGTCGAAGTTGCTTCATACCAGTAGCAAGGCAACCCAACTGAAACCTGGCATGATCCTAGCTAAAAACCTCTATAACGATAGCCATATTTTAATTCTCCCTGAAGGTCATGTGTTGACAGAAACCACTATTCAAAAGCTGATTAAATTTGAGCAAGATAGAGGTAAGGCATTCGATATTCAAATTGAACCTCCAACGCCAGAGAAAGAAGATTAAGATAGCGCAAAGTAAATGCTAAAATGATCTAGCCGCGTTACTCATCGTAAATAAACTTTATTGCTTATCAGCGTTGTATTGTGAAAGATAATCCTTCATGGAGAGGTCTTTTACAATGCGTACGCACTGTGCCTTCCACACAATTCGTGTAACAATAACCTCACAAGTCAGTCGAACGGACAACAAGGCTAACCTATATGAAACATTTTGATTATATTGCTATTGGCGGCGGAAGCGGTGGTATCGCATCAGCAAATCGAGCAGCAAAACACGGCAAAAAAGTCGCTATCGTCGAAGCCAAAGATATCGGCGGCACCTGCGTTAATGTGGGGTGTGTTCCTAAAAAAGCCATGTGGTATGGTGCGCAGGTAGCAGAAGCTATTCACCGCTATGCACCTGAGTACGGTTTTGATCTTTCGCTTAATCATTTTAGTTGGGATAGTTTAGTTGCAAGCAGGCAAGCCTATATCGAGCGTATCCATGCCTCTTATGACCGCGTAATAACCGCTAACGACATTACTCTCATCAAAGGCTTCGCTTCCTTTGTCGATAATAATACCATTGAAGTAAATGGCGAGCAGTACACGGCTGACCATATTACGATTGCCACTGGCGGTCGTCCCGTTATCCCTGATTTACCAGGTGCGCAGCACGGTATAAATTCAGACGGTTTCTTCGCATTAAAAGAACAACCTAAGCGTGCTGTTGTTGTGGGTGCTGGCTATATTGGTGTTGAGCTTGCTGGCGTACTACATAGTTTGGGTACAGACAGTCATTTAGTAGTACGTAAACACGCGCCGCTACGTAATTTCGACCCCATCATTCACGAAACGCTGGTAGACATTATCCATGCAGAAGGTTGCACATTGCATAACCACACGAGCGTAGAGAAAGTAGAAAAGCATGACGACAATTCGTTAACTGTTTACTTAACTAATGGCGAAGCGCTAGATACAGATTGCCTTATTTGGGCGATTGGTCGAGAGCCCGCAACTGATGTTATTAAGATCGAAAACACCGATGTGGAATTAAATGATGATGGAACAGTTAAAGTAGACAAATATCAAAATACCACAGCAAAAGGTATCTATGCTGTTGGCGATATTACCGGTGAGGCGGAACTCACTCCTGTTGCCGTAAAAGCTGGGCGTTTACTAAGTGAGCGCTTATTTAATGGTCAAGACGACGCACATATGGATTATTCGATGATCCCTACTGTTGTGTTTAGTCACCCTCCTATTGGTACGATAGGAATGACAGAGGCCGAAGCCATTGAGGCACATGGTGAAGACAACGTTAAAGTTTATACGTCTAGTTTTGCATCAATGTACACCGCGGTTACCCGATACCGTCAAATGACAAAGATGAAGCTAGTATGCGCCGGCAACGACGAAAAAGTTGTTGGACTTCACGGTATTGGCCACGGTATGGACGAAATTCTGCAAGGGTTCGCAGTAGCTATTAAAATGGGCGCAACAAAATCAGACTTTGATGCGTGTGTAGCCATACACCCCACAAGCGCTGAAGAATTTGTGACGATGACATAAATACCATACAAAAAAGCCCAATGTTGTCTTTAACATTGGGCTTTTAATTTGTGTTATCCGCTAAAAAAACTCTACGTCTAAATACTCTTCTTCATCGCTATGATTGACCGCTTCTGACACTCGGGCTTTCAACGTTTCCGAAATTTCAGTTAGCATGGTATCTATGGTGATGAGCTCATCATTATCTTCACGAGACTCTAACTCTTTCTCGATCAAATCAATAAAGAAGGCCTCTTGCTCTTCGGTCATTTCTAAGGCATGAAAGCTGGTCTTTATTCGGCTAGACACATCACTGATAATTTGCATTTTTTCTGCACCCACCTTACGAATACATTGCTGTACTCTCTCAAGCACATTATTTAAGTCAGTATTCAGTGTTACCAGTGTGTTTTGTTGTAACACACTTTCGTAACGCGCATTTATCGCAGGCACTAACTTAGCCCCCATGTCTAAAATAGCGTCGTAGAGTACCGGATCTTCTTTCGCTATATTTTTAACAAGCAAGGACACCGACTCGTCGTTCAGCATAAGTCGTCGCCCAAAGCGGTAGATTCGCCCTTGATCATGAAGCACCTGAAAAACTTTATCTGTGGTTTTATCACAAGGTGCCAAATCGGTATCGATGTTGGTTATTTCCTCGCCGTCTCTGAACTGGATGGCGGCATGCACACCATTTAACCTAAGTGTAGTCAGCACTTTTTTAGCCATCACTTCAATAGTGCTACACGTATTCAGCGAAGAAACAATTTCCATTCCTGTACCATAAATAGCCGCTTGGCTTAGCGCCGTTTTTGCCGTCTCCCGGCTTCTGGAGTTATCAGTCTCCATTTGCGTTAATGTTTCAATTTGGTGCTTAGAATTGATAACCGTTTCAGTCAGCAATATAACGTTATAGGGCTTTGTAATATAATGGGACACGCCTGAATGAAAAGCTTTTCTCATTGTTTCGTCAGAACTATCGCCTGACACTACGATGATAAGAGGCGCTTTATTTCCCTTCATTTCGGTTTCAGCGCTTCCAAAAATTGCCGCCGTCGAATCACCGATGCACCAATCAGAAATCACAACGCTAATTTCGTTTTCTTTGAGCGCTTTAAGCGCGGCGGTTTTAGAATCAACCTGAATAACGTCAAATTCATCTTCAAGTGACAGCTTGTATATCTCGGCCTGTGTCGCGTCCTGCTCTACAATGAGAAGTTTCATTGTCTCTCCCCCTATTACGTTTATTTACGTGGAAAATGACCGTAGCTAAAAAACTTGAACGTTCTGAAATGCCAACGTTTGGGACTTAAACATCATTTTTAGCCGAACTAAAAATATAGTCGCGGATATCTTTTTTAGCGAATTTTGCGTTAATAAATAAATAGCGTGTGAGGCAGAACAAAAAACAAGTAGAACTGACCCATAAAAGAATGCAAATAACTTGTCGCTGGGCAGAGGGAGTGTGTAAAGAGATTTCCGTATTTACAGGCAATACCGGATTGTATTCCCACCTTCCTTTTAATTCCGTCATAAAAAGCGTAAAAATATCAGTAGCAGGCATTCGTCACAAATTGAAAACGACTAGTCGCGTAATGGTAATGTGCTAACGCTGTCTTGACGTATGATTAAATGACAAGCATTGCGCCGCTGCTTCGACTTTTGCGCCGCAATAAAATAATAACTAACGACAAACAACAAGCCGGAATACAAAGATAATGAAAAAGATATCACTGTCGCTGATTGCTTCAGCTCTACTGGCCTCTGGCGTAGCTTACGCTCAAGACGCCGAGCCTACCGAAACGACGGGTTATGATGTAGAAAACTGGGAAGTAGACGCTCCGCCCTTTGCTTTGAACGAAGTCACTATAAAAACTAATGAGACAACGTGGTCGAGCTTAGATATAGCACCAAATGGCAAGTTTATGGTGTTTGATATGTTAGGTGACCTATACAAAGTTAATATCGATGGTGGCGACGCCGAGCCATTAACGCAAGATTTCGCGTGGAACCTTCACCCGTCAATTTCTCCAGACGGCAAGCAAGTCGCATTTATTTCTGATAAAGACGGCCTCAGCAATGTATGGGTAATGAACATCGACGGCACAAACCTTCATCAGGTTACGAAAGAAAAGAAAAACCTTATTCACGCACCAAAGTGGAGCCCAGACGGCCAATATATTGTGGTAACAAAAGGCATTATGTCTAGCCGCAGTATTCCTGCCGGTGAAATTTGGATGTATCACAAATCTGGTGGTGATGGCTTACAGATTAAAGCGCGTAACAGTGGTAAACGCGACCAGCAAAACATTGCAGACCCAGTATTTTCTCACGACGGAAAATATATTTATTTTACTGAAAATACCGTACCGGGCAGCCGCTTTGAATACAACCGCGACCCGTTGGAAGGTATTTTTGCAATTACCCGTTTTGATAGAGAAACTGGCGAAGATAGTCGTTACATAAGTGGTACCGGTGGCGCAGTGGTTCCAACGCCTTCGCCAGACGGCAAATTCATTGCTTTTGTTCGCCGCGTTAAAGACAGAACAGCGTTATTTATAAAAGACATTAAGACCGGTATAGAAACGCCACTCACGCTTGAGCTTGAGCGTGATATGCAAGAAGGGTTTGGCTCGGAAGGCTATTTTGCTTACTTCGACTGGATGCCTGACTCATCAAAAATCATGTATTGGACAGGCGGTAAATTTCATACCATAGACGTGAAGAGCAAAGCGATTGAAACCATTAATGTCAACATTGAAGCGACGGTAAAATATGCCGACGCGCTGCGTTTTAATGTAGACGTTGCACCCGATAAATTTGATGTGAAAATGATTCGTTGGTCGCAGATGTCACCAAATGGAAAAACCATCTTATTCCAGGCCTTGGGCAAACTTTATGTTCGCGACGTAAAATCAGGAAAAATTAAGCGCCTGACTAAGCAAAACGATCACGATGAGTATTACCCACGCTTTTCTAACGACGGGAAATCGATTGTTTATACCACGTGGGATGATCAAGACTTAGGGTCGGTTCGCGTTGTGTCAGCACGAGGAGGGCGCGGAAAAGCTATAACTACACAACCAGGGCATTACATTGAACCTTCGTTCTCCAGTGACGGCGAAAAAGTAGTCTTCCGTAAATTTACCGGTGGCTATTTACTAGACCCTAAATATTCGGTTGAACCCGGCGTGTACGTAGCCGACTTAGAAGAGGATACGGTTACTAAAATTTCCGATGGCGGGTATAACGCACACTTCGCGGGTAACGACGAACGTGTCTACTTCACTGAATCTGCCGGCGGAGACGCGTATTACGAAACGCAACTATCAAGCGTAAATTTAAATGGGAATGACAAACGCACTCATCTATACGGAGCTGACAAAGTAAGTGAGTACAAACTATCTCACGATAAGAAGTGGGTTGCGTTTGTTTATCAGTTTAAAACGTTTGTCGCGCCATTTGTTGATAATGGTAAGAAAGTGACGATTGGTCCCAACATGACATCGTTGCCGGTAACGCAACTATCATCACGCGCTGGCGAGTACCTAACGTGGTCGCCAGACAACAAAACCGTAAGCTGGTTTAATGGGCCTACCTTGTACCAACGTTCACTTGATGAAGCCTTTGCCTTTGTTGACGGTGCACCAGAAACGCTCCCTGAACCGGTTGCTGACGGTGTGGATTTGTCGTTTACCACCGAAGCGGATAAGCCGTCGGGTTATAAAGCGTTAGTAGGCGGAAAGGTGGTGACAATGCGTGACGCAAACAATACGCAAGAAATCATTGAAGATGGTGTGGTATTGATTAAAGACAATCGCATTGAGGCAGTAGGCAAACGCGGTGATGTTCAAATTCCAGATGACACAATGCAGATTGATATTGCAGGCAAGACCGTTATTCCTGGTTTAGTCGATGCCCATGCCCATGGTTCTCAGGGTAGAAATGAAATTATACCTGAGCAAAACTGGAGCCAATACTCTAACGTTGCGTTTGGTGTAACCACTATTCACGATCCTTCAAACGACACGACAGAAATTATGGCCGCCGCAGAATTGCAGCGTAAAGGCAAAATTGTTGCCCCGCGTATCTATTCTACCGGTACCATCTTATATGGTGCAGAAGGGCTGGGCTACAAGGCAATCATCAACGATTATGAAGATGCGTACTTCCATGTTGAGCGTTTAAAAGAAGCCGGGGCGATATCAGTAAAAAGCTATAACCAGCCGCGTCGTGATCAACGTCAACAGGTGCTATGGGCTGCGAAAAATCAAGATATGATGGTTGTGCCAGAGGGCGGTGGTAAATTCCAACAAAACCTAACCATGCTGGTCGACGGGCATACTGGCCTCGAGCACAGTATTCCTGTTGAGCGTGGCTACAGCGACGTCACACAATTATGGAAAGCAACTGAATTCGGCTACACCCCAACATTTGTTGTATCGTATGGCGGCATGATGGGCGAAGAGTACTGGTACGATAAAACCGATGTGTGGAAAAACCCTCGTCTTCTTCGTTACACGCCTTCTACTATTCTTGACCGCCGTGCAATAAGACGTCCGTCAGCACCAGAGAACCAATATAACCATCAGAATGTTGCGGCCTACGCAAAAGAACTGCGTGACAATGGTGTGAGTGTTCACATTGGTGCGCATGGCCAACGCGAAGGCTTAGCCGCGCATTGGGAGCTATGGATAATGCAGCAAGGTGGTTTTACACCGTGGGAAGCACTCCGTGGCGGTACTATCGATGGTGCAACGCACTTGGGAATGGGTGATGACCTAGGCAGTATCGAAAAAGGGAAATTGGCTGACCTCGTCGTTATCGATGGTGATGTACTCAACGATATTCGTAAAAGCGAATATGTAGAATATACGGTGCTAAATGGCCGTATTTATGAAGCCGCCACCATGAATGAAGTTGGCAGTAAGAAAAAGCGTGCACCTTTCTTCTTTGAAGAAAACAATGCCACCTTTATGCCTCAAGAAACCGCCGACGCGGTAGAAGCAAAAGCACATCATTTCCATTGGGAACATTAATTCCTAATAACTAATGTGTAAGACAACAAAGCCGATGAACGTTAATGTTCATCGGCTTTTTTTGTTCTAAGTTTATCACCGTGCCCACACATCGGCTGTTATCATGCTCACGATTTTTCGACGCCCGCAGCGTCGATAGTCTACCTCGCCTAATCAAACCAGTAACGTGTTCTGTTGGCAAACCACACCAGCGAGAGCATAACCGGTACTTCTACCAACACGCCTACTACGGTAGCCAGTGCCGCTCCGCTGTGCAAACCGAACAATGAGATTGCCACCGCCACGGCAAGCTCGAAAAAATTCGATGTACCAATCATACTCGCAGGCGCAGCAATAGTATGAGGCAACTTCATACGTTTAGCGGCGAAATAGGCAATGGCAAAAATACCATAGGTTTGAATGAGCAGTGGTATTGCTATAAGCACAATGTCCTGTGGTTTTGATAAAATCGTTTCAGCTTGCAGACCAAACAAAATAACAATGGTTAGTAGTAAACCGATAACGGAAAATGGTTTAAACGTGTTGACTAACGCATCAATTGTATTGGTATCTTTTGCTAAATTCGCATTGTACGGATCATTATTACTTTCTAAACGTCGACGGGTAAGATAACCGGCTACTAGCGGTAAAACTACGTAAAGTGCTACCGAAAGAAGTAGCGTATCCCACGGAACCGATATATCAGTAACGCCAAGCAACATGGCGGTAAGCGGCGCAAACGCCACAACCATAATCAGGTCGTTTATTGAAACCTGTACCAATGTATAGTTTGCATCGCCTTTTGTCAGATGACTCCATACAAACACCATTGCGGTACATGGCGCGACACCGAGTAAGATCATACCCGCAATGTATTCGCTGGCGGTTTGCGGGTCTACCCAGTCTGCAAAAATGCCTTTGAAAAATAACCAGCCTAAAAGGGCCATAGTGAAGGGTTTAATTAGCCAGTTCACAATGAGCGTTAGAACAAGACCTTTTGGCTTTTTACCTACATCTTTAATTGAGCTGAAATCTATTTGTACCATCATTGGGTAAATCATTAGCCAAATCAGTACCGCTACCACAAGGTTAACGTGGGCGTATTCAAGCGCTGCAATATACTCAAATACTCCTGGGGCAACATAGCCCAAACCCACCCCCGCAATAATACACAGGCCTACCCAAACCGATAAATAACGTTCAAAGAATCCCATTTCGTTCACCCTATATTAAATAATCACCGTAAAGTCGACGCTTAATACACGCTTTTGCATCACTTGGCGCCTAACTTTAACAGCGCCTCTTTAAGTGCGGCTTTATCTAGTTGCTTTTTAGAAAGCGTTGATAATGCTGCAACACGTTTTTCAATAATATCTATCGTCTTGTTAAACGCATCAGCCATTTCTTGCTCTGTGCCTTCACGTTTTGAAGGGTCTTCCAAGCCCCAGTGTACTTTGAGTGATTTACCGAAGAACACAGGGCATGTTTCGCCTGCGGCTGAATCGCATACTGTTACCACTAAATCAGCATTAAAACCTTCAAACTCATTCCATGACTGACTTTTAAGGCCCGTTATATCAAACCCTCTGGCGGCCAGGTACTTAAGCGATAGTGGGTGCACTTCCCCAACGGGTTGGCTTCCTGCGCTGCGTGCTTCTACGTTGCTATCAGACGCATTAGTTATTGCCTCGCAGAGAATGCTTCGACAGCGGTTATGTGTACACACATATAAAATCTTCATAAAAAATCCTGCAATAAAGTAAGGGATCTAATCGGCCTTGGTAGTTAGCATTTCAAACAGCCTAAATTGGCTAACGGCTCGCTGATATAATCGGGGTTTTGCGTTGCCGTATTATTGATGATGTCACGCGCCCACGCCGGAAGTTCCGGGTTGAGCTGGTAATAAACCCATTTACCCTTGCGGGTATCAAGCACCAAACCACACTTGCGTAAATCTGCAAGATGGCGGGATATTTTGGGCTGACTTAATTGAAGGGCGTCGGTTAGGTCGCATACACACAACTCGCCCTTTTCGCTTAATATCAACAGCGTTTTAAGGCGAGTGTCATCTGACAAACACTTGAAAAATGTGAGCGGCGACAGCAAACAGGTAGACATAACAGATTACATATGGAATTTCGTATGTGATTTATCATATATGAAATTCCATATGCAATAAATCTATTTGTGCACCTTCGCGTAATTCACATTAGTGATAGATTGGCTAATCATTTGTACAACATACAAAAAAGCCGCTGAACACGTTACGTCCAGCGGCTTTTTATTTCTTGCTTAGTGAGGAAATTATCTTAACGGTTACGACCATACTGTTCGTGAGATGACACCCAATCTGAAGAACTTATCGCGGATGCCAACGATATTTCACCCGCTAATACAACAGAAGCCACAATTTCAGCAAACTTATATACACGATCTCGACCGTAGCAGTCCATTAACTCTAAACACTCGCGCTGCGTTCCTATTCCTGTCCCGCCACCGTATGTAGCAACAATTAGCGAAGGAATTGTAATAGAAAGATATAAATCACCTTCTTCTGTTAACTCTGAATACATCATAGCCGCAGAGGATTCAGAAACGTTCGCTACGTCTTGCCCAGTGGCAATAAACATCGCGGTGATCCCGTTAGGTGAATGTAAGCCAGTATTGTTAACACCCGATAGGAAAGATCCGACACCTGCAACACGCCCGTGATAGTCTATTTGTTTGGGGTCTACGCGCATAACCTGCAAGAGATGTTCACGCTTAATGGTAGCCTCTGCCGTCACGCGCTTTCCGCGAGTACGCATTATATTAATTTGCGATGCTTTTTTGTCGGTCGCAAAGTTAGACTCTAAATAGAAGTTTTCGATGCCTTCATAATGGTCGAGTATCCACCCACAAGCCGCAAATGTGGCTCGGCCCACCATGTTTTGCCCTGCTGCATCGCCTGTTCGGTAATTAAAACGCAAGAATGCAAACTTGTTTGATAGGAAATGATCGATATACGTCAGTTTCGCAATGCTGGACGTTGCTTCAGCTTCTTCTCGAATGCTTTCGATATTTTCATTTATCCATTTCACGAAATCTCTTGCGCCTCGCGCGTTTTCGAAAATGAATACCGGTGCACGTTGCATTGCATCATCTACCACCGTAGCCGTAACTCCACCGCTCATGTTAAGCAGTTTCATACCACGGTTGTACGACGCCACTAGCGTGCCTTCGGTAGTAGCAAGCGGAACAACAAATTCACCTTTGGCGTATTCACCATTTATTTTTAATGGCCCTGCAATGCCGATGGGAACTTGTGCCGCGCCAATAAAGTGCTCGATATTACCTTGCAGCTCTTTAGGATCGATAGAATATTTGGCCACATGATTAAGCTTTTTATCGGTTGCACTTTCAAAGTAGCTTTGACGCGCTTTGATTGCTTTTTCACCGTAATCGTCATGATCGTCACGAGGAATATGGCCCCCTCTTTGTTCAGGTGAGGTCACATTATCTTCTACTTCAAACTTTAACTTTCCAAATGGAGATGCGGAAAAACAAATTCCAATTTTGCGTTTTTCGGGGCTAACCGCTTCATCTAACTCTATATGCACGATGATAGTCTGTCGCAAACCAAATGCCACACCATCAGCACGATTAATATCGTCGACTGATAACATTTCGTCACCAGACATCCTGAAAGAAATTTTCTCTTCGGGGATGTTATTTCCGTCTAGTGAAATCCATTTTATGTCTTTAATTGTTGAATCTTTTAGTCGATTTTTAAGAGCAAACGAAATGCCGTTATTAGTTTTGGTTAAGCTGCCATGGGTATATAACTGTTTTAATAATATGCTGGGTACAAACATGCGCCTTCCTGTCTTCTTATAGTACAAACCACGTGTGCATTTCATATACACATACTTTTTATAGCACATAATTCGTACGAGTCATTCAGTCTTTTTTCTATTTTTTGCTCTACATCAACATTCATTTCTGAGACGAATACGTTCAAATATGCGCCAAACGCCCTGTTTTCTGGGCGATTCGAAAGCCCAGGCTTTTCATACAACGCACCGTTTATCGTTTCTAGTTATTCTGAATACCAATCGAGATATACACGTTTACGAGTATTGAGTTGGTCAAGGAGGCGTCATGGAAAAGATGCCACGGAGACTTCACCACCACGGATGGGGCAGCTCAATACTCTTCTTCTATTGGTATTAGCTACACAGGGATGGGTAATGCGAAAGGGACTTTTTAGACAACAAGCGATTGAGCAGCAACGCTCTCCTATAACGGGTACGTTTCTCGTTACTCCGCGAACCTCGTTCATGGTAACCACAGTAGTGCTGGTTGCTTGGTTGATTGCCGTATTGTTGTATCTCAACATGAGTAGCTATGCCAGAAAGGCATCGGTTAATGGGTGGCTTCAATCATCGCAGGGGGTTCAAAAAGTATATGCTGCAAAGCGTCGTGGGCGAATCGAACAGATCATGGTTAAAGAGGGGCAAGTTGTCGAAGCTGGAGCGCCACTCCTAACCTTGAATTACGCCATGCAACAGGCAGGTAACACCAGTGTAGAAGCTACGCTGATTGAGCAATTAAGGGCAAAGAAGCAGCGCTTAATCGACGTTCACAGCGCGACTTTAAACATACAGGCACAAGAGATTTCCAACCTTACTCATAAAGTTGCTGAGCGTCGCAGTAATCTTGCTGTGCTTAAAAAAATTGCTTTAATGGCTACCGCAGCCCACACACTCAACCAAAAGCAACTCGCATCAATATCAGCACTGACGAAAACTGGCCACGCCACTGCAGCAGAACGTGATGCTCAGGCGCTTGCTGCCTTATCTAGTGAACAAGCCCTAACGCGCGCACACCAAGAAATTGCGATGGCTGAAAATGAGTTGGCAGAGCTTATACAAAAACAGCACGATTTACCGACTCACTATGCCATCTCATTAGCTGAACACGAAAATGCTATCAGCGACCTTACCACTCAAATTATCACGTTAGAAAATGATGCTTACCAGACCCTTTATGCGGCTGAAACCGGTGTTATTGCGAATCTGCAAGTAAAAAACGGACAACACATCGACCCTAACATTCCTTTGTTAAGTTTACTGCCTACCGAAAATACCATTGAAGCAAAAATACTTGTCCCCGTTCACGCTGCCGGATTTATTGAGGAGGGGCAAGACCTAGACATTCGCTACGACGCATTTCCTTACCAGAAATTTGGTCTACAAAAAGGCAATATTGTCACCATTTCACCAGCACTGATCCTGCCGGGTGAATGGGCAAATGCGCCCGTCTCTATCGATGAACCCGTTTACGTTATTACTGCATCGTTACACAGTGACGGGATTAACGCTTACGGTAAGCGTATTGCGCTTAAAGTGGGCATGACGTTTTCTGCCGATGTATCGCTAAGCCAACGCACTCTTATCGAATGGCTGCTTGAACCGCTTTACAGCATTTCAGGGAGAATATAATGAGCCATATTACTGCTTCTTCTTTTCCGCTTTTCGATACCTTTGGTTTTAAGAAAAAAGTCCCTGTGGTATTGCAGACAGAAGCAGCCGAGTGCGGGCTAGCCTGCTTAACTATGGTAGCACAACACTATGGTGATAAACGCGAACTGAGTGAGCTACGTCAGTACGCTTCGCTCTCGTTGCGTGGTGCTACATTAAAAACCATCATGGAAATAGCACACCGACTTGGACTACAAAGTCGGGCACTAAAAATTGAAATGGCGAGCCTCTCCCAACTGTCCTGCCCTGCTATATTACATTGGGATATGCAACACTTCGTGGTGCTAACCACCGTTACCCGAAATAGTATTGTGATCATTGACCCAAGTTTAGGGAAGCGAACATTAACGTTGCACGAAGCGGCCATGCATGTTTCAGGCATTGCTTTAGAAATCGCTCCAACCGATACGTTTACCCCGAAACCCGCGCGCACTGCACTCAAACTTCGCCATTTTTTAACAAAGGCAACAGGATTCAAACGCAACATACTGACATTGATAGGCTTATCAGCACTGCTTCAGATTTTTGCGTTGATATCACCTTACTACATGCAAACCATCGTGGATGATGTGATCATTCAAGGCAACCATGCGCTGCTTAAAGCGCTTGCGATAGGCTTTTTCTTATTGCTCGTTATTGAAACCTTCACAAGTACTGTTAGACGGTTGCTTATTCTCTCTGCTTCATCTCGGCTACAGTTGCAACTGTCAGCGTCGGTATTGCAGCATTTACTGTCACTGCCTATCGATTACTTTGCAAAACGTCATGTGGGTGACCTCGTGTCTCGATTTGGGTCACTCGCTAAAATTAGAGAGTTTCTAACTACCGGGCTAGTAACCGCCTTACTCGATGGCGTAATGGCTATTGTGACATTAAGTGTGATGGCCATTTATTCGATAAAGCTGACCCTGGTCGTCATTGTCATTATGCTTATTTACCTTGCCATTAGGGTTGCGCTTATTCCGGTTAGCAAGCGCCTTACAAGTGAGAAAATAGCACTGGGAGCGTCAGAGCAAAGCCACTTTATGGAAAGCATGCGCGCCATTACGCCCATTAGGGTCTATCAACAAGAAGTAAAACGACACAGCCAATGGCAAAATAAGTTGGTGCTCACACTGAACAAAGAGATTTCGCTGGGTAAGCTTCGCTTAAGCAGTGATGCTATCAACCAAATACTGTTTGGCATTGAAAACCTCATTGTTATTTATATTGCCGCCACACTGGTTATCGACAACACACTTACGGTGGGCATGATGCTGGCGTTTATCGCCTATAAAACCCGCTTTATCAGTGCACTTGATAGTGTAGTAAACACCTTCATTGAACTTAGTATGTTAGGCGTTCATTTTGCCCGTCTTAGCGATATTGTTTTCGCCAAACCGGCCACGCCCCGCCGTAACTTGATGGCCGGTACTCAAGTCCCCTACGCATCTAGCTCACCGAGTGCCGTGATGTCCTCGCATAGCTGTGCGCCACGTGCGCTCGCGCTGGAGGCCCGTGGGCTCAACTATGCCTACAGTGAAAACTGTGCGCCTGTGTTGCGGAATATCAACCTGCAAGTGGCATATGGAGACATTATTGCCATCGTGGGTGAAAGTGGTGGCGGGAAAAGCACCTTACTGAAATGTTTAATGGGGCTTTATACGCCCACATCAGGCTCCATACGACATGGCAGCAATAACGCATCTGGGCTGCCCGTGATCGCCTCTGTACTTCAAGATGACGCCTGTTTGAGCGGTTCTATCGCTGACAACATAAGCTGCTTTGATGAAACCCTTGACCACGAAAGGCTAGTACATTCAGCGCAGATAGCGTGCATCCATCACGAAATAATATCCATGCCAATGCAGTATCACACCTTAGTGGGTGATATGGGGAACAGCCTAAGCGGCGGGCAAAAGCAGCGTTTGCTGCTGGCCCGCGCGCTCTATCAACAGCCCAGCATTCTTTTCCTTGATGAAGCCAGCAGCAATTTAGATATAGAAAACGAACGCAAGATTAACCAACACCTTAAAGCACTTAATATAACGCGCATTATGGTGGCTCACCGACCACAAACGATAGCCATGGCAAACAAGGTGTTTGAACTACAGGAGGGCGCGCTTTGCCCGCTTACCAATAAATCAACCCTTACTACCCCCACTTAAAGGATATAAACCATGAACACACATGAAGTGAGAGAAGCTAACCGATTACTGACAGTTGCAGAGCGTAATCGTATTGACGAAAAGTACCTGGCAAAGAAAAGTGAAGGCTTAGCCATTCACGAACTGTCAAAGCGAGAACTGCAAGTTGCCCATAAAATTATGGAGGGGCTGCCCAATAAGCTCATTGCCAACGACTTATTCATCAGCGAAAGAACCGTAAAGTTTCATTGCGCCAATATTTATAAAAAATTAAAAATTCGCGGTCGCTCAGCACTTATTGCCGGCTGCTTCAGAACCATTTATCAACCCGTAGACGTTGCATGAATTTGCCTCGTTTGCACTTTACTATCACGCCTTACAAGGAGCGTAAACATGAAAAAACCAGTAACATCTACACCTGTACAACTTGCCGATAATGCACTTAGCAAGGTATCGGGCGCCGCCCATATCCCTACTCCACAACGAAGTTTGTCAACAAAGGAGTCGGGGCCTATCACCGTTGTCACACCACCGGTGTATATCACGATGGCCATTGGTGAAGGCGGTGGCGACTTGCCTATCTATCTCTAATGAGATACGTGTACTAAGCAGGCGCTGCCATAGTATGCAGCGCCTTTACACATTGCAAAAAGGACTGACAGGATGACAGTGTGCACATAGCATTATTGGGTAACGAGCAAGACCCGCAAATTCAACATATTTCCTACGCGTTATTCGCATCGGGGCATACCCCTTTTATCGTTAACACTGCTTTTTTTGGAACACATTGGCAGCTAAGTTATGACCCCGACTACGACGATGGTTTGCTTCATTTTGATTTTCATGACCACTTACCGTCTAACCGGATTGCCATGTCGAATATCCATTCGGTCTATTGGCACCAATACGAACGCCCTATCGTTAATGCTATGTCTTCACAGCATGAAACTTGGCTGGTAAGCGAACATGACAGTGCCTTGATGTGCTGGCTACAATATACCGGCACTCGCTGGGTAAATAGCATCGACGCCGTGCGCGCGCATCAATGTAAACCGCATCAACTTAGAGCCGCTTGTCAGTTAGGTGCCACTATTCCTTATACGTTTATAGGCAACGCGCCTCGGGTAGCTAAACAGTTTTGCAATAATATGGATGATGTCATCCACAAACCGGTACGGGGCGGAAAAACAGCTACACTTCTGCATAAAGAAAACGACAACCTGCATCACGTGTCGTCACTGGTAAACAAACACCCGGTAACACTACAGGCATTTATACCTGGTACGAATATTAGAAGCTATGTGCTGGGCAACGAGGTAATTAGCGTGCAAATAGACTCACTCGCCCACGACTTTCGAGATGATGACACCGCAAGGCCGTTATTAACGCCATTACCAAAGTCAGTCCAGCTGCTTGCTAAAACGCTGTGTAAAGGGCTAGGTATGAAATGGTGTGCTATCGATTGGAGACGAAATCACAAAGGGGAGTATTTCTTTCTTGAAGCTAATCCATGCCCTTTCTTTTTGCGCGTAGAAAGCGAGACAGGGGCAGATATAACAGGCAGATTGTTGAAGCTTCTTACTGAGGGGTAAGAAGCTTCAATAGTAACGCTACAGAATAAAGCGCGATAGATCTTCGTTGTCGACCAAGGTATCTAAATGACTATTTACATACTCAGCGTCAATGACAAACGCTTCGCCACTTTTTTCCGATGCGTCAAACGAGATATCTTCCATCAAACGCTCTAGTACCGTATGAAGACGGCGAGCACCGATGTTTTCGGTCGTTTCATTTACTTTCCATGCGGCTTCGGCAATACGCTGGATACCTGAATCGTCAAAAGTAATATCAACACCTTCCGTCTTCATTAGCGCAATGTACTGCTCGGTCAATGACGCATTTGGTTCGGTAAGAATACGTTTAAAGTCTTCTACTTTAAGCGCCGTTAATTCAACGCGAATAGGTAAACGCCCTTGAAGCTCTGGTATCAAATCAGACGGCTTACTCATTTGGAATGCACCTGAGGCGATAAACAAAATGTGGTCGGTTTTTACCATGCCGTGTTTTGTTGACACCGTTGAACCTTCTACCAAAGGAAGTAAGTCTCGTTGCACACCTTCACGGGAAACATCGCCCGATGTATTTCCTTCGCGCTTACAGATTTTGTCAATTTCATCGACAAACACAATGCCGTGTTGCTCAACAGCTTCAAGCGCCTTTTCTTTTAAGTCTTCCTGATTAACTAAGCGTGCAGCCTCTTCTTCAATCAGTAGCTTAAACGCTTCTTTAATTTTTAACTTTTTCTTTTTCTTTTGAGAGCCAGATAAGTTTTGGAACATCCCCTGAAGCTGGTTTGTCATTTCTTCCATACCAGGAGGCGCCATAATTTCTACGCCCACTTGTGGCAACGCCACATCAATTTCAATTTCTTTGTCGTCTAGCTCACCTTGGCGAAGCTTTTTACGAAATGCCTGGCGGGTTCCACGGTCTTCCACCTCTTCCTTATTACCCCAAGCGTCTTCAGGGGGCGGCAGTAATGCGTCAAGAATGCGCTCCTCAGCAGCTTCTTCTGCGCGGAATTTCACCTTCTTCATTTCGTTTTCTTTCGTCATCTTTACTGCAATGTCCGCAAGATCACGAATAATAGTTTCGACTTCCTTACCAACGTAACCCACTTCAGTAAACTTGGTGGCCTCAACTTTAATAAAAGGCGCATTAGCAAGTTTAGCCAAACGACGCGCTATTTCGGTCTTACCCACGCCCGTTGGGCCAATCATAAGAATGTTTTTAGGCGTAACTTCTTGGCGCAACTCTGGCTCTAGTTGCATTCTGCGCCAGCGGTTGCGAAGTGCTATAGATACTGCACGTTTAGCATTCTGTTGACCGATAATATGACGGTCTAGTTCATGAACAATTTCTCTTGGTGTCATCTCAGACATGAAAAAACCCTTTTAAATAATGGTGCTATGAAAGCACGTACCGCAGCGCATACGCGGCGGATTAATAATCTAGAACGTCTACGGTTTGGCTATGATTGGTAAATACGCAAATATCACCCGCAATCGTTAAGCTTTTCTCAGCGATGTCTTTTGCCGATAACTCAGTGTTATTTAACAACGCTGTTGCAGCGGCCTGCGCATAGTTTCCGCCTGAACCAATAGCAATCAAATCTTGCTCTGGCTGCACTACGTCACCATTACCGGTAATAATAAATGATGCAGTTTCATCGGCCACGGCCAGCAATGCTTCAAGCTTACGAAGCATACGGTCTGTTCGCCAGTCTTTAGCTAGTTCTACGGCCGCTTTGGTTAGATGGCCTTGGTGCGCTTCTAATTTTGCTTCAAAGCGCTCAAACAGCGTAAATGCATCTGCGGTACCACCGGCAAAACCTGCTAGTACTTTGTCATGATAAAGGCGACGTACCTTACGGGCATTGCCTTTCATTACCGTATTACCTAGTGATACCTGACCATCACCTGCCATTACCACTTGATTACCACGTCGAACTGAAACAATCGTTGTCACGTTAATTCCCCGTTTATCTGGGTGTTATTGCTTACCTGCAATAACGCAAAATCTTGATGAATATAGAGGTGGGGGAAGACAGCCGAATTTCAAGGGTTATGATGTATTACTGCTAGTTTACTGAGCGATGATGCACGCGATAAAACCATCATGGACGGCCTTATCACGCGCTGTAGGGGGATAGAAACTATGCGTCGCCCCGCGGCTTACAAGTTCCAATACCAAATTTGGCATGTTGCGATATTTACTTTTCGAAGGCTGTGTTTGGCTTTCTCTGCATCTCGTTTAGTGTCAAATGGCCCAAGAATGACTCTGAACCAATCGCCGTTACTGCCTGTACTGCTTCGAATAAGGGCTTCTAAACCTTGAAACGCTATCTTAGCCTTCATTTCTTCAGCCTGTGCACGTGTTCTAAATGATGCACATTGCATTAGATAACGCTTATCTGATTTTTCCTGCTCAGCAACATCAACCTCAACTTCATAGCCTGGAAGGGTACGAATATACTCCCATTCTTCTTGTGGAAGTTCAGGAAGCTCCTCTAACGTTGGAGCAACGGCGCGAGGCGCCTCATTATCAACGGTTTCTGTTGCGTTGTCTTTTATCGACCACAGGAACACGCCAAAACCAATAAGCAGAAGGATAACAACCGTTAGACGGACAATAGGGAACGACGCTACACCAGACGATGTGCGTTTATCTTTAGGTTTCGTTGCTGGTTTTTTTTTCTGTGGAGAACGACCACGAGAGACATAATCACGTTGTGCCATGTTCGGCGAAATTCCTACGTATTGTTATTGTTTTAGGGCGCACAATAATGCCTAACCCTCATGCACTTGTACACCCCGAATACTAACGTAATTATGTTAGCTTCGCTAACTAAAGTCAGTCGGGTCAATATCAATAGACCAACGCACTTTGCTTGCGAGTATTTGCGCCTGTATATAAGGTAACGCTTGTCTTAATACATGATGCAGAGGGGCGCGTTTAGCGTGCCCACAGACCAACATGAAACGAAAGCGGCCTTGACGCTTTTCAATCAGGCTGGGAAATGGCCCTGCGACGTCGATGTTTACGTCTTGTGACTGTTGATTGACGATTTGCCTACATGTGTTCAAGAAGTTATGTGCTTGCGCACTATCCATGGCCTCAGCACGAATAACGAATTGACTAACATAGGGAGGTAACCCAGCAGCTTTTCGCTCTGTTAACGCATGGCGCGCAAAATGTCCGTAACCGTTGTTAACTAAATCTTGTAGCAGAGGATGTTGAGGATTGTGTGTCTGCAGCCACATTTCTCCGGGTTTTGATGCGCGCCCCGCTCGACCAGCTAATTGAGTGGTAAGCTGCGCTAATTTTTCAGACGCCCTAAAATCGGCGCTAAATAATGCGCCATCACAGTCAAGCACGACAACCAAGGTTACGTGAGGGAAATGATGTCCCTTCGACAAAATCTGCGTGCCGATGAGTATTTGGTATTCCTGCTTGTTAATCGCGTCCAGTGTTTGATGTAGCTTGTCTTTGCCTCGCACAGAGTCACTGTCAATTCGCACCTGTTTTGCATCGGGAAATAGGGCAGCTAACCCCTGCTCGACCTGTTCCGTTCCCGTTCCAGCGGTTTGCAGTGTGTGACTATGACAAGCGCCACATGTTTTGGGCATGGCGCGGGTTCCTGCACAATGGTGACACTGTAAGCGGTTCTGCGCTTTGTGCACCGTATAAGGGCGGTCACATCGACTACACATTACGGTTTCACCGCAGTGGTGGCACAACAACGCTGGCGCGTATCCTCGACGATTTACAAAAACCAACACCTGATTACCTGCACTGACATGCTGGCGCATGATGGTCAAAAGACCTTGGGAAATCCCATAGTGCAAAGGCTGGTCACGAACGTCTAAAACGAATTGCTTGGTAGTTTGCGCACCACCAGCTCGTCGGGTTAATTGTAAATGCGCATAACGCCCATGCAATGCATTACTTAAACTTTCCAACGAAGGCGTCGCACTGCCTAGGAGCAAAGGGATGCCATGATGTTTTGCTCGTACCGCGGCAAGATCTCTGGCATGGTAACGTAAGCCATCTTGTTGCTTAAAAGATTCGTCATGCTCTTCGTCGACGATGATCATACCTGGGTTTTTAAGGGGCGTAAAAATAGCAGAGCGCGTTCCGATGATAATGCCAAGTTCACCCGCTTTAGCTTTAAGCCAAACGGCCAACCGCGCTTTATCATTAAGCTGGGAATGCAGCACTCCTACCTCAATAGAAAAACGCTTTTCGAAGCGCGACACAGTTTGCGGTGTAAGGCCTATTTCGGGTACTAATATGAGGATCTGTTTTCCCGCTTTTAGCAAAGGCTCGATGGCTTGAAGATAGACTTCGGTTTTTCCGCTGCCGGTTATCCCTTCCAACAAACTCACCGCAAAGTTGTCATGCTGCTGATTGAGTGCCGCAATAGCAACGGATTGCTCAGTATCAGGAGTCGGAGTTTCACTTACCGTCAGCGATGTTAACCACGCCTTTTCTTGTAATACGGGCACCTTTTCTTCGATATACGCTAAGGCTTTATCAATAAGCCCTTTGACCGCAGAGGGCGAATACACTTTACGCGCTTGCGACGCAGGCATACTGCGCTGTAAAAGATGTTCGAAACAGGCCTTTTGTTTAGGGGCCCTAGCGAGCTCAGAGATAAGGGTTTCGTCAGCATCGTCCTGTGCTATCAGCATAGCTTCTGCCGTTAATGTCGCCGCCTCTCCTTTTCTAAGCAGAACCGGCAACATGGTATGCACCACCTCACCGGGGGCATGATGATAATATTGCCAAAGCCATTGCGCCATTTTACGTAATGCACTATCAACGACCGGCGTATCATCAATAACTCGGTTAATTGGCTTAATTTTGGCATTATCGGCATGCTCTGCACTGGCATCGTCATTCAGCGTTTCGACTACGACGCCAATAAGCTCTCGCGGCCCAAACGACACTGACACTCTCACACCTGGCGACAACGCCGCAGAATGCGAATAGGTGAATAATTGCCGTAGCGGAATGGGGACCGCGACTTGAATGAACGCCATTGGTGCTAATTGCCTAGGAAAATAAAAACAAGGGTAATGATCTGGCATTTAGCAAGAATGTCAAACGCAACATCGCGGGAATCTGCACAACATAATCCTCCCTTTGTTATAAACGCAGTGTTACTGGTTATTACACGTACAGAAACTGCTTGATCACTGTCACAGCATCCTATATTATGCGCCGCTCTTTTGCGGCAGGTTGCATATTGCGACCTGCCATTTAATTTAAAGTTGCGTATGGTGTTTAGCTTCGGGCTGAATAGCGATACGGCCTTATCGATGAGGTAATCCAATGAAACCAGGTATCCACCCAGAATACACTGAAATTAAAGCAACATGCTCTTGTGGCAACGTTATGAACATCCGTTCTACACTAGGTAAAGATATCAACCTAGACGTATGTTCAGAATGTCACCCATTCTACACTGGTAAGCAACGTAACGTTGATACTGGTGGTCGTGTTGATCGCTTCAAGAAGCGTTTCGGTGCATTGGGTAAAAAGTAAGCCTAATTACGCGATACGAAAAAAGCGCCTACATGGCGCTTTTTTTATATCTGTTTTATTCGCTCTGATTAATGCTTATTTTGCATGGCAAGAAAGCGCTCCCAGTCACCATCGCATCGGCGTTTACACGCTTCCTCACTTTCAAAGCGCACCTGCTTAATCTTTGCTTTCACACAAGCGCCAGCAAAGTGTATATGCTCGTCCAGCGCGCTATCATGGCCTTTTATCAGTGCATCATTCTTATTTTTTTCAGTATCAAATACCACGGTAATAGCAGGGCTACGCCAATGCCCAACATGAGTTAGCCACGCAAAGCCGACAATTTCCTCTTTTGCCCACTCACATACATCGGTGAGTGCGACTATCAACTGTTTTTCAGACATTCAGCCTTATCCTCTACAACGCTATTCATCATTACTTCACTCACAGTTTCAATACAAATTACGGTATGGAAACAAAAGACAGCATAAATAACATGAATGGCTAATATTATACGTCTTTACTGGTCTTACTAGTTACTGTCACCTACATTGTACTCTTACAGAAGGCTGATCAGATATGTACAGTGTGAAACGCTGTGATAGAGTTGCGAAATAGCGTTTTTGCTACTTCTCACACACACAAAAACACTACGCAATATCGTTGCTCGCTGATGTAGCATTGCCACAATGACAAAAACAAAAAACTGTGACATGGACTTCAGCTATACCGTACCACCTCAACCCTACATCGAAGGATATGTTTACTAATGTCAGACTTTAGACAACGCGCACTAGATTATCATGCTTACCCAACACCCGGAAAAATAAGTGTGGAACTTTCTAAACCTGCTGATGGTGTAGATGACCTTGCCCTAGCATATAGCCCAGGCGTGGCTGAACCAGTAAGAGAAATTGCTGAAGATCCAGATAACGTTTACAAATATACCGCGAAAGGAAATATGGTAGCCGTAATCAGTAATGGTACAGCAATTCTAGGGTTAGGGAATTTAGGTCCAATGGCATCGAAGCCAGTTATGGAAGGGAAAGCCCTTTTATTTAAAAGGTTTGCCGGTCTTGATGCTATCGATATTGAAGTAAAACATAGAACCACGGAAGAGTTCATCAATACGGTTGCCAATATTGCAGACACGTTTGGCGGGATAAACTTAGAAGATATTAAAGCCCCAGAGTGCTTTGAAATTGAGCAAGAATTAATTAAACGCTGTAATATTCCCGTGTTTCATGACGATCAACATGGTACTGCTATTGTTACTGCAGCGGGCATGCTTAATGCGTTAGAGATTCAGGGTAAGAATATCGAAAGCGCGAAAATTGTTTGTTTAGGAGCCGGCGCAGCGGCGGTGGCATGCATGGAGCTGCTAATTAAGTGCGGCGCGCAGCGTGAACGTATTTACATGCTAGATAGAAAAGGGGTTATCCACACACGTCGTGACGACCTTACTGAGCACAAAAAACTGTTCGCAAATAATACTGATAAGCGCACGCTTGAGGATGTCATGGACGGTGCTGACATTTTTGTAGGCGTTTCCGGCCCCGATTTACTTCCACCTGAAACCCTAGCGCTAATGGCAGACAACCCTATCGTATTTGCGTGCTCGAACCCCGACCCCGAAATAAAACCTGAACTGGCTCATGAAGTGCGTTCAGACTTGATCATGGCAACGGGGCGTTCTGACTACCCTAATCAGGTTAATAACGTTTTATGCTTCCCGTTTATTTTTCGCGGCGCATTAGACGTGCGCGCAAGCGCAATCAATGACGAAATGAAAGTGGCTGCGGTTGAAGCCTTGCGAGCAATCACAAAAGAAGAGGTGCCCCAAGAAGTGCTGGCAGCGAGTAAGAGTAACAGCCTTTCTTTTGGTAAGGAGTATATTATCCCTAAGCCAATGGACCCTCGTCTATGTGAACGTATCGCATCGGCGGTATCGAAAGCGGCTATTGAGTCAGGGGTGGCGCGATTAATTACCCCACCTAAAGACTAAGGTCTTTACAGCAAAACTAAAAAAGCGGCCTAGCGCCGCTTTTTTATTGGTTACACATAATCTAGAGTTACGTTTACTCTTCCTGCTCATTTTCCACAGAAATATCAATTCCCATTTCTTCCATGATTCGACGCGCTTCTGCTGGTATTCGGTTGGCGTTATCTTTACGTAAATCTTCATCGTTCGGTAAAGGTTGCCCAGTGAAAGCATGAAGAAATGCTTCGCACAGTAACTCTGAATTCGTTGCATGACGCAAATTATTTATCTGACGACGCGTTCTTTCATCAGTTAAGGCTTTCAATACATTGATAGGAATTGAAACGGTAACTTTCTTTACCTGCTCACTCTTCTTACCGTGCTCTGCATAGGGGTGAATATACTTACCATTCCATTCTGCCATTGTACTAACTCTGTTTGCTTTTATTTATGTTATGAAGGGAAATTCTAAACAAGTTAACGAAAAGGTCAATTGAGCAGTGTAAACCTCTTGACGTCTAGACATATATTATTTAGTTTAGACGTCTAAACGTCCATTACAGAGAATATATCATGGTGTCTTACGCGCAAGGTATCGATGCATTAAACCAATCCTTATCGGAACTAAGGGATATTGATGTTTCATTTGAGTTTTTTCCACCTAAAACTGAAAAAATGGAGCAAACCTTGTGGAAGTCGGTTGAGCGCCTTGCTCCGCTTAAACCTAGCTATATGTCGGTAACCTATGGCGCTAACAGTGGTGAACGTGACCGTACCCATGATGTGGTCAAGCGTATTCAACAGCAAACTGGTGTAGCCGCAGTACCACACCTTACCTGTGTAGATGCCTCTCGTGACGAGCTTAAGCAAATTGCGAAAGATTACTGGGACTCTGGTATACGCAGGATCGTGGCGTTGCGTGGTGACCTGCCACAAGGTGTTAAAGAGACAGAAATGTATGCCTCTGACCTAGTGGCATTGCTTAAAGATGTCGCTGACTTTGACATTTCTGTAGCGGCCTACCCGGAAAAACACCCTGAAGCTCCTAATGCGCAATTTGATTTGCTTAATCTTAAACGCAAAGCTGAAGCGGGAGCGAGTGAAGCGATTACGCAGTTCTTTTTTGATACCAGTGTATTTTTGCGCTTTCGCGATAGAGCTGCGGCAGCAGGTATTGATTTAGATATCGTGCCGGGCATACTGCCTGTCACTAACTACCAAACGTTAGTGAAATTTGCTGGCTTTACCAATGTTCATGTTCCTGGTTTCCTGCACAAAATGTTTGATGGATTAGCCGATGATGATCAGGCAACACGAAACCTTATTGGTGCGAATATTGCGATGGACCAAGTCAAAGTACTTGCGAAAGAAGGCGTTAAGCATTTTCATTTTTATACCCTTAATCGCAGTGAGTTAAGCTATGCGATATGCCATATGTTAGGCGTACGCGCCGACGCTAAATAATCAGTGCCCTACATCGTGCCTCGGTATTCATTCCGAGGCACATGCATAGAAACAGATTAATTCGCTAAACCCTTTGCTCCTATTACCTATGACGTATACCATTTAGCCTCGGGTGTAAGCTAACTATACGTATTTTCAGGAGTCAACGCGTGAACTTTGACAGGGTAACCACCGTTTACCACAACATTACACCGCAACTTAAAGAGTTGTTTCGTATTTTCATTGCCAGATGCAAAAAAGATAACATTACGATATCTGCAGGCCATCTTGCTTATGTAACCTTGTTATCTCTTGTACCGTTTATCATGGTGACGTTCACCATTATGTCTGCGTTTCCTGCTTTCGCTGAGGTAAGAAGTAAATTAGAGCACTTTGTGTTTAATAACTTCGTTCCTACCGCAAGTGATGTGGTGCACCAATATATGACCGACTTTGTGGGGAATGCCTCACAAATGAGCGCGATTGGTATTTTATCACTATTGGTTGTGGCATTAATGCTGATATCTAATGTGGATAAAACGCTTAATAGAATATGGCGCACCGAGAGTAATCGCCCCATCGTTTATACCTTTGCTATTTATTGGATGGTGATCACGTTGGGCCCGCTACTAATTGGTTCAAGCGTTATTGTAAGCTCGTATTTAACCGGCCTAGCCGCGTTTACAGAGGAATATACACCTGGGTTAGGGACACTATTACTAAGCTTAGTACCCAGTGGTGCTGCCATGATTGCGTTCGCTATTTTATACTTGGTAGTACCGAATAGGCGGGTGTATGTACGCCATGCTATTAGCGGTGCTATTGTCGCCACCATTGCTTTTGAGATGACAAAATCTGGTTTTGCGCTTTATGTGACGAATTTCCCTTCATATGAACTGATTTATGGTGCGCTAGCCGTGGTGCCTATTTTGTTTTTATGGGTTTATTTATCGTGGATAATTGTGTTATTTGGCGCTGAATTCACCTGTAGTTTGGGCGAAGCTTTTGAAAACAGGAAAGCTGAAGACGTACCTAGAAAGGTGCCAGAGGCATAAAAAAAGGGCGTAACATTACTTACGCCCTTTTCAGTTTAAGACAAAACTAGTTCTTCATTGACGCAATGAACGCATCTGATTCTGCAATTGCAGAGTTCATTTGCTGAATTAATTGCGACACGTTATTTTCGATAGTTGAAAGTTCACCTTGCAGCGCACCAATCGCACTAGCATTGAGGTTATGCTTTAGGTAAAGGACATTATCTTGAAGCGCACTTAATACCGGAGACATTTTACTTTCGGCTTTACGCATCGCTTTCATTAAAGACGCGTAACGACGCTGAGTTTCACGAAGCTTCGCAGCACTGTCTCTTTTAAGCGAGGCATTTTGATATTTCTCTAGCTCTTCGCTCCACTCGTCAAACAACGCTTCAGCAACGCTTTCAACTTTGTTGATTCGCGCGGTCACGTTTTCTGCCGCCATTACGCTGTCTTCATACTGCCCATTAAGTGTGTCGTACACATCTTCTAGCTCACCGCCGTCAAATGCTACCACAGCGCCAAAGGCTTCTAGTGCTGAGCTAAACTGCTCTTGGGCGTCCTCTTGTGACTCTTTGGCATTCTCAACCCGGTCTACTAAGATATCACGCTTTTCAACACCCACTTTTTCCCATGCGGCGTAATACGCTGACTGACAACCGGAGAGTAAAAGCAGGCTGGCAAGTATCGAAACAATAAGTTTCATAATGATTGATTCCCTTTGAATCTGGCCGCACTAATAATACAAATAAGATGAAATATTACGCCTAGAGGCCAAAATACGATAGCCAATACCACTGTTGCCGCCAATGTGTAACAGACACCCACAACGATGAAGTAAAATAACGCGCCCAGAATTCGCCCTTGAACCAAATGCCCCAAGCCTGGAATAAAAAAGTTACAAATGGCCGCTATTACATTACCGCCCGATCCTTGCCCTGCCATAGAAACATCCTCGCAATTATTAACAAAATATGGTTATGTATTAAAAATAACAATATGAATGACGATGAGTACCTCAGACGTCAACACATAGTTTTTCGTTATATAACGTTAAACTAAACTAAAACGGTTACACGCACAACGCGCAGAAACAAAATGAAACGACTTTATCCTGAAGTTACCTGCTACACGAAAGGATTTATCGAGGTAGAACACGGGCACTCACTTTACTATGAGCAAAGTGGGAATCCTGATGGGATCCCTGTACTTTTCATTCATGGCGGACCTGGCGCCGGACTGCCACCAAACTACACCTGCTTTTTCGATAATAATCGCTACCGTATCGTTGCGTTTGAACAACGTGGGTGTGGGCGCTCTTCGCCATTCGCAAGCCTTAAGAACAATACATCATGGGACAGCGTTAACGACATTGAAACGTTAAGAGAACACCTAAATATCGATAAATGGCTACAATTTGGCGGTTCATGGGGCGCAACGCTAGCATTGCTCTATGCCATTACGCACCCTCAGCACGTGTCTGGCCTCATCTTACGAGGAACATTTTTGGCGAGAGAGCAAGACCGAGACTGGTTTTTGTCTGAATCAGGCGGTGCTGCCCAGCTTTACCCTGAGCATTACAGAAAGTTTACCCACGGCATCCCTGCGCCGTTGACCAGTAAGGCCGTGTGTGCGTATTTTAATGACATATTTGCAAATTCAAACGAGGTTATGCGTCACGCTGCATTGAAGCGTTGGTATCAATGGGAAGAGCGATTATCTCGACTTGTATTACCGCCTGGTATTGGCGATACCCTCACACAATACCCCCTTTCGCTAGTAACCAGTCTAGCCAAACTTGAATGCCATTACCTTATTAACAAATGCTTTATCGATGACAATTATATTCTTGAAAACATCGCCAAAATTAGTGATATTCCAGGCACTATTATTCACGGCCGCTACGATATGATTTGTAAAACGGAAGCGGCAGAAACCCTTCATAAAGCATGGCCTAGCAGTCAACTACAGATTATTCCTGATGCAGGGCATAGTACCTCAGAGCCTAGCATTGGGTATGCACTGTGTAGTGCCACGCGAGATATGGCAAAGTTTATTCAGGAAAACCGCACATGATAGGACTTGTTCAACGTGTATCACAAGCTAATGTTAGCGTTGATAATCAGATTATCGGTGAAATTAACCAAGGTATGTTGGTGCTATTAGGCGTTGAAAAAAATGACTCTGAAGCCGAGATAGAAAAACTTACTACTAAGCTATGTAACTACCGAATGTTTTCTGATGAAGACGGGAAGATGAACCTTAACATTCGGCAAATCGGTGGCGAAATACTGGTTGTATCTCAGTTCACGTTGGTGGCAGATACACAGAAAGGGAATAGGCCTGGTTTTTCGAAAGGCGCGTCTCCAGAACACGGTAAAAACATGTATGCATTGTTTGTGGCGTCTCTTAAAAGCAAAGGAATTAAGGTGGCCACGGGTGAATTTGGCGCCGACATGAATGTTGCGTTAATCAACGATGGCCCCGTCACCTTTCAGTTTCAGGTATAATGCAGCTAAGAGAACATAAAGGTTCCTGCTAACATTTAAGGATCGAGTTATTGTGTATAAAGTGATAACGCCAAAAAGCGACAAGGAATTCGATGAATATTTCCAATTTCGTTGGGCTCATCTGCGACAACCTTGGAACTTCCCGGTAGGTTCAGAAAAAGACGAATATGAGCTAGTGGCAGAGCATCGTGCCATTGTAGACCGTGACAACAAGATTGTTGCATGCGGGCGCGTGCACTTAAATACCGCCGAAGAAGCGCAAATAAGACATATTGCGGTCGACCCTATCCACCATCGGAAAGGGTTGGGCCAAATGATCCTGGCGGCATTAGAAAATGTGGCTAAAGACCTTGGCGCAGTAAGGGCAGTCACCAATAGCCGTGAAATTTCTATCTCTTTTTTCACCGCATGCGGGTTCGTGATCGAAAGAGAGGCTCCAAATGAGTTAGGCTTGCTCAAGCGTCAGCAGATGGTTAAAAAGCTAGACGAAAATAACACGTTAGTACTTCATCCTAAATGGTGTAAAGCGCTTCAGAAGACGTGGACAGAGACCATACCCATTACAGAACATATGGGTATAAAACTGTATCAATATACTGGTCGTACACTAGAAACAAGAGCCTCGTTGAACAAGAATATTAATGTGCATGGTACGATGTTCGCCGGCAGCATTTTTTCTTTAGCCACACTGACAGGTTGGGGAATGATTTTTCTGCAATTAAAAGAGCGGGGGTTGATGGGTGATATCGTATTGGGTGATGGTGACATTCATTACCATAAACCGATTACGATGAAACCACGTGCCATTAGCAATATTGAAACGTTATCAGGCAAATTTACGCCGTTAGAAAAGGGTAAAAAAGCACGGTTTGATTTGAACGTAGATATCTTAGACGGCGACGCTGCTGTCGCCGAGTTTAAAGGCGTGTTTTGGGTGTTACCTACTGCCGATAGCTAACAAGTAAAATGCACTAATTCTAGACATAAAAAAAGCGCCAAATAGGCGCTTTTTTTGACAGCAAAAGTATTAAGCTACCATTGCAGCTTGTAGCTTTTTCATTGCGTTCTTTTCGATTTGACGAACACGCTCTGCTGACACTTCATATTTATCTGCTAAGTCTTGAAGCGTAATCTTATTGTCTGCTAACCAGCGAGTTTCAATAATATCTTGGCTTCGTTCATCAAGTGTTTTCAGTGCAGAATAAAGACGTTTGCTAGCATTCGCATCCCAATCGCTATTGATGACGTCTGTTTCTACATCAGCAGACTTGTCTTCTAAAAACTGGACAGGCGCAAAATTACCTGTTTCATCTTCATCAGCACTTAAATCAAACGCTTGGTCTTGACTGCTCATACGCGCTTCCATTTGAAGCACTTCTTTCGTGCTTACCCCGAGCGCAGACGCTACGGTTTGCACCTCATCATGAGTAAACCAGCCCAGACGTTTTTTTGCTTTACGAAGATTAAAGAACAGTTTGCGCTGCGCTTTCGTGGTCGCCACTTTAACAATGCGCCAGTTCTTCAATACAAACTCGTGTATCTCTGCTTTTATCCAATGCACAGCAAACGATACCAAACGCACGCCGACGGTCGGATCAAAACGTTTAACCGCTTTCATTAAACCAATATTACCCTCTTGGATAAGATCAGCTTGCGGTAGGCCGTAACCAGAATATGATTTCGCAATGTGCACAACAAAACGTAGATGCGACATTACAAGCTTACGAGCAGCCTCTAAATCCTCATCTTCGCGAAGACGCACAGCTAACGCGCGCTCTTCTTCAGCGCTCAACATATCAATACTACTGACAGCTTGAACGTAGCCTTCGATGCTACCGCTGTGCAGCGCTGATAAAGCCATGGTTTGCAAATTGTTGCTCATTTTTCACCTCATTAAATACAGCTTCAGTATACCAAAACTCAAGAAGCTGTTCGAGACCCAGTTACGGTAATAAAACTTCTTCGATTAGTGGGTATGGGGACATACTCACATATATCAAGACCATTAATGTAAAAAAAAGTTCAAGTTATGTCTACTGCACGTTTGTACGCGATACAACTTTTTCGGCGTTAATGATAAACGAGTATACGAGAGAATACCGCCAGTGTATTAACGCTTGTCGCACACAACCGACATCAATCGCAGCACTGGCCAATTGAGAATATTTATCATACAGACTCTGCAAAATGACGATATCGTAAAGTTTCGATTGATTGCATCGATTTTTTACATACAATGAGATTTACCTTATATACCGGCAGTAGTTACTCGCTAGCGCTCTGCAAAATTATAATAACAACGCGCAATAGCGCGAAAGAGCAAGAGGCCACCCATGTTTGCTTATATCGCAAGACAACCTATTTTTGACGCCGAACGCTCGGTGTATGCGTACGAGCTTTTGTTTCGCTCAGGCGAAGAGAATTGTTTTCCTGATATTCCCCCCGATGAAGCAACATCAAAAATTTTAACCTCGACTCACTTGAGCCTAGGGATTGAAGAAATTACCGGTGATAAAAAAGCCTTCATTAATTTCCACCGCGACACACTTATGTTCCGTTTTCCTACATCACTTGATGCAAGCAAAGTCGTTATTGAGGTAGTCGAAACGGTAGATGTGGATGACGCCCTTGTTGCTGCGTGCAAACATATAAGAGGGTTGGGATACCCTATTGCACTTGATGATTACGATATGCATGGTAAATGGGATGCCTTTATTCCATTCACCAGCGTGGTTAAGATAGATACCACTGAAATTCCCCATGAAAAAATCCCAGCAATAATTGAACGCTTCCACGAACATAAAATCAAATTGGTTGCGGAGAGAATAGAAACGTATGAAGAGTTTCGTAAGTTCAAAGGCATGGGCTTTGATTATTTCCAAGGGTATTTTTTAGCGAAACCGGAAATTGTTCGCCATAGAAAATTAGGGCCGAGTAGCTTAACCATGATGGAACTACTTACGTTAAGTAGCCAGCCCAAGCTTAATTTCGACGAAGTGAATCGTATTATTGAGCGCGACCCATCGCTGACGTATCTGCTTCTTCGTTTTATTAACAACCCCCTCATTAACAAGCGCAACAAAATCACCTCACTGAAGCATGCATTAACATTTATGGGTGAAGTGGAAGTGAAGAAGTTCATTTCATTACTGGCGCTAGCGAATTTAAGCGATGGCCAACCCAACGAACTGATGCATATGGCACTGGTGCGCGCTAAATTTTGTGAGTATGTATTTCTTTCTAACAAATCAGGGGAGAACCCATTAACGGGGTTTCTCACTGGGCTGCTGTCGCTACTTGATGCCATGATGGAGCAAAACATCGAAGAATTAGTCAGCAAAGTGCCGATTAGTGAAGATGTAAAAAAGGCGTTGTGTGGCCAACCTGGGTTATTAAAAGACAGTTTAACCGTAGCGAAGTATTTTGAGCGGGCAAACTGGGGTGGCATCAAGCGTTTTGCAGCTAAATACAACGTTAGACAAACTACGCTGCATGAATACTATAACCAAGCCATTAAATGGGCCGGGCACATGCAAAGTGTAACCACGTCGACTAAACCGGAATAAGCCCTAGTCATAAGGTTATTGAAGTGCGTTGCATCTGTTTACTGGAACCATGACGTTAAACAAAAGTGTGAAAAGTGCTCCTTGTAGAGCGAATCGCTTGTCGCAACCGCATTATATGGCGTAGACTGAAAGAATAATAAGCACCGATAAAAAAACATCGGCGACGTCGTCAGGGAAAATGTATGTTTGCGTTTATCGCTCGCCAACCAATATTAGATAAAGAAAAAAGTGTATTTGCCTACGAACTCTTGTTTAGAGATGGCAAGGGGGGCGCATACCCTGAACACGAGCCAGAAAAAACAAAATTGATTGCAGAACATTTTCTTCCGCTCGGTCTAGACGACATCAGCGGAGAAAAAACGTCTTTTATCAATTTTTCGTCAGACACGTTAATCTCTCGTTTTCCCACGACATTAAACCCCGACTCTGTCGTGGTTGAACTTGCTGATAACCCTTTTGATCAAAGCGGCTTGCTTGAAGCCTGTCAGCACATCAAACAATTAGGCTTTCGTTTAGCGATAGACGACCCTATGTTGCTTAGCGCCAAACACGATATATTTCCTCTTATCGATATTGTAAAAGTTGACGTGTCAAAAGCTCGCTTCGAGAATATTGAAAAACACATTCCTCGATACCTTGATGCAGATGTAAAACTGGTTGCAGAGCAAGTTGATACTCATGAGAATTTTTCTGTCTGTAAAGATTTAGGCTTTGATTTCTTCCAAGGCTATTTCTTTTCGCAACCCGAAATACGTATCTCACGTGAGCTGCCTGCCTCGAAGATGAATATCGTCGACTTAATGGGCGAGAGCAGCAAAACTGACTTCGACATTAACCGTATCACCCAGATTATCGAGAGAGATGCAGCGTTAAGTTTCTTAGTCCTTAAATTTATCAATAACCCAACCATTAACAAGCGCTATAAAATCACTTCCTTGAAACACGCCATTAATTATATGGGCGAGGTTGAAATTAAAAAGTTTATCGCATTGTTAAGCTTGACGAATTTAGGTGACGACAAGCCACTTGAAATTATTCATATGTCATTGGTAAGGGCGAAGTTTTTTGATTTGCTATCTGAAAAACGTGGCATGCGAACCGACCCGCCTGTAGGGTTTTTAGTAGGTTTGTTCTCACTACTAGAGGGGTTACTTAACCAATCGATGCAGGATATTGTTAAACAACTTCCTTTGTCAGATACCGTGAACGACGCCCTACTTGGCAAAAACCCTGAATTTGTTAATTACATGACGTTGGTTCGTGCATTTGAAAGCGCACTGTGGATGAACGTCGTTAAGCAATCTAAAATGCTCAATATCGAGCAGAAGCATTTACATACGCTGTATAACCAAGCGATTGTATGGGGTAACGGCGTACGAAGCGCGATTTCAAGCCACTACCCCACCGCTACCGCGTAGCAGTTCATAAAGGAATACATGCGCCATTACCGGGTTATTTCGGCTCTATCTGGCGCACATGACGCTGTACTGAAATAAGTGAGCCCAGTAAACCAAGTAAAACTGATAACCCCAACATGGTTAGCAATGCGCTTCCGGTAAGCCCAGTAATATTAAACTCCTTTTGGTAAAGTGCAGCAAAGTGAGAAATACTGCTGTCCATCCACCAAAGGATAATAATAACGGCGAACCACGCGATAAGCCCGCCTAACAAGCCATACCAGAACCCCGTGTACAAAAACGGCCGATGAATAAATGCGTCGGTGGCCCCCACCAGCTTCATAATGACAATTTCATCATGCTTGTTAAGAATATTTAAGCGGATGGTGTTTCCAATAATCAGTACTACCGCAACAAACAGCAAAAGGCCAATGAGTGTAACCAAATCGCTCGCAATACTTATTACGGCGTAAAGGCGCTCAAGCCATTCGATATCGAGTTTACCAATATCCACTTCACGCTGTTGCGTTAACTTATTTAGCAGGCCCTGTGCAGCGCTTGGTGATGCATATTTCTCGTTTGGGGTGACCAATACCACATCAGGAAGTGGGTTTCGCTCGAGATAGGCTATGGCATCGCCTAAACCCGATAACTGCTGAAACTCTTGAAGTGCATCGTCTGCCGGAATAAATACTACGGTGTCGATTTCTTTCCACGTATTGAGTCGAGCTACCAATTGCTGAGCGCTAGCGGCATTTAGGTCCGATTTCAAAAACAATGATATTTCCGAGGCTTGTTCCCAGCCAGCGGTAATCTTTTCGGTATTTTTGACCATGATATACAATGTACTAGGTAAGGTAATACTTAGCCCCAACACACCAATGGTCATCAGTGATGCGAGTGGCTGACGCCATAGCTCACCTAGGCTCGACAACGCTTGTCTTATATGACTCACGAAAAACATGATGATAGCCTGAACCAGGCCTACTTTTGCTGATGCAGCACCCTGCGAACGCCCATTAAACAGAATACTCATGCTTAAAAGCCCTCTATATTGTCGGCAAGGCCGTCGGTGATCATCTGGCCATTCTTTAACGTAAGCGTACGGTAACGCATTCTTGCGATAAGGCCTAAGTCATGGGTCGCGATAAGTACTGAAACGCCAGCTTGATTAAAATCTTCAAATAAACGGATAATTTCCATTGAGAGTTTAGGATCTAGGTTACCAGTAGGCTCGTCGGCAAGTAACAAAGGAGGCTTATTTACGACGGCGCGAGAAATACCCACACGCTGTTGCTCACCGCCTGATAAGGTGATGGGTAGACAGCGACTTTTATCTCTTAATCCGACCATTTCCAGCGCCGCATCGACACGTTTTTTTATTTCTTTATGTGTAAACCCTTCAATTACAAGCGGCAACGCCACATTATCGAACACGGTTTTATCCATAAGTAACTGATGACTTTGAAAAATCATGCCTATATCACGACGAATATAAGCAATGTCACGCCGCGTAATTGTATTTAAGTCGTGCCCATTTATTAGTACGCGACCCACGGTAGGCCGCTCCATAATACTGATCAGTTTAAGTAAGGTACTTTTCCCAGCTCCAGAATGGCCAGTCAAAAAAGCCATTTCACCCGGCGCTATATGAAAATCAACTTTGCTAAGCGCGCGTTGACCTCCTGGGTAGGTTTTGCTTACCTGCTCAAACTTGATCATGCATTTTCCCTAAACTAAGGTGGACTACCGCTCTGGCGTATCCATTTCACTGAACAGCGCATCGATGAACTCTTGGCCATCGAACTGGCGAAGATCATCAATACCTTCACCTACACCAATGTATCTAATAGGTATACCAAATTGATCGGCGATAGAGAAGATAACCCCACCTTTCGCCGTTCCATCAAGCTTGGTCAGCGTAATGCCCGTAAGCCCAACGGCTTCATTGAAAAGCTTAGCTTGGCTGACCGCGTTTTGCCCTGTACCCGCATCTAATGTCAGCATAACTTCATGAGGTGCATTGGGGTTAAGCTTTTTCATTACTCTTACGACTTTCTTTAGCTCTTCCATCAAGTTGCTTTTGTTTTGCAGACGACCCGCGGTGTCGGCAATTAACACATCGCAATGGCGAGATTTGGCGGCTTCAAGGGCATCATATAGTACCGATGCACTGTCTGAACCGGTATGCTGTGCAATAACTGGAATGTTGTTACGCTCACCCCAAACTTGAAGCTGCTCAACGGCAGCGGCTCGGAACGTATCCCCCGCCGCCAACATCACTTTTTTGCCTTGTTGCTGAAACTGTTTGGCAAGCTTACCAATTGTCGTTGTTTTACCTACCCCGTTTACGCCAACCATTAAGATGACAAAGGGGCCTTCTTGCGCATTGTGTGACTGCATAGCCTCTGGAAGCGGCGCATTCACTTTATCAAGCATCCCCGATAACTGCTGCTTCAAAATGTCTAACAGTGCCTCTGCGTCTTTCAAATCTTTCCTAGAAGCGCTATCGGTAAGATGGTTAATAATTTTTTGCGTGGTATCCATGCCAACATCGGCTACCAACAGCTGTGTTTCAAGGTCTTCATAAAGTTCGTCGTCAATCGCTTTACCTTTAAACAGGCTGACGATACCACTACCCAGATTAGCTTTGGTTCGCGACAAGCTTTCTTTAAGGCGTGAGAATAACGACTTTTTCTCTTGAGGCGTTGAGGCTTCTTCCTGCTTTTCAGGCTCTGCCACTACGTCGTTAGCTATTGCGTTAGCATCGGTGTCTGTATCAATTCGCTCGGCCACCGCCTCTTCAGCGATGACTTCTGCTTCTACCCCACTTTCAAAGCCAGCAACCTGTTGAATGTCGTTATTTTCGGCAACCTCAGCCTGCTCCACCGTTTCTGTAGGTGAAGTAGCATCGACGGCGTCTTCAATTACCTCAGTAGGTAACGCATTGCTCGCCTGAGGTTCACGCTGTGGTAATGGATCTAAAGCCTCGGCGTCGACTTTTTCATCAGAAGAAAAATCTAATGGCTGTTCTGTAACATCGCCCGTACGGTCATTCACACTGTCTACGACGCTAGAGTGAATAGCAGCATTCCCGTCTGGCGTCGCTTCGCCTGGGGGAGCAACAGATACTTCCTGCACTGGCTCAATATGTTCTTCAACGCTATCTGCGCTATCAACAATGTTATCGGCTTTAATATCCGTTTGTGCAACCGCCTGTTCTTGCGCTTGCTGTTCTTTTTGTTTCTCTGCTTTTTTGTTCTTGCTGAACCAGCCAAAAAGTTTCGACATTGTTAGGACAAATCCTTATAAATTCTGAGCAAATTCGGCTACACTTGCCAACCAATTGTTTAAACGCATGATACCACTGTCAGCTACTATGAAGCGAGTTTCTCGCCCCAACAGGGCATCTTCACAATCAAAAAAGTCTACTTTCGCTAAGAAATCGAGCCCGACGGGCCAAATTCGCATTATTGGCGGAAAATGGCGCGGACGAAAGTTACCGGTATTAGATGCGGAGGGCTTAAGACCCACCACCGACCGAAACAAAGAAACGTTGTTTAATTGGCTGATGGGTGATGTTCAAGATGCGCAATGTTTAGATGTTTTTGCAGGCTCTGGCGGGCTTGGGCTTGAAGCGCTCTCTCGCTATGCGCAGTCGTGCGTTTTCATTGAATTAGACAAATTGAATGCCCAGCAACTCGTGAAAAATATTTCAACGCTTGCGGTAAACGATGCAAACGTGAAATGCGGCGATGCGTTTAACGAATTACAGGGGCTTGCGGGCCAAACGTTTGATATCGTATTTGTCGACCCGCCTTTTCACAAAGGGCTTATCGCGCCAACCATAAGCGCGCTCATCAACCACAACCTTGTCACCTCGGGCAGCCTTGTTTACATGGAGCACGAGCGAGAACTGGCTACAACGCCCTTACCCGACAATTGGCTAGTTATTAAAGAGAAACAGACCCAATCCTTATTATACAAGCTAATTAAGGTAAGTTAGCACTCACCTTAATCTAGCTCTAATCCGATGTTAGACATACCTTCTTCCAGCGCAATTTCTTTAAGCGCTTGTACCGCTTTTGCGGGATAGGTGTGTGATTCTACGCAATCAAGTAACGCATTTTGAATTGTGACTTCAAACGCCATCAATGGATGCGCTTTTATATTTTCTTCGGTCGCTTCACCAGATGAAAGTAGGTAGGCTTCAACGCTGCCTTGCGATAACTTACTTACCACTACCGCCCCTTGAGGGTCGTCACCCGCCATTAAATTCAATAACCCGGCAAGACCAATCGCCGCATCAATGGCAGGATAGACACCAAAAAAGTCATAATCGGCAGTGTCCGGTGTCGCAAGTTCAACTTTTTCTAACTGCACAGCGATATTGAATTTACTTTTCGGCGACGTAATCGATTCCCATATTGCGTTTAGGCAATTGCGCAGCGTGGGCGCATTGTCTGACTCGGTCACGTCGCAAAATAACGCATAATTGGGTAACATCCGCTCGAGCAACGCTGCACTAAACGCAACGGCTTTCCATCCTTCCAAAGCGCGCACGCGGCCGAATGTATTTAATTTTTGCGTTGTCATTATTGCGCTCCAGTAGCTTGCAAGAAGTATTGCGTTACGCCATCCAACAACATTTGAATGGCTATCATTACTAAAATCATACCCATTAATCGCTCCATGGCAACTAAACCACGCTCTCCAAGCAATTTATGGAATACATTTGAAAAAAGCAGTATTACCGCACTCACTCCCCATGCCGCGCCTAATGCCATCGTCCAGTCAGTCATTCGTTCTGGATTTTGATTAGCAAGTAGAATAAGGGCGGCAAGCGTCGAAGGCCCGGCTATCATCGGAATTGCTAGTGGTACCAAGAAGGGCTCTTCACCCACAGCTAGACCACTCGGATTACCTGATGAAGGAAAAATCATTTTCAGTGCAATCAAAAAGAGAATAATACCGCCAGCAATACTCACGGTTTCCTGCTCTACATTTAAGAAGTTAAGAACAGATTGACCGCTAAACAGAAAGATAAACAAAATACCCAATGCGAACAACAGCTCTCGAACAAGAATGATTTGGCGTCGACGGGGCTCTATTGATTTTAGCACCGACATGAAAACAGGCAGGTTTCCGAGCGGGTCCATGATCAAAAACAGCATTACCGCAGCGGACCAAGTATCCATTTTTATGCCTCGTTAAAAAAGTGATGCGTTAAAAAAGCGTGATAATGCAGGATTTTAATGCACTTATCGACATTAGTGTGAAAAAAGCCCTCGAAAAAATTGAAATTTACGCTTAACTTTAATAACAGAACCAGTGCCGCTATGTGAAACGCATAAGATTTTGCCCGCATAAGCGAGTATCAGGTCGGGGTAAGGTGATTACTACTTTTGGATAATGCCTTATTTCTGCTACTTTATGTTGTAATGATAAAGTCTCGGTACCCGAACATAAAAATACAAATAAAATAAAACAAGTGGAATTCTAATAATGAGCTTAATGACGGTAAAAGAAGTAGCAGCATTTCTTAATGTACAAGAAGTACGTGTAGAGCGCCTAGAGCGTGAAAGTTTGCTTATCGCAAAAGAAAAAGATTCAGATGGTAAGCCATTGTTTGATAACGGCGACGTTGAACGTTATAAGCAGCTCGCTGAACGGTTAGGCGGAATTTAATCCGTATACCGATTCGCTAGCAGGGCAAAAAAAATAGTTAAAAAAGGTGATGCGGATGCATCACCTTTGTTTAATTTAAAAGTCGTGTAATAAGCGAGCGATACTGCGAATGCCTTTCGCCGTTGCCCCTACCGGCATTTCCGCTGTGGCACCACCATGATACGCAGCGGCTAAATCAAGATGCACCCACCCGTCGGCCTTTACAAAGCGAGACAAGAACCCAGCCGCATTTGATGCACCGCCACCACCACCGCCTTTCATAGGACGGCTGTTTGCAGTATCAGCAAACGCTGATGGGCAACGCTCTGCATGGAAAGGTTCTAGCGGAAGAGGCCAAAAACGTTCGTTTTCTTTTTTCGCAGCACTCAACATTTTATCTCGTGCATTATCATCTAATGAGAATACGGCATGATAATCTGATCCTAACGCAACGCCAGCCGCTCCCGTTAAGGTAGCCGCGTCTAAGATAAGCGGAGCCCCTGTTTCTGTGGCCGCCATCAGGCCGTCTGCAAGCACCAAACGCCCTTCAGCATCAGTATTTACCACTTCAACCGTTACGCCATTTTTATAAGTGAGCACATCACCAAGCTTGTAAGCATGCCCGCTGATAAGGTTTTCAGCACAGCATAGAATCAGCTTAATACGCTTAGTAATCCCTTGCGTGATAGCCAAACCTAACGCGCCGGTTACCGTTGCCGCTCCGCCCATGTCGCATTTCATATCAAGCATACCCTCACTTGATTTAATGCTGTAGCCGCCACTATCAAAGGTAATCCCCTTTCCGACAAGCACAGCATCGACTGGCGCATCTTTGTCGCCAGTAGGGTTATAATCTAACTCAAGCATGGCCGGCGGCCTTTCACTGCCGCGACCGACATTATAAATGCCCACCCAGCCTGCTTTTAACAGATCTTCGCCTATCGTCATGTTATAGGACACGTTTTGTTCATCAAGAGACGTCAGCCAGTCCGCGGCACGCTGTGCTAGCGTTTCTGGGCTTAGGTCTTCTGGAGTGTCATTCACGAGTTGACGGGTAAAGAGCAAGGCTGCGTAGCCTTGTTCTAACCAGGCTTTATCATCGTTATCGGCCCAGTTAATAGCCGCCGGCTTGCGGGCACGCGTAAAGCTTAATGCAAATGCCCATTGCTGTTCTTTATGCCAATCACCTGTAAGCGTGACAGATGGGATTGCTAAACCATCTAACTTACGCGCAGCTTGCTGAATCGTTTTTTCATTTAGCTCTTCATTGGGTAAATGAATTACAGCGCCCGATGCGGTAAAACTTAAGCGCGAGGCTTCGCCCCACGACGCGTCTGCTTTATCGAGAGATAAGCTTACGGTAAAGTCACTCATTACATGTATCCTTTTAATATTATTGGGTCGAAAGTGAATGGCCCTTAGGTACTCATTTTCGAACGCATTGGCTTAGTAGTCTAATACTCATTAATAAAGTACGGAGTTTTGCGCAATATGATTTTTTCTCCACCTCTGATACGCGGCACACTCATTAAACGCTATAAGCGTTTTTTAGCCGATGTCGAACTAGATAATGGCGACATCGTCACCGCACACTGCCCGAATACTGGGGCAATGACAGGCTGTGCTGAACCGGGGTTCACCGCGTACTTGTCGGTATCGGATAATCCGAAACGTAAACTGCCCTATACTTGGGAACTCGCGCAAACCCAAGAAGGTCACTTTATCGGTATTAATACGCATAATGCTAATAAGTTGGTGGCACAAGCACTAAATAACAAGGGTATGGACGCGTTTTCCGCTATTGATACGTGGAAAGGTGAAGTTACTCCCCCTGGAGGTACCAGTCGTTTTGACTTTGCTTGTGTCACAGGAGGGAGAACGGAATACATGGAAGTTAAATCCGTTACGCTAGCGCGTGGCAATAAAGGGTATTTCCCAGATGCCGTAACAACACGCGGACAGAAACATTGTGATGAACTTGCCTCACTTGCCACGGCGGGCGTTAACACCACATTGCTATTTTGTGTACAACATACCGGTATACAATCGGTAAGGGTTGCAGAGGATATTGATCCAAATTACGCACGTGCACTTAAGAACGCGCAGCGCAAAGGCGTTCAGGTGTTGGCTTACGGCTGTTCAATTGATGAACAAAAAATTCAATTAAATCAGTCACTCCCTGTAATATTGTGAAAAAGGGGTTGATTTTTTTTAATTCGGCTTCATATTTGCGCCTTGCTTTACCAGTAGAACACGTAAAAAAGTAAGCTGGTCTTTGTGCTGATGATGTTAAAAATCGTATACCAGCATAATAATTACATAGACACGAGAAATTGCTTGGAACGGGCGAGTCTGTTATAGATATTCGACTCATTCAGGACAAGATGGATGTCGTAGTGTAGGAGATGTGGCAGATGCCAACAGGAAAAGAAACAAAATCACTCGGACTTTTAGCGCTTGCGGGCTTAACCCCGTATCAGCCAAAAGCAGACGAAGAATACATGGGCGAACCGCAGATGGAGCACTTCCGTCTGTTGTTAAAAGCGTGGCGCAACCAACTTCGTGAAGAAGTTGACCGCACAGTAACGCATATGAAAGACGAGGCTGCGAACTTCCCCGACCCAGTAGATCGCGCTGCTCAAGAAGAAGAATTCAGCCTTGAACTTCGAACTCGCGACCGCGAGCGCAAGCTTATCAAGAAAATAGAAAAAACATTGAAGCGTATAGAAGAAGATGATTTCGGCTTCTGCGATCAATGTGGCATCGAGATTGGTATTCGTCGATTAGAAGCACGTCCTACTGCGGACCTTTGTATCGATTGCAAAACCATGGCTGAAATTAAAGAAAAGCAACTACAAGGCTAATCGCCTTAGTAGTAGACTGAAAGTACAGCGCGATAGCGCCCTGTACTTTCAGTCCATTCACTATGTCCACACAACCCGCTTCCCCTCCTTATATCGGTCGCTTCGCACCGTCACCCTCAGGTCAGTTACATTTCGGTTCGCTTGTTACTGCGCTTGCTAGTTACTTAGACGCTCGACATCATAATGGTTCGTGGCTAGTAAGAATGGAAGATATTGATGAACCTCGCTGTATTGCAGGCGTTGACAAAACAATACTAAACACGCTCGACGTTCACGGTTTACGCTGGGATGGCTCTGTTGTGTATCAAACCCAGCAACACGAACGATATCAAGACACGCTGAATTCCCTTATTGCGGATAAAAAAGCGTACTACTGCACATGTACCAGAAAGCAAATTAAGGCAAAGGGCGGCAGGTACCAAGGAACATGCCGCGGTAATCACGCTTATCGCAACGATGCGGCTATACGGTTAATCTTAAATACTGCGCTCCCCTCTTTTGAAGATGGTATACAAGGACAGGTGACACCTGAATATTCTCTCGCAGAAGATATTATTATCAAGCGGCGAGATAGGTTGTTTGCGTATAACCTTGTGGTTGCGCTAGATGATGACTTTCAAGGTGTAACGCACATTGTGCGTGGTAACGACTTGTTAGATGTAACGCCTTTGCAATTATGCGTGTATGACGCCCTTGGTCTATCCATACCGCAGTATTGCCACGTACCTGTGGCAAGCGTTTCCCCAGGAAGAAAACTAAGTAAACAGAACCATGCTGTCCCCATTTGCAATAAGAACGCCATGGAGAACCTCACTCGCGCTCTCGCATTTCTTGGGTTTTCGCACATCAATTCCACTGATTATGATACGGTAGATACCTTACTGAACGCTGCAATTGAACGTTGGGACAGAAAAGTCGTGCCTAATGTTGCTGAAATTATTGTCGATCGCAGCGAATCCACTTATCATAGCGACCCTTTATAGTTCTTGGAGATACCATCATCATTCATCGTGTTTTTAATTCTGTTAAGCGCGCATTTTCAAAGGAAAGTGGCGAACGCACAGCATTAGCTCCTCGAATTATGACTCGCGGTGAGCATGGCATTTCTCGCGAAGATATAAGCCCTAGCGCACTTAAAGTTATGTATCGCTTAAATGGTGCAGGCTTCGAGTCTTATCTAGTGGGGGGCTGTGTACGCGATATTTTGATGGGACACGAGCCGAAAGATTTTGATGTAGTTACCAATGCAACACCAGAACAAATTAAAGGGCTGTTTAAAAATTGCCGGTTAATAGGCCGTCGGTTTAGGCTCGCGCATATCGTTTTTGGCAGAGAAATTATTGAAGTGGCCACCTTTAGAGGACACCACGCCGAAGACCAAGATGAGAACACGCCAAAAGCAAAAGCACTAGGTAAACAAGATGCGCAAGGGCAGTTGCTGCGAGATAACGTATTTGGCTCTATTGAAGAAGACGCTGAACGTCGTGATTTCACCTTTAACGCCATGTATTACAGTGTCGCCGATTTCACCGTCAAAGATTTCGCGAACGGCTTACAAGCGATAGAAAAACGAGAAGTTGCGCTTATCGGTGACCCAGAGGTGCGCTTTAGAGAGGACCCAGTGCGCATGCTGCGAGCAGTGCGTTTTGCCGTCAAGCTGTCTATGCGTATCGAGGCAAAGACGGCAGCTCCAATCAAGCAGCTTGCCAATTTACTGAACAATATTCCCCCCGCACGCTTATTTGAAGAAACCCTTAAATTGTTTTTATCCGGTAAGGGAGAAGCAACCTTCCTGATGCTCAGGGATTACGATTTAATTGAGCCACTTTTTCCACAGTTGGCCCCATTTCTTCAAGATGAAAACAGCAGAGAAATGCAGTTCGTTCGTAAGGTACTGCAAAATACTGATGAAAGAATTAACAGCAACCAACGCGTCACACCGGCGTTCTTGTATGCCGCGTTGCTATGGTACCCTCTTGAGGAGCGCTCGCAGGTGCTTCAAGCTGAATCAGGGTTAAATGCGCACGACGCCTTTAATCTTGCATCGGGCGAAATTATTGCGCGCCAAACGCAGCGGATCATGATCCCTAAGCGCTTTTCTACCGTCATTCGTGATATCTGGATCCTACAACAACGCTTACCCAAACGATTCGGTAAACGTGCGTTCCAGCTTCTTACTCACCCTAAATTTAGAGCAGGTTACGATTTCCTCTTGGTAAGAGGCCAAATTGAAGGCGGAGAATTGCTGACGCTTGCACAGTGGTGGACACAGTTTCAGCATGCCGATGTGACCAAACAGCGGGGTATGCTAAACGCACTACGTAAGTCAGAAACGGGGGCGCCAAAACCTAAAAAACGAAAGCGTCGACCAGCCAAGCGAGATTCTGATGCATAAAGAACACGTTTATATTGGTATTGGCAGCAACTTAGGCGAGTCGCAGCAGCAAATTAACGTCGCATGTAAAGCTATGTCAACGTTAGCAGACACTCGCGTACTTAACGTCTCATCGTTGTATTGCAGCAAACCCATGGGCCCGCAAAATCAACCAGACTACATTAACGCTGTATGTCTTATTGAGACCGAACTATCGCCACACGCCCTATTAGCGGCACTTCAACAGATAGAAAAGGACAATGGCCGTACTCGCGATGGCGAACGCTGGGGAGCACGTACGCTAGACTTAGACATATTACTTTATGGTAGCGAGACCATTGATACCAGTGACTTAATCGTACCTCACTGCGGCATGTCAGAACGTGAGTTTGTATTAGTTCCACTCTTTGAAATTGCGCCCATGATGATAATGCCAGACGGCAAGCCGATATCCCACTGGGTTGCCAACTGTTCACTGGATGGGTTAAAACGCCTATCTGCTTCCAATTAATAGCAAAATCCGTATAGTTCGCCACTCAATACCAACATATTGGACCCTATCATGAAGAAAGTTACCGTATCGAGTCTTCTGAAAAAGAAGCAAGCAGGTGAAAAAATCACGTCGTTGACTGCCTATGATGCAAGCTTTGCGAAGATGTTTGATGAGCAAGGTATAGACGCCCTATTGATTGGCGATTCACTTGGCATGGTACTTCAAGGTGAAGACGATACGCTACCTGTGACAATTGATGATATTGCATACCATACTCGCAGTGTACGACGCGGAACAAACCGTGCGTTTGTGCTTGCTGACATGCCCTTTATGTCTTATGCCACACCAGAACAAACCTATTCCAACGCTGCAAAATTGATGGCAGCTGGCGCAAGCATGGTCAAAATGGAAGGCGGTAGCTGGTTATGCGACACCATTACAGGCCTTAATGAACGTGGTGTCCCTGTATGTGGCCACTTGGGGTTAACCCCTCAGTCTGTCCACGTTTTTGGCGGCTTTAAAGTGCAAGGTAGAGACGCAGATAAAGCCCAACGCTTGATCGACGAAGCGAAAGCATTAGAGGCAGCTGGCGTGCAACTGTTGGTACTTGAATGCGTACCATCTTCACTGGGTAAAACCATTAGCGAGGCCCTAAACATACCAGTCATCGGCATTGGTGCGGGTAAAGATACCGACGGTCAAATCTTAGTGATGCATGATATGTTCGGGATAAGTGCGAACTACATGCCTAAGTTTTCTAAAAACTACTTAACTGAAACCGGTGATATGCGCAAAGCGGTTAAGCAGTATATTGATGATGTTAGCAGCGGCGCTTTTCCTGGTGCTGAACACAGCTTTGAATAGTTGAATATATAATGATCGTGATTAATGATATTCCTTCGCTACGCGCCTGTATTACCTCATGGAAACGCAATGGTGAAACCGTAGGCTTTGTGCCTACCATGGGTAACCTTCATGAAGGTCATTTACAATTAGTGAAGCACGCCAAAGCCCATAACCATCGCGTAATCATAAGCATATTTGTAAATCCAATGCAGTTTGGCGCAAATGAAGACTTAGACGCCTACCCACGTACGATTGAAGAAGACAAAGCTAAGCTCATCGCCGAAGGTGCTGACGCCGTCTTTTTACCCAGCGTTTCTGATATGTATCCTGCAGGGCTTAACGCACAAACTTATGTAGAAGTGCCTGGCATTTCTGATTTGCTTTGCGGCGCGAGCCGTCCAGGTCACTTTAGAGGCGTAGCGACCGTTGTCACCAAACTATTTAATATGGTGCAACCAGATGATGCCTTCTTTGGCGAAAAAGACTTCCAGCAACTCTGTGTCATTCGTACGATGACGCGGGATTTATCCATGCCAATCACTATTCACGGCATTCCTACCCAAAGAGAATCATCTGGGCTTGCTATGAGCTCACGTAATGGCTATTTGTCAGACGAGCAAAAAGCAACGGCATCAACGATATATCGCGAAATGAAAGCGACCGAACAGCGCATTAATGCAGGTGAACGCGATTATCAAATGCTCGCATCAGCGCTAGAAGATAAACTGATAAGTGTGGGCTTTAAAAAAGACTATGTGCGTATTGTGAATGCGTCTACCTTTATGCCAGCATCGAAAGAGGATACCGATATTGTGATTTTAATCGCAGCATTTATGGGTACTACTCGCCTTATTGATAATCTTCAGATACGCTGTTAATTATCGTATTTCAAAACAAAAAAAGCCCCAACAGACAACGTCTATCGGGGCTTTTTTGTAAGTAAGGTTGTAATATTACGCGATAAGTAACGAAGTATCTGTCGCGATTGCTTCTAGTTCTTTCCAAAGGTTAGTCTTTTTCGCAATCATATGTTGCTCGGCAAGAATGGCGGCTAAATCGTTGTGGCTTGTTAACGGGTTTGCTAACACCACTCGAAATACAGTGATACACTTTGAAGGATAATCTGGCGCCTCTAACCGTGTGCGCGAGACAAAACTTTTTCCTGCTTCACGCTGCTGCTTCTGCACTAATACCGCTAGCGCATCTATCTTCTCGTTAATCAAATGTCGTGTTTTTGCATCAACATGTTTGAGTTTTTCTTGCACAACGGCAGGGCAAACTCGGTATGTAAGAAGCGAAAGCGTGGGCGCTGTTGTAAGCTCAAAGTCTTTATGTTTATTGATCATGTCGGCAAACGCAGTCGCTTTTTCGATACTGCTGTCTATCAACAGTTCGTAGCCTTTACGACCAAAAATGTGAAGTGCGGAATAAACCATCATGGCCATACCGTTTCGTGAACCTTCAAGGGTGGTTGCCCCTAAGTCTTTTGAGCCTTCACGTAAAATATATTGTGCGTGATGCCTAACCACATTGGCGTCTTGTGGATTCTTAAACAATGCCATACCTGCACCCATGGGCACATACATTTGTTTGTGCGCGTCAATGGTCACAGAGTCTGCACGTTCTATGCCTTTCAATCTTGATTTATAACGCTCTGAAAACAACGTGGCGCCTCCCCACGCTGCATCAACATGGAACCAACAGCCTAACTCTTTTGCTACGTCTGCCAATTCGTTGAGTGGATCTACGTGACCAGTTTCGGTTGTTCCGCCAACACCTACAATAGCAAGCAGCTTATTCCCTTCTTCTTGATAACGCTTTCCTGCTCGTAGCGCCTTTTCTGGATCAAGAGTCTGATAAGGCGCGGGTAATGTAATAAGTTGGTCACGACCCAGTCCTAATGCGTCTACCGCTTTGGACAACGAGTAATGCCCGCGCTTTGAGCACATTACGCCTAAGTTATTGATATTATGAAAGCGGTACGCGGCAGCCAACCCAGTTTTAGCAACGCCTTTAAAACCCGGCTGAGGGCCCAATATTTTGTTTCTTGCTACCCACAACGCGGTGATATTCGCAATGGTACCGCCTGAACAAAACGCGCCTAAGGCATGCTTCGCACTGTGAAGGTGCTTGTTATAAAAAGGTTCTGATTGGTCATAAACCAGGTTATGCATCATGCCTAATACTTGACGCTCTAAAGGCGTAAACGCTTTAGATGTCTCTATTTTTACCAGATTCTGATTCAGACCCACCATCAATTTAGAGAGTGGCAAATGAAAATACGGTAACGCGGACGTCATATGCCCGATAAAAGAAGGAGAATAGGTATTAACCGAATGCGCGACAAGCTTATCAAGCAACTTTTCGGCATGTGTAGACACAAACTCTGGTGATTCGGGCACTTTAGAATCGGAAAAGTCTTTCTCTACTTCTTCTAATGAAGTCTTTTTAGTAACAACATGCTGCGACAAAAAATCTAAGATATTGTCAGACAAGTGTTGCTCTATTTGTGCCATCTTTGAGTCTTTGTGTTCAGGTTTGGTAAATACCCTAAACAGGTGCTCCAGACTAACTTGTGCTTCACCCACTAAACACACCTCATTGAACCGTAAAACATAGCATGAAACATGCAAACTATACCGGCTGTTTTGGTCGCACACCGGCGTGACAACAACATGTTGTAACCAACCTATGAAAACGTGTTGGAATGTTTTCACGGGTTGCGAACTTTACCTCAGATTATGAAACACGCCAAGGTCTATCCGACAAAATTGACGTTATCGTACCCTAATACGTTGATTTGATAATATTCAGACCACTCGACATATTCAAAGCATACCCTTTTTGTTAACTCTGCTATATTTTAAATATTAATAACGATAAAGAAGTAGGGGCTATTGCCTATGCCGATAAGAGAAATAAGTGAAGCATTTGCCGTTGACGACATCGTGCCCTATTTCCAACCTATTATCGATTTACAAAGCCAACACGTTTGGCGTTATGAATGCCTCGCGCGCTTAGTAACCGGTAACGACAAAATGTTTTTACCAAGTGAGTTCTTATACTTAATTGAGCGAGACAAGCATGTACAAGCCCTTACTGAGAGCATGTTTTGCCAATGCGCCTCTTATTTTGAGAACATCAATATACCGTGGAACATTAACATTAGCGCGACGGACTTATTAGATAAAGGGCTTACCACTCGCTTGATTGCCCATTTAGCGAATTACCCAAACCCTGAACGCGTGAGCGTCGAAATAAGTGCATCAAGTGCACTGTCAAACCCAAAAGAAGTCGCGCGATTTGTAGAACAGAATAGACAGGCGGGAATAGGCGTGTTTATCGATAATGTGGGAACCTGTCCAGGCAACATAAAAAGCTTAATGAAATTGCCGATTCGGGGTATTAAACTCGCTGGGGGCCTTATTCGCCATTACAGCCAGCAGGAAGAGGTCAATGAATATGTCGATTATTTACTCTCAATGTGTGAGGACAACGGTATAACGGTTATTGCTGAGCACATTGAAAACGATATGCTGTTAGAGCGAGTCTCATCATTACCGATACGCTACGCACAAGGCTATGTATTCAGTCCACCTGCACCCAATACACAACCTCATTAACTTACAACCTCTATTATTCAGCTTCCTCAGAATTGCACACAAGCTGCCAACATTGTTGGCCGCTAGCGGTATATTTTCTCTCAAAGGGTGTGATAGGTGTTGCGCTATTCACTTCTGATAAACGCCCTTCAACGCCATAGTGCTTTGCCGATTGTGCAAACTCCATAACATAAATGAGCCAGTTGCTTCTTACCTCAATGTTTGGCGTGATTGAAATAAGGTCGGTCATCGCAGCACTCGCATGCCAGCGTTTTTGCACCTGTGTTTTTTTAGGATAGGGATTGGGATACAGTAAGTAATGTTGCACCACGTTCCATTTGGCCCTCACCACTAACCGCCAAAAGTCATTTACGTCGGCACGTATCACACGATAGTTATCTTGCCCTGCACTGTAATGCTGATGTTTATTCACACGCAAGGCTGACTTATCAAGACCAATTACTCGACAATCAGGGTTCGCCTTAGCGATGTGCGCTGTGCTCTCTCCCACACCGCAACATGAATCAAGAATGATAGGGCCATTGTGATCGCTTAGCCATGTTTGTGCTTCATCGAAGGCGGCTTGCGTATGTTCTCCGATAGGTCGCAAATTAGTCGACCGTTTGTACTTCAATACTAACTCATCAAGCTTTTCATGCACGCCAGTTTGATTCGTCGTGATTGACCGTGAATTTCCGTCTGACATTAGCTACGAATACCTTTTCCGGTTTTCAGCAGGTAATACGCAATACTGAAAAGCACAATATTAAAGCCCACTAGTAATGATAGCGACACGGTCACATCAACATCGGATACACCCAAAAAGCCGTAGCGAAATCCGTTAACCATATACACAATGGGGTTTGCCTTGCTGACCATTTGCCAGAACTCTGGCAGCAGTGTTAGCGAATAAAATACTCCACCAAGGTAAGTTAGCGGTGTAAGTACAAAGGTAGGCACAACACTAATGTCGTCAAAGGTTTTCGCGAATACCGCATTAATTAGCCCTGCTGTTGCAAATAGGGTTGCCGTAAGCAATAGCGTAATAGCGATGATCGCCAGGCTGTGAATGCTAACGTCGACAAAAAATAACGATACCAGGGTAACAATAATGCCGATAAGGATCGCGCGAGCGACACCACCACCCACGAACCCCAGTATAATTACTGATGTCGGCACAGGGGAAACAAGCAGTTCTTCAATATTGCGCTGAAATTTAGCACTGAAAAACGAAGAGGACACATTCGAATAGGAGTTGGTGATCACCGACATCATAATAAGACCGGGTACGATGAATTCCATATAAGAAAAACCACCCATTTGTCCGATACGGTTACCAATAAGACTACCGAAAATAACAAAATACAGGCTCATCGTAATTGCTGGAGGCACAAGCGTTTGCACCCATATACGTAAAAAGCGCGTGCATTCTTTAATCCAAATAGTGGTAAGTGCAACGTAATTTTGCTTAAACCAGTTAATCTTCTCTTCGGATGTGTGTGTTGTTACTGATGCTTTACTCATGTTTTTCATTATCCTTTTGAAGATTCAACTAAGCGCACAAAGAGCTCTTCAAGACGGTTTGATTTATTACGCATGCTCATTACCTGTATGCCTTGTTCAGACAACTGGGCGAAGACAGGGTTTAGCCCTTCGGCTTTTTCAACATCAACCTCTAGCGTATGGTCATCTAACAACCGTGTATCGAAACCGTCTAACGTTGGTGGTTGTGGCGTTGTGGTGATGTCTAAAACAAAGGTTTCTACATTTAGCTTGGCTAACAGCGCTTTCATGCTGGTGTTCTCAACAATGATACCTTTGTTGATAATAGCGATGTTTTTACACAGCATTTCTGCTTCTTCAAGGTAATGCGTAGTAAGAATGATGGTGATGCCTTGCTTATTGATTTCTTCAAGGAAGCTCCACATTGCGCGGCGTATTTCAATATCAACGCCAGCGGTTGGCTCATCTAAGATAAGCAACTTAGGCTCATGCATTAGCGCCCTGGCAATCATCAATCGACGCTTCATACCTCCAGATAATTCACGGGCTCGCGCATCTCGCTTTTCCCACAGGTCTAGCTTTGCAAGGTACTTCTGCGCCCTCTCTTTAGCAATGCTGCGCGGTACACCATAATACCCTGCTTGGTTAAGCACGATTTGCAACACCGTTTCAAACTGATTGAAATTAAACTCTTGGGGAACCAAACCAATACAAGACTTCGCCAACTCTTTTTGGCTATGTAGATCGTATCCGAATACGGATACCTGCCCGTCTGTTTGGTTAACTAAAGAACTGATAATTCCTATCGTCGTAGACTTCCCTGCCCCATTAGGCCCTAGTAACGCAAAGAAATCGCCTTCCTCTACGGTTAGGTCCACCCCTTTTAGCGCTTGTACGCCACCCTTATAGGTTTTCTTTAACCCACGAATATCCAACGCTTTCATGTTAAGCCTGCTTGTTGAGTGTTAGTGCTAAGCTGCTTGGGCGTCATACGCGAAGCATGCAAAATGAATTATTGGTATTGTATCGCAATATCATCGCTGAACGAATAAATGCTCGATTTAGCATGGTTTTTTAGCGGCAAATGGCACCCCTCGCGGGTTATATACCCCATACTACAGGTTATTGCGCCCTCGCATTTCTGTTCGCGTTAACGCTAAAAACCTTACTATGTCATATCTACTGCCAACGACGCTATGTCTTAAACGTTATGGCTTAAGCTATCAGGCAACGAAAAAAGGCGCATTTCGCACAAAGAGGAATAATAGATGTTTAGGGGCTGTTATAAAAAAGGCGCTGTGGATGGTTGGGGACGCATCACACAGCGCAAAGGTACTGCTTGAAACAGGGGGGAACGCTAAGACAAACTTAACGTTCAGTGCATTACACCAACAGACAATGGCAATACGCGTAGTCAAAAAAGGAAAAGTGGTGACGATTTACGGGAAATGTGTCACAAATGAGGCGTTGTTGAGGATTTTGTGCCGAACTTAAGCAATCCAGAAGTGACAAAGGTATAGTGAATACACATCATTCGTTGTTGAGAATAAAGTTATGCCCAAGACGATTGCGCTTGTTGAAGATGACCCCGCTATTCGAGAAAACTATATTGTTGCGCTAAAAACTCACGGCTATACGGTGAACGCATTTGAAGATCGCCCAAGTGCATCAGCTTCATTCGCCCATGAATTGCCCGACTTAGCTATTATTGATATTGGCCTAAAAGAGGAAATAGAAGGGGGCTTTATGCTGTGTCAGCAGCTCAGAGGCTTATCTCAAAGTTTACCGATTATCTTTTTTACCGCCAGAGACAATGACGTTGATACCATCAGTGGGCTTCGCATGGGTGCTGATGATTATCTTACGAAAGACATCAGCATGGCGCACCTACTTGCACGCATTGCTGCCCTATTTCGCCGTACCGACCTACTAACAACACCCGTAACGCAGAAAGATGAAATACGCGTGGGCGCCCTGAAGTTAGATGCATCACGTATGATAGTAAGCTGGAAAGATGAACCTGTATTGCTGACCGTCACCGAATTCTGGATGCTGCATGCATTAGTTAAACGTCCCGGGCACGTAAAAAGTCGGCAGCAGTTAATGGATGAATCTCGAATGGTTGTTGACGATACGACTATCACGTCGCATATAAAACGTATGAGAAAAAAGTTTGTTCAATTAGACCCACAATTTGACCATATCGATACCGTTTATGGCATGGGTTACCGATGGCAACTATAGCGCCATATTAATGACTTTCTCTATGCCGTTTCGCTTTTCATTGCGCATACAGCTGCTTATTTTGTCGCTGTTTTTGTTTGCTATCCCGTTTCTTGGATACAAGTATGTGTGGGAGCTTGAACAGTACCTGCGAATAGGGCAAGAGCAAACCATGATTGGTACTGCTCGCGCCGTTGCCACCGCCCTCCATGAACGTCCGGCCCTGTTCGATAGTCAGTCGGCTTACCTCAAAGACGTGCGCCCGGGAACAGACTTATATGCACCCCCTATTCCCAATCCCATACGTTTAGATGGTGAGCTAAACGACTGGACCAAAATACGCTCGCTCTCTAGTCGCTATGATAAAAACGCAATAGTAGACATCTTCGATGCAGCGGTATCACCCCCTGTGACACTATCGTTTAATCATATGGTGGGGCGTTATGGGCAATTTTTATACGCAATGTTTGAAGTAACCGACGATACATTATTGTGGCGTCAGCCTAATAGCTTGAGTGTTGAACGTGGCGACCACCTTATTATTGCTATGGTGACTCCAGAAGGAGAGCTTGTCAGGTTTATCATTGCGCCTTACGAAAGCGGATGGGTTAATGCCTACAAACTCGCCCCTTCTTTAACATCCTCACGAGCCACAGAAAACGCCCTCAATATTCAGGGCAAATGGCAAGAAACGGCCAGTGGCTATAACATTGAACTTCGTTTCCCGCTCGCCCTTACCACTGGCGCCCTCGCGTTTGCTATCGTTGATGTAGATAACCCCACAACGCGGGTAAAAAACTATGCCATTGGCACGGCTAACCCTAATAATATCGATGAGCTTGGTACCGTCATTACGCCATCACCAGAAATAGAACGCATACTGTCAGGGTTACAATATGCTGATTCGCGAGTATGGGTGATAGATAATCACAAGCGTGTATTAGCACGTGCAGGGGATATTCAAACCGCAGAGGGGATTAACGTAGGCGAACGAAAAACATCGTCATCGCAAATTTGGCAATGGGTTGAAACACATTGGCTATTACCCCTTTACTACAACATTCTGACTAAGCCCCCTGAAGCCTTTATTGATGAACTTGATAAGGCCTATGCACTTGAAGGCCAAGAATTAGGCGCCGCATTGACAGGGCAGCCGGAATCGTTATGGCGACTTTCCGTCGATAATAAAGCCATTATTCTTTCAGCAGCTTACCCTATTTTTATTGATGGTGACGTTATGGGGGCGGTCGTTGTCGAGCAAACAACCAACGGCATTCGTACCTTAAGGAACCGCGCATTAGAACAGTTGTTTCATGTCATCCTTGCAGTCATGCTACTAGGCACGCTAGGGCTGCTGTTGTTCGCAAGCAGGATTTCTAACCGTATCAGAACGTTACGGGATAATACAGAAGCGATAATCGATAGAAATGGGAAGATTATTGGCGTACTTGCGCCCTCAAAACATGTCGATGAGATTGGCGATCTTTCTCGTTCTTTTTCCAATGTGCTGTCTCGTCTTACTCAATACAATTCATACCTTGAAAATATGGCGTCTCGTCTCTCGCACGAGCTTCGCACACCTATTGCTGTAGTTAAATCGTCCCTCGACATGCTTGCCCACGTTAACGACACCAGCCAACAAGAGGTGTTTATTCAACGTGCACAATCTGGCATTAGTCGATTGAGCAACATTCTTAATAGTATGAGCGAAGCGTCCCGTTTAGAGCAGGCTATAGAAGGCGAAGAGAAAGTTATATTTGATATAGGTAATGTACTTTCTGGCTGTATTGAGGGCTATCGGCATGCTTATACACACAGGCAGTTTGCCTTTGAGCGCAGTGAGCAAACTTTGAAAGTGAAAGGCTCACCTGACCTTATTGCGCAAATGCTTGATAAAATTATTGCAAATGCGGTGGATTTTAGTTGCGATAATGACACCATTAATACGGTACTCACTATCAAAGACAAACAGGTGGTATTAACCATAACGAACCCTGGCCCGTGCCTTCCTGAAGGAATGAAAGCAGAACTGTTGCACTCCATGGTCTCTGTGCGAAAAGAGAACGAAAGTCAGCATTCTCCCCACTCTGTGCATTTAGGCTTAGGGCTTTATATTGCCAATATCATCGCCGTCTTTCACCACGGTACACTTTCACTCGATAATACACGTGACCTCAGCGGCGTTGAAGTCACACTCTCCCTGCCCCATATTTCCTAGCTCTTCAGATTTACTAAAGGCACCTTTCAATAACTCCAAATGATAATTATTATCATTTGTATTTACTTATTGTTTGTTATTCCTTACACTCCTTCGCCTCACACTTTAGGGAATACATAATGAAAAACACACGATTAACCATGGGTGCGCAAACCATTGCGGCTGCGTTAGCCTTCGGTAGCACCAACGCATTAGCACAAGAAGAACAACTACAGTGCGAAGAAAACACCACAGCCTGTCAGGTGCCAAGCGATGAAGCAATTGAGCTCATTCGTATTCATGGTGTCCAACAATCTATATATCGCTATGACAAATCGGGCGATCCTCGCCGTTTAGCCGATCTGGTCGACACGCCGCAAACTATTAGCGTACTAACCCAAGACCAAATTCAGGAAAGTGGGAAAACCGACCTAAAAGATATCTTGGCCGCGCAAGCAGGCGTTACACTCGGGACAGGGGAAAACGGTAATGCGTTCGGCGATAGATATATCATTCGTGGCCATGAAGCACGCAGTGATGTGTTTGTTGATGGTCTTCGTGATCCAGGGATGACAACACGAGAAAGTTTTGCCACGGAACGTGTTGAAATTACCAAAGGCCCAAGTGCAACATTTGCCGGACGCGGTTCATCGGGTGGTGCAGTAAACTCAATTACAAAGAAAGCATCGACCAGTTATGATTTTGGTCGTGTAGATGCGGCGATTGGCACTGACGAGCATACTCGCCTTACCGTAGACCTAAATAAGACCCTTACTGAGAATAGTGGTATTCGAATTAATGCGTTGACTGCATCTGAAGATAAGCCTGGCAGAGAAGGCATTGAGCGTAATAGAGACGGTATTCAGCTTTCCTATGTTAATCAACCAACCGACAGACTGTCGTTTACCGGTGATATTTACTACCTTAACGCGAAGGACAAGCCAGACTTAGGAAGTTATTACAACCGCGACGTGGGCGAACCCCTTAAAGATATTCCTGTCTATGCCCAAGATGAAGACTTTCTAAACTCTGAAGTGACCACATTTACTCTACGTACCGAGTACGATATCAGCGATAACGTGCGGTTTTACAACGCAACGCGTATAGGTAAAACGCAGAACGAATATGTCACTACAGGAATGAGCGGTACGACAAGAGATGCCACCGACCCCGATGCACCAGGTGCAGACACGCTGCGTTTAAGTAATCATCAAGGGTGGCAAGATGTTGATTATGTTACCACCCAATTCAATGTGTTTTGGGACACTCAGTTCGCAGGATTCGAGCACCAATGGGTGTTTGGTTTTGAATATACGCAAGAGTCTGTCGATAACGGCGTATTCAATATGGGGTATAACAACGACACCAACTGTTTAACGGCGGGGCGTCGTGGTGTGTCTGAAAACTACTGTATCATTGGTGCCAACGGCGACTTAGTGGATAACATCAATAGCATTATGGGCAAAACCTATACACGTGGAAATGTTGATGCGTTGTTTGATATCGAAACCTACTCACTATACGCGATGGATACATTTGCACTTACCGACGCATTAAACGTATTTTTTGGTGTGCGTGTTGATAGCTACGATTATACCAACCAGACCACAACCGAGCGCTTTGACTTTTCTGATGAACTCTATAATGGTCATCTAGGGCTTGTTTACGAGGTTACTGAAAACGGAAACCTTTACGCGTCCTACAGCACCGCGACGAATATTAACGGTGGCGAATCTGACTTAGGCGCAAATTGCGGTTATGGTGGTCTTTGCGGAACGCCAGATCAAGCAGCACAAGCCGATCCTGAACAAGTCGAAAACATCGAAATTGGTACTAAATGGATGCTATTCGATGAGAAGCTAATGGCAAATGCAGCGGTTTTTCGCATTACTAAAAGCGATGTGCATGAAAGTGTTGGCGATGCCTACTCAACGTTGGGCACACTGAATACGGGAGAAAACCGTGTTGAAGGTATCGAGTTTGGTGTAAGTGGCGACATTACCGACAAATTCAGCGTTCAAGCGTCCGCAGCCATTATGGATTCAGAGGTCCTTGCCTCTTATGATGCCGACAACGTAGGGCTTGCACTGAGCAACTTTGCTGATAAAAGTTTTTATCTACAGTTGCGCTATCAACCTAATGAGACGTTTGCGTTTGGTGGTGACTACAGCTATCAATCTGAGATGTTTGGTGGTCAACCCGACACGGCAGCAGGATACGATGCTGATAGTGGTCAGTATTCTATCGTCGTTCCGCATTACCAAGTGATAAACTTGTTTGCTAATTACTACCATTCAGAGTCACTTACATTCCGCGTAAATATTGGTAATGCACTTGACGAAGAGTACTGGACGGCAGCATATCGTTCTGGCGCATTTATGTATATCGGTGATGGCCGTAATGTGACAGGCACGATAAATTACGAGTTCTAAACGCACTTAGCAAAAAGGTACGCTGACTATGATCATTATTGATAATTTACTTTCTGCCGAGCAAGTACGCCAATACCGCTCCCTGCTTGCAACGGTTCCGTTTAACGATGGAAAATCCACCGCGATGGGAATGGCAGCAGACGTTAAAAATAATGGTCAAGCAGAGGCTGCTCACCCGCAGGTACAGCAGTTAGCTAACGCGCTGCTGTCTACCCTAGGCAATAATAGCCACGTTGTGTCAGCAGCCCTGCCTCAGCGTATCTTTCCTCCATGCTTTAACCGTTACAGTGAATCGCAGACTTACGGCTATCATGTGGATGCTGCCATTATGCGTATCCCCAACTCCAATGAGGTGCTTAGAAGCGACATGTCCATGACCGTTTTTCTGAGCGATAAAGACGATTACGAGGGCGGAGAGCTAGTTATTCAAACAGGGTTTGGTGAGCAGCGCATAAAAGGTGATGCAGGCAGTGCCATTTTGTATCCCTCATCAAGCTTACATAAGGTCACCCCTGTAACAAAGGGAGAACGCCTAGCTGCCATCACGTGGATACAAAGCATGGTCAGCGACCAACACATTCGCAAAACCTTGTTTGATTTAGATAAGTCTATTCAATCGTTAGTCAACAATGAGCATGTTGAGCGTGCTGAAATTGACCAGCTTCACCATGTTTATCACAATCTCATACGCCAGTTTTCGTCGGTGTAGAAAACGCAATGTGACACGCAATAACGCCGCTATCTACTCATTATTGAAAGAAAATAGACATTTTCTGGGTCTTTTCTATTAACTTGCGTTACGCTAAATAAAAGAGATGTTGAGGAAACCTATATGAGATGTTTAACAGCGGCATTAGTGAACATGCTTGTTGTCACCGCCGTTTTACTATCATCGTCACCAGTACTAGCAGATAGCCTAGACAATTCAAAAGAACAGATTAGTTTCTCTGTTGAGGTTTTTGATGTTAACAACACCCCCGTTAAAGATGCCGTTATCATTTTAACGCCAACTTTTGCTGTGCCTGCGCAAGAAAAAAGCGCTATACCGGCAGAAATGAATCAGGTTGATAAGCAGTTCGAGCCCCATGTGTTGGTAGTCGAGTCTGGGACAGATATCGTTTTTCCAAATGCTGATAACTTATTTCACCATGTTTATTCATTTTCGCCGACCAAGTCATTCGAATTAAAATTATATAAAGAATTCACCTCAGATCCGCTGCGCTTCGACCAACCGGGCATTGTAGACATTGGCTGCAATATACACGACTGGATGCTGGGCTTTATCGTCGTGACTGACTCGCCGTTTTATACGAAAACAACCGCGGAGGGAAACAGCACAATAACGTCATTGCCAAAAGGTACGTATAACGTCAGCTTCTGGCATCCGCTAGCCCCACAAGCCGCACCGTTTGAAAGTGATACGCTGACCCTTGATACCTCGACAACAGTTACCCTGCGATTAAAACAGGCCATTATTAGTGATGACGGCTTCGATGACGGCTTCGGTGATTACTAATGAAAAAGCGTGCGTTTATCACATTGCTAATGATGGTAAGCGCTAATACTCTTGCTGAGACGAAAGCATTATTAAGAGTAAGTGCTTTATCAAGTAACGCCCCAAGTTTTCAAAGTAATGGCAGTAGCCACCAACGTTTTGATGGTGAGCACCTGGCGCTCTCTCAAGCGGTTATAGATACGTCGCTGGTAATAGGTAATAATTGGCATGTACATGCCGTAGCAAACGCCTACAGCGATGGTGAGCAACAGCTTGGCATCAGCCAACTCTATCTTAAATATCGCCCGCTGGTTGCTTCAACCGTAAAGCCAGAAATAAAAATAGGGGCCTTTTACCCTTCTCTTTCCGCAGAAAATACCGCATTGGGCTGGTTGTCTCCCCATTTTTTATCAAACTCTGCCATCAACAGCTGGATAGGTGAAGAATTAAGAGTCGGAGGGATTGAAACCAGTATTCGTCAAAATGGTCGGCAAGTGAACAGCCCCTGGTCGTGGAAGTTGCTAGGCAGCGTATTTAAAGGCAACGACACAACCGGGACGCTTATTGCGTGGCGCGGTTTTGCGCTTCATGACAGGCAATCACTCTATAACGAGAGAGTAAATTTTTTGCCTATTCCTTGGGTAGTATCAGAAGAGGGTTTTAACGCGCCTGCCTGGACCGAACCCTTCAGAGAAATAGATAAGCGCGTTGGATACTATATTGGCGCCCATGCGGCTTACAAAAGGCAATATGAAGTTAAGTACTACTTTTACGATAACCGCGCCGATCCAAATGTTTTAGATTCTGATCGGCTCTATGCATGGCGAACACGCTTTCATTCGTTCACCGCTAAGCATCAAGTATCGACCAATATTACCGTGTTTGCTCAAGCGATGGCCGGTAATACCATTATGGGCGATAACATTGTTAATAACGATTTTTATAGTGCGTTCTTGGCAACCGCGTATACCGTGCGGTCATTTACGCATTCAGCCAGAGTAGATTGGTACCATGTTATAGATAAAGATGATCAGCCCAATGACCCCAACGCAAGCCAAGGGCAAGCGATTACGCTCAACACAACGTATCAGATTAATGACTATGCTTCTGTGTCTGGCGAGTGGCAATGGAACAACGGTAGGCAAGCGAATTTAGCCTTTTTCCAGCCTACCGAAACATTTAGCGAAAATACTATCCAGCTAGCATTTACCCTTAGGTATTAGCATCAACGTTTGCTACCTCAACCAAATTAAACGAGGCATTTTCACGGCCTTTCACCAATACGCGACATTCTCCCCATGACGCCGGGATATGCCAAATATGCTCTTCAGCAACCGTAAACTTCTCTCTATGTGTATTGCATCGCACTTCAACCGTGTCGACATTGTCGTTAATGTCGGCAAAAGCAAAGCTATTTCTAACCAGCGTATGAAATGCGTGTCCGTTCTCACCGATCTGCATAGACACTTGAATGTTCTCTTTTGAGTCAATATGTGAGGTTAACTTTTCAGCATAATTAGAAAGCTGAGCAACTCGCTCCTCTTGTCCAGCGTATGCTTTCAATTCATCTACCGCTTGCAATGCCTCTGAGTAATAACCAAAGTTTGCATTTAAAATGAATAGGCGTTGATACATATACGCCATATACTCATCATTGAAAGCGGCGCTACCTTCTTTATGCGTTCGGCTTGAGGCAATAGTTCGGTATAAGCTTTGACGCTCCCGTCGAGGTTGGTCTAATTCATTGGCCAAGCGAGCATCTAAACTATATAACCATGCATTTTCATAGCGATTGGCCTCAGTTTGTTCATGAAGCTCATCGAGCGCCAACGTTGCAGCTTCTAGCTCGCCGTTATTAATGAGCGCATCAATGTTTTTATAACGTTTAATAAACGTGCGTCTTGCACCTGGTTTTTGATCTAATACGAAATCAAACTGAACTTGCTGCTCGCATTGTTGGGTTGGCTTTCCATCTTTCATGGCAGGGTTAAACGTCCAGCGTTCAAGTGCACTAACCGCTTTTTTAACAAAGCGTCGATCACCACCAAAGTCATCAACAATCGGGTCTTTTACCCTGCCTGTTTCGTCAATAACATAACTCATTTTTACCCAGCCTTCCTTACCGCTTTTAGCGGCAGCTCTGGGGTATTCGGGGTTAACGCGTTTAACAGTTTCAGCGGGGGTAAAGGCGGTTATTTGCTTAACCTGCTCTGGGGCCGTCTGTTCTAGTACTTGGTTTTCTTTTTCAATGCAGGGGGCGACATATTCCTGTGGCGCCTGTGCGAATGCGCTAAAAGCGCTACCTAGTGTTATTAACGCAATTACTGTTTTCATACTCTCATCCTTAAGTAACAATTCCATTCAAACTTTATTTTTAGGGCCTTGCGGCTAGTACATCAAGTTTTAGCACAGCCGTACCGTTAACGGCAAGTTAGATTATTTCTTCTCTTTCTGATCATCAAGCGACGCATCAGGAAGGTTTTTTATCAACATTTTTTCCTTGCGACGCAACATCATTTTTGCCAGCCTGCGCATACTGACTGTCGTATCTTTTTCATCAATAATATCGACACCAAGTAAACGCTCAAGCAAGTCTTCTAACGTGAGTATACCTTCTAGGCCGCCGTACTCATCGACCACTAAAAGCATATGCACTTGTTTCTTTATAAAATGGTCAAAGGTGACTGACAATGGCATAGTTCCAAGCACCGTGACCATATCTTTCCCATATTCAGACAATAGCTTATCGGTGTTGCCCCTTGCTTGTGCCACAAGCAAATCTGAACGCATGACATATCCTGTGATGTTCTCAGAGTCGTTGTCTTCATAAATAGGAATGCGCGAGAACTCTATTTGTGCGTGTTTATGAAAAAAGGCCTCGACTGACAATTGTTCAGAGACTGAAAACATCGCGGTTCGATGGGTTATCGCGTCTTTCACCCGCAATTCATGAAGACTCAACAAACTTTGTAAAAAAGCCGCTTCATGGGTAGCAAGTTGGCCTTCTTGCCCCGACAACTCGGCCATTGCATGAAGTTCGTTTCGGCTTAAGCCACGCAGAGGGCTATCCTCTTTGAAACTTCGAGTAAGCAATGCTGACATTGCAACAAATGGCATGAGAATGATAGACAAGTATTTTAAGAAATAAGCGGTAACGGGCGCCAATGCTCGCCAATAGGTTGCACCTACTGTTTTGGGAATAATTTCTGAAAAGACGAGAATAAGCAGTGTTAATACGGCAGAAATTATACCTAAATACGCCTCGCCGAACACGCTTGCTGCCTGAGCACCCGCACCTGCAGCTCCCATCGTATGAGCGATAGTGTTCAATGTTAGAATAGCTGACAGCGGGGTATTAATATTATCAGTTTGCTTTCTCAGCAAAGCACCGCTGGGTCTCTTCTCTTTTTCGAGTACCGAGATATAAGCCGACGATACACTGAGGATCACTGCTTCAGCGATAGAGCATAAAAAAGAAAAGCCTAGCGCGATAAACACATATACAACGAGTAAAAACATTAATCCTTCCGATGGTGTGGCAACAAGCCAAAGCGTTATTATGCGTTAGAGGGTGTAAGTTACAAGCCACTATCCCGATTTAATTTAAATAACGCACTGAACACATTGTTTACACTGTAAAATTGCATACTTCAGTGACAACAGGATGCTTGAGCTTCACGCGCAACGTTTCGCTTCGCGATAAAAGCCCGTACCCCTAACCTTGCCATAAGCGCGGCGAGGACAAGCGCACTGAGGGCGTAAATCAATTGAATACTCGCACCATGTTCGTGCATGCTACTTTGTGTGGTAACAAGATAGGATAATGAAAATAGATCAACCGCATAATTCAGCATATAACCGAAACCGATACTGGCTGAAATCACGCTAAATAAATAGAGCAACAGCGTTTTACTGCCCATTTCCTGCCTAATCATTCCCATGGTCGAAATATTGGTAGCAGGGCCTGCCATTAAGAAAACAAGCACTGCACCTGGCGAAAGGCCGGCAGCAATGAACCCCACGGCCAATGGCGTCGACGCCGTGGCACAAATATACATTGGGACACCAATAACCGCCATTACCAACATGGCAACTAACCCGTCGCCCCACTGCGTTAAAAAATCAGTAGGAACGAATGTTTTAATACCCGCGGCGAGGGCAAGGCCAATCAGTAGCCATACGACAATATCGCTTAATAGCTTGCCACTTGCATAGGACAACACCTTAGATACTTTTGAAAAAAGGGGGAGTGCCTGATTACTCGAGTGATCATGCGCGTGTTCTTGACCTTCTGTTTCACAACATGATGACGACACTTCGAGCGTAGGCTTGTCGCAACACGATGCGTCATTAACAACAGGAAGACTTTTAGCACAACACGACGTATTCTCCTTCGAACTCGTTACTTGGCTAGGCAAAGTGCTATCGCCATCAAACCACTTCACCATCAGCCCTGCATATATTGCACTGATAATTGCAGCAATAGGCCTGACAATAGCAAACAGAGGCCCTAATAACGCATAGGATACTGACACACTATCCACACCCGTTTCTGGCGTAGAGACAAGAAATGAAATCGTGGATGGTTTAGATGCACCGCTTCGTCGTAATCCAAGTGCGGCGGGTATAACGCCGCATGAGCATAGCGGTAAAGGAGCACCGATTATGGCCGCTTTCACGATTGCGCCCGTTGATGGGTTACCCATGTGTTTTTCTAATAACGATACCGGAACCAGTTCATGCATTATTCCTGCAACCAACAAACCGAGCAGTAACCAAGGCGCAGACTCCATGAAGAGCGCTAGAAAATTTTGACCCAGCAAAATAATGTCAGTCATAAATAAGGTACCTGGTTCCCGTCGTTATTCACTACACACAATTCAGTGTACCAAATTACGCGCAAAACTGTGAATTGATGGTACACAAAAGCACATAGAGCGTGTAACGTTCGACCGCCATCAACCCGACATGGTATTTTACCCACATGTTTGACCATGACATGTAACCCGACGCCTTCAGATAGGGAGGTACGCTACGATATGCGTAACAATTACCTAAACTTTACACTCTATACTCTTTAAATAAGATGCATTCTCGTTTATAACGTACCTCACATACTTCAACTAAGAAAAAATAATGGCATCACCAAAACTTCATATGGCGTTTCGTAAATACCACCGCTGGTTAGGCTTCTTCCTCGCGGGTATTATGGGTGTATACGCAACAAGCGGTATTCTTCTAATATTCCGCCCTACCGACTTTTTAAAGTACGAGTACACGCAAGTTAGCCAATTGACGCCGGGATTAACGTCACAATCACTGTCTACTGAACTGCGTGTGAAAGGGCTAAAAATTCTCGATGAGAACGAGACCAGCATTACGCTCAATATGGGCGAATATGATAAAGGAACCGGTGCGGCAACAATAACGAATAAAGACTACCCTATTGTTTTATCTAAAATGGTAAAGTTGCATAAAGCGACAAACAACAGCCCATTGTTCTTTTTGAATATCGCATTCGGTATCGGTCTTTTATTCTTTGTAATATCGGCGTTTCTAATGTTCATCCCTAAACTTCCTATGTATAAAAATGGCCTCAAAATAGCGGGCTTCGGCGCCCTAGCCGCTATACTGGTAGTCATTTTTGGTTCATAATCCCCTTTGCAGAGCGCGCTAATCGGTGTATTGGCGCGTTTCCCGCTTTTCACCAAGGCTTTCTATAAAAAACTGTTTTATCTCTGAATAGCATGCACGTGATTCAGGCGTACCATGCGCCACTAGGTAGTCTGCATGAGACAACCCCTCGTAAACATCTAACGTCGTTTTTACCCCAACATCGCGGAGCCCCCTATTCACTCTTACCGTATCACTTAAAAACATATCGCGAGTTCCAGACACTAAGTATGTGGGCGGGAAATGCTCAAATGCGCCGTATAAAGGAGAGATAGAAGGATGATCGAGCGGTGTATCACCGGCATAGAGCTTCGCTGCAGCCGCTAAAAGCCCATCATAGGTTAATAAGATTCTGTCTATGCCCTCGTTAGTGAATAACGTGTCACCGGTTTTGGTTAGGTCGGCCCATGGCGTTCCAATGTAAATCGCTACCGGACGCGGAAGCGCGTCTTTAACGAGGCGTTGTACTAGTGTAAGTACTAAACTCGCCCCCGCTGAAGTACCACCCATAAAAATCCGCTTCGCTGAATATGTCTTTAGCATGGCAATGTAGACACTGAATATATCGTCACTTGCTGCGGGAGAAGGCGCAAGCGGCGGCATGCGATAATCGATACAGATAACTTTGATACCTAAGCGAACCGCAATCAGTATCCCCTCTTCGATACTGGGTAAGCCTGCGAAAAAAACATATGCGCCCCCATGTACATCAATGTACACGCGATCTTCAAATTCGGGCGACATGTGTTCAGGTGTCACCACTCGAACCGTTACACCATTAATCGTTTCTTTAGACACCGTTACAGCGAAAGCCTTTCGCATGTTCTTTATTTTCTTTTTTTGGTCGGCATTGGTTTTTTGAATGAGTTCAAGCCATTCATGATAGGTTTCGGGTGTTACGCGCTTAACGTGCTGAACGGTTGGAGTGGGCCGCGTTGATATGGCGTGTTTCATCTCCTCGCTCATTGCTGTGGGCACTGAATTTTTGATATTCGCGTTTGTTTGGTCGCGATACTCAGAGGACATAAATTGACTCCTTGACGCTATGCTGTGAATAGCGCAGTGATGAAAACACTGATAATCGTAAACGTTACATTTATCGTCTTATCAAAGAGGGGTAAATGCAATACAGAACGCCAAAAACCACCGCATTACAATGAGAGGATAAAGTGATAATTGTATGCAGGCAGTTACATA
>NZ_BAAJLS010000008.1:0-165420 GCF_057539655.1 Alteromonas sp. 4NH20-0056 | reverse complement strand
CTGGTGGCTAACGTGTTGATACATATAGGTTAGGCGCAGTATTAGCGGTGGGTGTCTTACAGAATTTAATGAGTATCCTAGTGTGAATAATAGCCAAAAGTGTGGGTGTCTATGCAATATTAAATGCTACGACACCCTAATTTTTTCGCCAGGTGCTAGTTTTTAGGCAAGGGTGTTGAAAGAATTTCTTGTACAGAAATTGCATTCCCATTTAATGCGCCTGAAGAGTTCGCCGCTTTTACAATAATGGTGTAATAGACATTATTGATACGGGTTTTCTCAACAACATTTTGGCCCGTTCCAGCCATCGGTTGAGCCACTTCCGAGCAGCCAGACATTGTACATTGGCGCTGTGTTTGAAACGGAACAGGTTTTTCAGGTTCAATGTTTACTGAACGTGCAAGCGTTGGCTTTTTCTCTATATCTGTTTTTGTTATCGCAAGATACTGAAACCCCTTCTCCTCAGCTATTTCAGCCGCTCGTCTTAACACATATTGCTGAACATCATCCTCAGGTGTTTTATCTGTCGCTTTAAAAAGTACTTTGTATTCCGTATCGCTTACCATCTCGCTCGAGTACCCATACGCGCCTTCTGAAGACGCTGATCTGTACTTAGTGGGCACCGCGGTAGGGGTCGTAGAACAGGCTGCTAGCAATAAAATGCTGCTAAGAAGTGCACTAGTCATTGTTCTTTTTATCATTTACATACTCCGTTTGTTATCAACCGCCATTAGGCAAGAAATTGCATGAGTGTTGCTCTTGCTATAGAGAGTATAGCTTTATTTTTAGTAGTCTTGGGGTTATCTGTTTTCGTTCCTTTGTACAGACCAACGGCAAACACGGCCGCAATTACTTCGGGCTCTCCCATTAATAATTTGCAACGGGTTTTCGTTTGTTGAAGCGCAATGTCGCTGTTCTTTTTTTGCAGTTTATACAGTTTTTGTTGCTGCTGTGCTTCGGATAGCGCTTTGCCAAGTAGGAGAGTCATAAGTAATCCTTCTTTACCGTTCATTTACCGCGGCATCTATAAATCTTTAATCACATTAATAATTCGCTCAAAACGCGCATATCGACTTGTCTTTTTCACAATGTAAACCGTGAATGTGAGTAGAGTGATATTGATAATTAATAGAATAACGATACTGAAAACAATTGAAATTCCTAGTGAATGCAAACTTAGACCAATTAATGCGTTGATCATTAACCAGCATACTCCAGCTAGTAATACTGCAGCTAATCCAGCGAATAGCGTTGAAAAAATAGAAGTTTTTATTACGTTTATCTCGGCATCAACCACACCTAAAAACGCAGACGTTTGCTGCTTCTTTTGGGAGAAAAGATGTATCAATGAATCTTGAACCTCACTAAACGTGATACGAGGATATTCTTCATCCGTTTTATGGGGAGATGAGTGGCTGTCCACAGGAGAGTCGATTGAAGATTCGATGTTCTGTGCATCGCTAGGGGCATCGCCGGGGTGACTGTCCACAGCGTTTTTGTCCAAAGCGTTTTTGTCTAAAGTACTCTTGGTCGATTGAGATATATCGCTGGAATATAAATTACGCCCTTTCCCGTCAAAGTCTATTTCGTCGGCAAGGGCTTTAGAATACAGCGTATCACGCCCAGGGGGCGTGATACGATATGGATTTTCAAAGCACTCACTAAAGCGTGCACGTCGAAAATCAATTATAGAACGCATAAGATTATTTCTTACGCAGTATTGACGTAATCAACATACCTGCCGCAAACGCAATACCTGCAGTTGCAATTGGATTTTCGATAGCAAACTTACGAACTTGTGAAGCTTCCCATTTTTGTTCTGCTAGACGCTTTCTGGCGGCCAAGCTTTCAGATGAATCACTTGCAGACTGACGAATTTTCTCTTCAGCTTTGCCCGCAGTGTCCGCCAATGAATCAATCGACGAGTGTAATGACGAGGTTAGCTGCTCAGTCACAGGGTGACCAGATTCCGTTGCTCCATTCGTCTTACCTGATTTTTGTGTTGTATTTCTTGTTGCCATGATATTTTCCTTTCTTCGCTTACAATACACTTAAGACGGTGCAAGGCATATACCATGATGGAGTGATTTTTAAGTCACTGATAAATATGTATATAATTTTTATTAAACTATTTGTGTTCTCTATTAATGCAAGTCGAGCCGTCTTTCTTATAGACTTAGTGTAAATATTTCTTGGTGTGCCATCAATGCGAGTACATCAACGTATGACAGTAGCAATATCTTCTTTTGTTACTGGTTTTAGCAACGATGCACTTACCCCTAACGATTCCACAACACCTTTTTCAGGTTCGTATCCGCTCACAATAATAAGTGTTGCAGATTGCTGAATGACAGCAATTTCTTTTGCAAGGTCGTAGCCATGGTAATCGGGAAGCGTGAGGTCTAGTAAAACATAATCAAATTCGACGTTCTGGAGATGTTCCAAAGCTTCTTGACCACTATAGGCTAGATGAACAGTATGCCCTTGGTGTGATAGAAATATTTGAAGTAATTCTGCAGTGTCTTCATCATCCTCAACGACAAGTACTTGACGGCGCGTTGAACGCGACGCTGATACAGTATTTTTATCCGTTGAATCCGACGTGACTATTGAATCAGATGCAGTTAAATAGTGGGCAAGTAATTCAATAAGTTCAGAGCGGTCTAGCGGTTTACCTATCACATTGTCAAACCCATCATCTAGCAAAGAAGACTTCAAGCCTTTCCTACTTGCGGCAGTCATTGCGATGATAGGAATATCGATGCCGTGTTTTCTTATTGCTTTAAGTGCATCGACGCCATTCATCACTGGCATGTGGATGTCCATCAAAACGAGATCGAAAGGACTACCGCTTTTATTCGCCTCTAGCACTGCTTCTAGTGCTTTTACTCCGTTGTCAGCGAAAGCAACATTTGCATGGCTTTGACCGACGATGTGTCCAGTAAGGCGACGTAGTTCATGAATGTCATCAACAATTAATACGCGACCAGATACACTGATATCTCGTCGCTTAACGGGTTGATGTAGTGTTTGCTGAACAAGTGTTTTGATACGTGGTTGGGTGGCAATATTCCCAGGATTGATATAAAAGGTAAACGTACTACCCTTACCAAATACTGAGTCAACGTCTATTGCGCCCCCCAACTTGCTCACTAATTCACGAGATATGGCAAGCCCTAACCCAGCGCCGCCATGGTTGGCCCTCATTACATCTTCTAATTGCTCAAAGGGGGTGAAAATACTGTCAAGCTTATCAGGAGGCATACCGATGCCCGTATCTTTTACACTAAAGACAATTTTCTCATTGGGTATCGTTGCTACCTCGTGTTCCATCTTGACTAAAAGTGTAATAACACCGGTGTCGGTAAATTTGATGGCGTTACTTATTAAATTAATAAGTATCTGACGAAGTCGAGTAGGGTCTGTATAGATACATTCAGGTAAGTTACCCTCTGTGGTTACGACAAGTTCTAACCCCTTATCCTCTGAGGCCAACTTCATAAGAGAATGGATGTCAGCTAAAAAGCCGCCAAGGTTTACTTCATGATGACTAATCTCAATTTTATCAGCCATTATTTTTGACATGTCTAGCAGGTCATTTAGCAAATTTAATAGATGCTTTCCATTACTGTGAATGGTTGATAACTCTTGCTGTAGCTGTGAATTTTTTGGTTCATCAAGCAGCAGTTCTGTGTAGCCTAAAATAGAGGTGAGGGGGGTGCGTAATTCATGCCCTAAGTGGGCAAGAAACTTATCTTTTGCCTTATTCTGCTGCTCTACTTTGTTACGTTCGAGTCGCTCGTTTTCAATCTCCCGCCGGACCATCGCATACCGAATTGTGCGCATGAATCTTGGCGTTTCAATTTCACTTTTCTGTAGATAATCGGCGGCACCAGCTCGCATGACCAGCTCATCTACTTTAGCATCTGACTGCCCCGTTAGAATGACCACGGGTAAATTAAATTGGTTTGATTTAAGCGCATCTAATACGTCAACTGCGTTTTCTGCGCCCAATAGGTAGTCTAAAAGGCAGAGGTCAAAACTGTTGTACTGCAGCGCTTCAATCGCATCAGCGCTGTTGGTTACCCACGTTAACTTAAAGGTGGGTGAATCACATTGCTCAAGGTAGTCTGACGTTAAAAAATAATCGTCTTCGTCATCTTCAATGAGAAGTACCCTAATAACCTCTGCCACTATTTACCCCATTAATCGTGTGGAAGTTCTACGAACTCAATCCAATACTTCCCTAAGGCTCGCATCAACTCTACCAGGCCTTCAAAGTTTACAGGTTTGGTTATATAAGACGCGCAGCCAAGGTCGTAACCACGAAGCATATCTTCTTCTTCTTTCGATGTTGTTAAGATAACAACAGGGATTGCTCGCAGACTTGGATCGTTTTTCAATTCTTGTAGTGCCTCTCGTCCGTCTTTTCGAGGCATATTTAAATCGAGTAAGATAAGACTCGGACGAGGCGCTTTCTCTTGGTCTGTATATTTACCTTCGTTACGAAGAAATTCTAAAAGCTCTACACCATCTTCTACGCAAAAAAGATTGTTTAACACGCGACTTTCTTTTAGCGCGTCGACTGTAAGTAAACGGTCATCCTCATCATCATCTGCCATAAGAATGTTTATAGGTTGGGCTTGTTTACGCGTCATTGTTATCTCCGTAACTTTGTGTTGATCCGAATGGCTCACTGTTTTTAGGTAATAGAAAAGTAAAGCTAGCACCCGCACCCTCGGTGCTGGTCGCAAAAATCGCTCCGTTGTGTCGCTCTACAATACGACGGCATACGGCCAAGCCAATACCCGTACCTTTGTATTCGCTTCTTCCGTGTAAGCGCTGAAAGGGAGCAAAGATTTTTTCGGCAAATGATTGTTCAAAGCCAATCCCATTGTCCTTAATGGTTATCTTTATCCACTCGTAGTCTTCTGCGTTTAACCTATCCTTAAGATCGTCATCACTTGCTTCTTCGCAGGTAACATCAACGACTATCTTCGTATCGTCTTTTTGAAATTTAAGGGCGTTAGAAAGTAAATTTAAAAAAAGTTGTTCAAGCTGAGAGCGGTCGCCTCGTATTTTGGGCAATGCGGGAATGTTAATCGTTGCATTGCGTTCTTCTATGGCGACTTCTAAGTCGCCTAATACATTCTTGGCTACCGTTTCCAAATCCACATCATCAAAATCCTTACCTCGAGTAGACACCCTGGAAAACGACAGCAAATCGGAGATAAGCATAGACATTCTTTCAGCAGCATTTAGCATACGCTTCAAGAAATCCTGACCACGCTCGTCAATTTCATTGTGATAACCAGATTCAAGCCGGTTGCCAAACGCTCGGATTTTTCTCAAGGGTTCTTGAAGGTCATGCGAGGCAACAAATGCAAAATCTTCTAGCTCTCGGTTGCTGCGGGTAAGCTCATCTGAATAGACCTGCAACTCTTTCGTTCTCTCTGCAATTTTATCTTCAAGGTTTTGATTTTGTTTCTCTAAATCAATCTGATGCTTTTCATTTTCTCTAACATTCATTTTCAATAAAACAAAAATGGTTATGATTAGGAACAGCGTTGATGCAGAAGAGATAATCAAGGTGTTCGCTGAGTCTTTTCTTAGCTTCATTAGGTCAGCAAGGTGGGTGCCTTGTAGATCGCGTTCAGAGGAATCGATTTCTTTAAACAGCATCTCGAACTCGTTGTAAAGAAAAAGCCCTCTATCGCTTGAAAGTATTTCGAACGCATCATCTGATTTTTTGTCACGAACAAGTTCAACCACTTCAATCATGCCATTTAATTTTGCTCGTGTTAGCAAAATCAGCGCTTCCATTCTTTCTGACTGAGAAGCAAAGTTAGACGCCAATGCACTGACTTCTACTTCATCGACCAGCGCGCCAAAGTTGTCGAGTGTTTCAGAGTATTCTTCGAGGTACGCCTCGTCTTTTGTAATTAAGAAACCACGTTGCCCAGACTCTGCTCTTAATACCGCAACATGAAGTTGGTTTACCGCGTTAATAACGCGGTTGGTAGTAAAAAGTCGAGATTCCAGCCCTGATAAATCGTCAAGGGTTTTTACCACGTAGAACGAATTTGCAGTGATAACAACAATGATCACCGCCACCATAATTATCCAGCTATACATTGAGGACAGTGCTTTATGTAACATTAATTTATTCCACGTGAGTATTGCTGAATTCAGCGGTTAATTCAGACAATGTTGCACTGCAGTCTTTCGTGCTTGCTATAATTTTATCCAATGATACCAGCGCTTTTTCTGCGGGCACATCACCGTTAAGTGCCATTTTGATAAGCTCTGCTTGCATTGAAATTCTATTTAAAGGTTTTCTTGCATCGTGAACATATTTAGAGAGCTTTTGGAACGCATCTTCATTCATCGGGTTACCTCAATTACTGTTCATCTTTTGATAAATCACCGTATGCATGGAGGCGGTTATAGAGTGTTTTTGTGCTTATTCCTAACATTTCCGCTGCCGTTGTCTTATTGCCGCTAACTTTCTCTAGCGTTGCGTAGATAAGCTCTTTCTCGACATCTTCAATCGTTCTACCTGCTTGTAGTGAAGGCGAAGTGCTTTGCTTTTGTGCAAAAGGAGATTCTATCGTTTTAGGTAACTCAATCGCTGACTTCTCAGGATCACTCATGATTGCAGCGCGATGGACAAAGTGTCGTAATTCACGAACATTGCCCGGCCAATCATATGCTTGAAGGGTATCTAACTGACTATCTTTCCATGTAAACTGAGAACCATTTTCTGCATTAAATTCCTCCATAAACCGTCTCGCAAGCAGCGGTATATCTTCTTTGCGATCGCGAAGCGGGGGAATAGTAATAGGGAAAACGGCTAATCGGAAATAGATGTCTTCTCGCAATACTTTACTTTGCGCTATTTCTTCCATGGTGCGGTTAGTCGCGGACACAACACGACAATTCACGGGCGTTGTTTTTGTTCCGCCTACGCGAATAACAACTTTGTTTTCTAGTACTCTGAGTAAATTAGGCTGCATGTCGATAGACATTTCCGTGATTTCGTCCAGGAATAACGTGCCACCTTCGGCTTGTTCAAAGACCCCTTCTTTTCTACCCACGGCACCGGTAAATGCCCCTTTTTCATGGCCGAAGAGTTCACTGCCGATCAGCTCTTTAGAAAAAGCGCCACAGTTAGTAGCAACATAAGGTCCTTCGCTCTCTGAAGCTCTATGAATAGCAGCGGCAACCACTTCTTTACCTACACCGCTTTCACCTAGCAACATTACATTTGCGCTCGTTCTGCTTACCCGTTCAATCAGCTTGTATAGCTCTTTCATTGGGGCAGATTCACCAATTAATAAACCAAAATGCTGCTTGATTGAATCTTCTTTTTTCGATTTCCCTTGCGGCTTCCCACTTAAAACCTGCTCTAAGTCTTCACGCTGAATAGGCTTCACAAGGTAATCTATGTTAGGACCGCAAAGTCCTTTGATTACGCTTTTGACCGAAGGGTGGCCAGTGATTAAGGTTACGCGGGGGCTTTTAGGTAGAGAATTAAGCTCATCAAAAAGATGTGCTCCACTTCCGTCTGGAAGCATGAAGTCGAGTAAAATATGATCGAACGTTTCTTTCTTTAGCCATTCTCTTGCTTCTTCAAGGCTTGAAGCAGTTAATACTTCGTGTCCCAAAAATTCAATAATAGTGCAGGCCACTTCCGTGAATTCGGCATCGTCATCTACAAGTAAAACTGTTAACACGTATTCTTCCTTTTACAAATTTCCGCTCGTAACGCCATTTTTCGAGCTCTTATACTGGCGAACTGATTTGAGCAATAGACTAAGAGTTTGCAAAAATCGCGCCATATTCCGAGCTTTCGTATATCCACTATTAGATGGCACGCTTCTGGCCCTTCAAAATAACCGAGGCCTGTCTTGTTTTCTAAATTGTAACACGGCAATAGTCAGAACATACCCCGCAAGGGATGAGATTTATGTTTTAAGGATTTAAATAACACATTTTTTATCACTCAAGACCGTCGCGACACCACGGGATACAAGGTGCGAAATGTCGACAGCAAACTTGGAGAAACGAATGGAAGCGGCTACGAATTCAATGACACTTTGTGAACTGTTGGGAAAGATAAAGCCTAAAGAATCGGCTGAAACATGGCGCTTCGGCGATTTCTGGTATGTACTCGAAAAACGGGGCTTCGGCCCTATGTTAGCGATGCCTGCGTTCATTGCGTCCACCCCTATCGGCGCTATTCCCGGCGTTCCAAGCGCTACAGGTGTGACTATTTTACTTATTGCTTTGCAAATATTACTCGGTAGGCGTCATCCGTGGATACCAACTCGTCTCATGAAAGTTGAACTAAGTGCGAAACGCCTACAAACCACTGTGAAAACACTACGTCCCCACGCTGCAAGAATTGACCGTTTTCTTGTTCCAAGTTGGTTTTTATGCGCCATTCTGCTTTTAGAGGCCTCATTGCGCTGCATGCGGCATAGTCATGATACCGCTAGAACTTGTTCCTTTTTTAGGACTACTTCCTGCTTGTGCAGTTTTGATAATGGCGGTTGGAATGGCCACAGACGATGGAGCTGTGGCAATAATCGGGTTGTCAATCGCCACCTCTGGGTTTACGTTGTGTCGGCAGCAGCTTATAGCGTTGTAACGACTATTGACATTCTTCGCTAGTGCATTGTGGTAATAAGCCCTTCGCTTCAGGAAGTTGCATCGACTGAAAACGTAGTTCGCCAATAAAGGTTCGGGCGGCCGGGCCCAAACTGTCTCCGTCAGCAAATGACAGATAAAGCAATGATTTTCGAATTCCACTATTATTATCTAATGAGAGAGGCACAAGTGAACCTTCTTCTAGCTCTTTTCTAATAACCGCAACGGGCAGCCAAGCAAACCCTAGGCCTTGAGAAATAATATCAACCGAAGTGCGTATATGACTGACCGTCCATCGTTGCTCCGCACCCAGCCAGCCGGCTTGTGCTTTTCGTTCTGACGATGAATCTCTAACCACTATCTGTCGGTGAGACTTTAAATCTTCTAATGTTAGTGAGCGACCAAGGCTGTGCAATGGATGTGAAGGATGAGCAACCGCAGCAAATTCAATCTCACACAAATCTTCACTAAACCCATTGGCGTAGATAAAAGGAGAAATTGCGATATCAACGTTACCATTGCTTAGCAATGAATTTGAGCCGTTTAACACCGTTTCTTCAATTTCAATGCGTAACAACGGAAAGGCTTCAGATACTTTAGTAAGTACGTTGTACAACAATTCTGAAGGAAAAATTATATCGACGGCTATTCTTAAAAGGGTTTCTGTACCCGATTGTAAGCTGCTCGCAACGGCTTCCAGCTTTTGCGCTTCTGTTAGTAAAAACGAAGCACGCCGGTACATTAATTCACCTTGTGGGGACAGCTTAACTTTTCGGCCACTATTTTCAAATAACGATACGCCAATTGCATGTTCTAACTTTTGAACGGCGTGATGAATACTGGATTGACTTTTATGGACAACCGCAGCGGCCTGATTAAACCCCCCAGCATCTACGACGGCCTTAAACATGCGCCATTGCTCTAACGTTGACTTAAGCATATATTTCTCTTAACACTGAATGGAGAAGGGGAACCTATCGACATGTTACGTTAATAATTAACAAACTACGCTTGGGTTGGTTAGTTATTTACCGCTTTGTTTATGTCAGGAACAGAGCAGGTAATCACGGTGATATTCTCATACCCCATTGCTAAGAGTTGTTCTGCTGAAAGCTTTGCGCGAACGCCAGATGCACAGTGTATGTAAATAGGTTTTGCTGCATCTTTTACATTCTCTAGCATCTTCATTTCCAACACACCGCGAGGGAAATTTGTCGCTTTTGGTACTGGATTAGCTTGCACTTCGCCAGGCTCTCTTACATCGATCAGTATGCCGTTGTTTTCGCGCATCTCATTATCCGCTTCAACAGCGGGTATGCACCGAATGTTACACGTTATATTTGATAGTCTTGTTGGTATGTCTATAAGCATTATTATTCCTTTCATAGAAATATTAGGTATTTCATATATAATGTTATTTATTCTAATATGTCAAATGAACCTAATTAGGTAGGGTAAGTTAGCGGGTTGTTAGACTTTCGTATATCATAGCGCTACTTTATCGTTAATCAATAATACTAAACGGAATAACAAGCTTTTATGGAATTATCTTCTGAGTTACTTAATGAAGACATGCTTAGTCATGCGACAGAAGCTGAACAGTTTCTTAAACAGTTGGCCAATAAAACGCGGCTTATGGTAATGTGCTCATTGCTTGACCAAGAAAAAAGTGTAAGCCAGTTACTTGAAATTGTTAATGTTTCACAACCTGTCATATCTCAACACTTAGCGTTATTGCGAGAATCAGGTTTAGTGTCAACACGTCGTGATGGGCAAACCATTTATTACAGCCTGGCCGATGAACGCGTGCAACGCACGATAGCGCTGTTGTATGACTTCTTCTGTAAACCTAAAAATTAGAGCAAGAGGGCAGTGCAAATGATGCCCCAATCATCTGCACTTATGCTCAAGGTTAACCGAACAGGCAGCGGTGTTTCATAGATGAGGCATGCTAAAGTAGCATGGCGCATTCGATGTAAGTGGTACACTCCTGCTCGTGTTACAAGTTTAGAATAGCCAATATCATGCCTTGCCCCTCAAACAGCCGTCCCCCGAAACACCAATTATTTTAAGTTCATAAGCGAAGTTGTTTGCGAATTAGGCGCGAGCCACAATGCTTTCAACATATTCTGTGTCGTTGAGCTTATCAATATCAATTTCTGGTTGATTTAATAGATCAGCTTCTGACAACAGTATGTCTACTTTGTGTGCGGCCCAGTCTATGTTAGAAATGTGTGAGGGCAAAATAGTAATTTTTTTACCACCAGGCAGCCAATTATGCGTGTCTAAAATAACCAACGTTATTTTCCACGTTTTAAGGTCGAATACAAAATCGCAAATATGACCTACATTACCACTCGTCGTCGCGACCTCATATCCATTTACTTCACCGCATGCCCTTAGGTGGTTGACGGGGCGTGTTTCCTCCAGTGAAGCATCAGAACTTTGAGTCGGCGGATCAACAAGGTCTCCAGGATGTGCAAAGTCACCCCATGCGCCAGGACCAACCCAGTAATAACCATAACCAAAATATTTAAACAGGGTTTCCTCATAGTCTCGAGACACAGGCTTATGCTCGTCAATAGACGGACTGTTTTTCAACGTCTGGGATGTCATGTCAACGGCTATCACATTTTCATCTGGGTCGATGTGGGTAACAGAAACGGGAGATACCACTACTTTTCGGCTCAGCGGTAACCATGTATTGGTATCGGCAACAATGTAGCGAATGACGAAGCTTTCATCGTCAAACAACATATCTTTAATGCCGCCGACTGTCGTATCCGTGGCTTGGATTGAAAAGTGACGCATTTGCTTGAATGAGATAGTCATCACAGGCCTCCTTTCGCTTGTGTTATGTAGATAAGGTCGTTAGCGCTTAAAATCGCAATGCTTATTCTTAGTTAAGTGTAGTGCAGTTATATAATTTTGAAAGTAGATGAATAAGGTGAAAGGCTATCTAGATAGATATAAATCAACGCGAAATAGGTGGGTTAAAAATAGCAATAACAACGATACGCTGAAGGGTTTAGCGAGGAAAGCACAACCACCCCGGGAGTAACGAAGGTATGGTTGTGCAGCTGCTGGTGTTGCGAAGTAATTATGCTACGTCAAACGCATCGTCTGAGTAGTCGTCGTCATAATCTGATTGATTACTAGCGCTGCTGTGTAGCGTGTAAAAGTGCTTTTTACCTCTTGCCAACCTTACATACTTAGCCCATGCACGAGCAATAGGTGTAGTGCATTCTTGTTGACCTTTGATAAACGCAACAAAATCATGCTCGTCGGCGTTTTCAGGCGACAGTTCACCGCTTTCAAGCGCTAACAAGGTATATCCGTATTGGGAGAGAATATTTGCCTCACTAATACTAAAATCTCCGGACTTTTTGAAGCCGTAAGGGAATTTCTGTCTATCTATAAATGGCTTAGAAGAGGGTCTAATTGCTTCCGTTTTCATGTTTTCACCTAGCTCAGCGTTTGGATTCCTCGCACTTTTAATCTAATTATTGGCGTCGGTGAAACAAAATATTTTTTTCTTATCAATAAAAAAAATTATAACTCAAGACTGTGTTCAGCAAGACCAGGCTGGTCGTGCTTTTACGCCTTATTTATGTAAGAAGCGGAATAGTAATCATAGTTTTCACGGCGTGAAAAATTTTCTATCGCTACGATGAGAATTATTCGTTGTTATTTTTTAAGGTTAATGCCAATACTTAGTTGTGTTTAACTTCACCTACATAAAGTAACAAAGCAATGAGTAAAGATTACCGCCACCAACACGACGACTGGTCTTTTGAAGATGATGGAGCAATGCATCACAATCAAAAAGATAAAACACGAAGTCAAAGTTTTAAGGCAAAATTGAAAAGAGACATTCAAAGAAAAGAGAAGCAAAAGCGCTTATATCAAGAAGCGCATTAGTTCACGCTTTCTTTCTTTAATATGTCATTTGAAATCAACGCTGTTAATAATATAACGGCGTTGTTGTGCTTTTGCTTTTTTTTACCGTATTATCTATACAAATTTACACCTTATACTTGGTTTAGTAAGACGTATGGATATCCGCTTTCTCACAACCTTTATCGAAGTGGCAAAAACACGTCATTTCGGTAAGGCAGCTGAAAACCTTTATTTAACTCAATCTGCTGTTAGCGCGCGCATAAAGCTTTTAGAAGAATATTTTCATACCACCTTATTTATTCGACAGCGAAATAGTATTCAGCTTACTCAGTCTGGCGAGAAGTTGCTCCCTTACGCGAAACAGCTTTGTGAAACCTTAAATGATGCAAAGCAGGAACTGCAAATTCAGTCCTCTGAATACGTGGTATGTGGTGCAACACAGCTTGCTAGTGAATTGATCCTTCCTGACGTGCTAAGCCATTTACATAGCACTTTCCCTGATTGGTCCGTAAAAGCAGAGGCCTTATCATTAGATGGTTTATCCCGGCAGCTACACGAACGCGTGCTTGATATCGCGTTCTCTACAGAGCCGCTAAAGTCTGAAGATGTGGTTAGTTCGGTATTAATAGAAAGCCCCCTTGCACTCTATGTAGTGGGCGAGGCAAGTGAAGAGGTAATGCCTAGCGAGTTTGTGGCCATTGATTGGGGCGCGAAAGCTCGTGAATGGTTACTTACGCATTATCCACAGTTACGTGATGCAAAGTTAAGTACCAATAGCTTAGCGTTAGCGGTTGATAACCTCACTAAGGATGGAGGTGTGGCGTTACTACCAACGTTTATTGAGCATTCGGCTACAGATACAAGTGGGTGGAAAAAAGTTGAACAACTTGAAGATATCACTATGAAAGTATACTTGCACAGCATGAAGCAGGTGAGAAGAGTAGGCTTAAGCGCTATAATAGAAAGCGTATCAAGTATCAATCCCATCAATAATTGAGAGACGTTATGTCAACAAATCCTTTGCTAGAAAAAAACGCCTTCGACAGGTTAGAAGCATCACTGCGCAAAATTAAAGAGAATAGCGAGCTATTTATCTTAAAAGATGAACACGGCTGCGTGATGTTGACCACCGATGAAGAGGATGGGATCCCAGTATGGCCTGATGCAGAGCTTGCGCTTCTTTGGGCAACAGATGAATGGTCACAATGTGAAGCAATGCGTTTATCGGTAGATGACTTTTTAAGTAAGTGGGCGCCCGGTATGTCACAAGATGATTTAATGGTAATGGTTTGTCCGGTACCGGGAGAGGAAGGGGAAGTTATTGAACCAGGTGATTTTGCCCAGCAAATAGGGTGATCTTAAACGTCGTATAGTGCGTTTTTAATAGTACTAAACCGTGCGTGATTTGCTGTCCTTGATGCGCCCACTCGGGCGTATTTTCGTTTAACAGTAATACCGCGTCAAAGGGCAGCTATACGCTGAACACGGCACTTCAACAGTGTTTATTCCGTTCTTTGTTTAAAATAGTCTTCGTTAGGAGTAATACCTTGGGTGAGCCGAGTAGTGATGATCTGTGGTTTCTTCCATTAGGAGGAACTGGCGAAATCGGCATGAATTTAAATCTCTACGGTCATGATGGTAAATGGCTGATGGTTGATTGCGGCGTTTCATTTGATGAGCCTTTACAGCCGCCCTATAAAACGTCTTCACAAAACTCGCACTCAGCACAAAAGCATCGCGTTGTTGCAGCTGACCCCACATTTATTTCTCAACGGAAAGAAGCATTAAGTGCCATTATTATCACGCACGCACATGAAGATCATGTCGGTGCCATTCCCTATCTTTGGCAGCGTTTTCAATGTCCTATTTATGCTACGTCTTTTACTGCTGAAATCCTTCGTAGAAAGCTTGCGCAAACGAAGTTGGCAAACAAAGTACCTATTATCGAGATTGAGCCGGATACCACACATCAGTTTGGCCCATTTACCGTATCTTGGTTATCCGTTACCCATTCACTTCCTGAGCCTTTTGCACTTAAAATTAGTACGTCCGTGGGAAGCGTGCTGCATACTGCTGACTGGAAGGTTGATGCTAACCCTATAACGGGGAAGCCTTTTGATGTAAACCGCTTCAAAGCGCTATCGAAAGAGAATATTCTTGCATTAGTCGGCGATTCAACTAATGCCACCAAACCCGGCTTCTCAATTTCTGAACGAAATTGTTACGACGGATTACTAAGCACCGTTCGTTCACAGAAAGGCAAAGTGGTGGTGACGTGTTTTGGAAGTAATGTTGCGCGTCTTATTTCTTTGGCTCGTGTGGCGCAAAAGTTGGGGCGATACATGGCACTGTATGGGCGTTCTTTACTAAACATGTACGGAGTAGCAAAACAACAAGGCATATGGCCAGACGACCTTACCGTCATTGATGCACATCATATAGGGTATTTGCCGTCTAACGAAGTACTCGCGGTGGCAACGGGCAGTCAAGGTGAGCGTAATACAGCGCTGGCAAGACTGGCCGACGATACACACCCACTTTTGCAATTAGACAAAGGAGATACCGTAGTCTATTCCGCGATGGTCATTCCAGGAAATGAAGATAACGTGGCGCGTGTTAATGCTAAGTTGGCCGCTCGAAAAATAAATGTCATTATGAGCGAAACTCACGATTTGCCTATTCATGCTAGCGGGCATCCTTGCGAGGAAGAACTTAAATTAATGTATCATTGGGTAAAACCTAAAATTGCTATCCCCGTTCATGGAGAGCCCAAACACATTAGTGCGCATGCAAATGTGGCAAAAGCATGCGGTGTAAAGATAACGTATGAAGGGCTTAACGGTGATTTGTACCGCTTAGCACCACAACCAAGTGTAAGGCGGCAAGTTGTTGATACGGGGAGAATTCCTGTTCTGCAAGACTAATCTTTTTGGTACTAAATGTATTACCCTCCTCGGAGCAGTTTTACACTGCATTTTTATGACACGTTCTGATACAATTCACACATAATAATAATTTCGTCGAGCTGTTATGCGCCTTTCCCTCATCCTACTTTGGATGCTTCTTCTGGTTTGCTTCTCAAGCAATGCGTCTCCTCGCCTTACTAACCCTGTCTTTCAATCGCTTTCAACTAAGAATGGTCTACCCCAAGATATCGTTAATGACATTTGTATTGCAAATGATGGATTTATTTGGATTGCAACGGAAGGGGGGCTGGCAAGATGGGATGGTGTAAGAGCAAAGCAAATTAGCGGGCCGGACAATATTTTTTTTGACACCGCTATTTATAAAATTACCCTTGAGGGTAACGACGCCGTTTGGATAAGCACGTACTCAAATGGTATCTATCGGTTAGATCTTGCAACACAGGACGTCAAACTTGCTATTGATATGCCTTTCTCAAACTATAGCGACTGGTCTCAAAACGCGGAAAGTTTCTTTTGGCAGAGTGAGCATGAGTTAGTTATCGCCCTTCCTGAAGTGGTGTTGCTCTATGACACCGAAACGAAAAAAACAACGGAATTAGCTGCACTTAGCGAAGAGCTTATCGAACAAACACATTTGATCCGCTTCGCGATGATAGTTGATGATATTTTAATTATGGCCACGACGGACGGTGTTTTTACGGTAGACACAACATCACAAAAGCGTGAGTTAAAACGTTTAGATTACTTGGCCGGCGTGCCCAAAGACGATGACAATAATAACGCCAAATTTCTTACTTTAGATAAAAAGGACAGGTTGTGGATAGCAACCGTAAATGGGGTATTTAAAACGTCCAAAGCGCACTTTTTAGCGCATATTCATGACGAAGCTCAACCGTCTTTTGAAAGGGTTATTTCCGGTAAAAACGTATGGACGATGAGGGACGCAGGTGAAGATAGTTTTTGGCTGGGCACGAACCGCGGCCTCGCCTTACTGCAAAAAAAAGATGAGACGTGGATTTTTGAACACATTTTAGAGCCACACAACGGTCGTACCGAATTATCAGACAAAAGAATTAAGGCGTTGCAGGTCGATAACGCTGGCAACTTGTGGCTAAGCTCTGTTTACGGTGGAGCGTTGCATTTTGGTGTAAAAAGTGCCGATATTTTTTCTATTCAAAATAGTCGGTATAACGAAGAACGCGCGTTGAGCGATGGCGTGGTGTGGGCGCTTGCGCAGACTGAACCCGATACGTTATGGATAGGTACTGAGAACGGGCTTAATCGATACAATTTCACCACTGACAAAACCGACCAATACCTCACCAAAGAAAGCAGTGATATTACCGAAGGTGAAGCGCTCATTCAGCGTGTTGTTCCAGCACCCGAAGGCAAACTGTTTTTGCAGACCTATATGGGGATCAGATTATTCGATCCCGAAGACGAAACCTTATCAATTCCTCTCCTTGTAGATGCCACGCAAAAAGATATTTTCGATGTATGGAGCTCTAGTATTGTTGGCGATAAAGAAGGTGACCTGTATTTTATCGGCAATGAGTTTTATCGATACCGCGTGGCGACGCAAACGATAGAGACGTTAGCGCTTGATAAAGAAATATTCGATGTAGGCTTTTCAATTGGCTTTTTGGGAGAATCACCTTACCACGATAATCGGATGTTTTTAGCTATGGGAGGCGGCCTGTGGCTAGTCGACCTGAATACGTTTGACCACGAATTGGTCTATCGATTTTCAGAGTCGCAACGAAGTACCGATCGCTCAATAGGTTCTTGGGTCATTGACGATCTTGGGGTGCTCTGGCTAGCCTATAGCGGTTACGGATTGATAGGTGTTGATGCCGATACCTTTGAACCGCTGTATAACCTTAATGACTCTAATCTACTCATGAGCAACATTGTGTACGGGCTAGAAAAAGATGGAAACGGGGATATCTGGTTTAGCTCTCACAATGGTCTTCATCGTTATTCTCCGCTCTCGGGGCAAGTAAAAAACTTTATTTATGGGCGTGAATTATCGGTCTCAGAGTTTAATCAAGATGCAGCATTAAAACTGCATGATGGATCTTTCGCATATGGAGCCACGACCGGGGTCGTTATTTTTGACCCAGTGACGTTGGCGAAATCATTTCGAACAGAAGCGTCAGATGTAAACCAAACAGCCATTACTGAGGTGTCAGTAGATAGTCGATTACTGCCACAACCATTAACGAATCTGAATGGAAAAACCGTTTACTTAAATCATGATGACTACGGCCTAACGGTGTATTTTTCTGCCCTTGCAATGAACAGTGTTGGCAATGTCAAATACCATTACACACTCACCCGTGATAGCGATATTGTGAGTGAGGGAGTCACCACTGATAATAAACTAACGATTGCCAGTTTGAGCCCCGGTACGTATGAATTTTCAGTGGGGCCGACGCCTGGCAGTTTTGAAAATGCAATTTTACCGGCATCACTCACAGTCGATATGCCATATGCTCCTTGGCGGTCTCCATTGGCTTACGGCATATATATCTTGCTTATTGCCTCTGCGCTGCTTGCATTTTTCCTCTCTAGACAGCGTCAATTACTTCGCCTACAAAGTGCGCAGCGAGAAGTCGCATTATTTAGTGATGCATTTAAACAAACACGCGATTGGGTCATTATATTTGATAGCAAGCAAGAACCTGTTGCCGCTAATCCTGCTTTTGAAAAAGTATTTGGATTTAATCAAAAAGAGCGGTTGTCAAAACAGTTGAGTCGCCTTTACATGCGCTATCCCTTTTTAAATCGCCAGTTGTCGGGCAAGTTGAAAGAATTAAAGCCTGGAGAGTTTTGGAAAGATGAGGCCGTCGTTGAGGGGCGTGACGGCAACAATTACGACGTATTAATCGACGTAACGGCGGCCAGCGATGGCGCCGGTGGGGTAGAGCATTACCTTATTGTTATTTCAGATATAACAGAGCAAAAAAATGCTGAGAAGAAACTATTAAAGATAGCTAACTACGATAGCTTAACCGGCTTGGTTAATCGAAGTTTGTTACTTGATAGACTAGAGCATGCCATTGGCCATGCCCGACAGCACCACAACAAGGTTGCTGTGATGTTTATCGATTTGGACCGGTTTAAAGGGATAAACGATTCGTTAGGTCATGATTACGGAGACAAGTTGCTTCGCGTTGTCGCTAACCGTATGAGGAACCTTGTAGCAGACGCGGGTACCGTGGCGCGTTTGGGTGGCGATGAATTCGTCATTGTTATTGAAGATGTAGAAAATCCGGAATCGCTTACCTCATTTGTTGGGCGCCTTATAGAGTCAGTAGAAACCCCCATAGCGCTTGCCGATGAAGTACTTAGGGTGTCGTGCAGTATCGGTGTTGCCTACTACCCTGATGATGCCGCTGAGCCTGCAGAGTTGATAAAGCAAGCTGACGTAGCAATGTACACAGCCAAGAAAGATACCCTCAATGGGTTTGCGTTTTTCACGCAAGACATGAACGAGCGAGCGAGACAGCAACTTAACATAGAGAATGTTGTTAAACGCGCCTATTTAGAATCGTGTTTTTTTAATCATTACCAGCCAATAGTGAATGCATCAATGGGTAAAACGGTAGGCGTGGAATTGCTTCTTCGGGGGAAATTGGACGGTAAGCCTCTTTATCCTGATGCGTTCATTCCCGTTCTCGAGCAGCTCCGTCACATTATTGATGTAACTCGCTTGGCTATGCGGCGAGCAGCGGAAGATCTATCAGTTTGGTACGAACAAGGATTTACGGGGTTTGTATCTATCAATCTATCGGCATTACACTTTAAAACCGAGTTTGACCTTGAAGGCGTGCTAGCACTTTTAAATGAATTCAACTTACCAAAAGAAGCCTTTCGTTTTGAGATAACAGAAGGCGTATTGATGGACGATAGTGACAACGCGCTTCGGCAAATTAACCGTTTTGTAGACGCTGGATTTATTCTTGCGTTAGACGACTTCGGTACCGGCTATTCGTCAATGAGTTATTTAAAGCGTTATCCACTTTCAGTGCTTAAAATTGATAAAAGCTTTGTACACGATATGGCACCTGGGAACGCGAATGAAGCCTTGGTGAGTACTACAATTACATTAGCAACAAGTTTAAAAATGCAAAGTGTTGCGGAAGGGGTGGAAACGCAAGAACAGGCCACAAGCTTGTTAAGTAGAGGATGCGAGTATCATCAAGGATATTTTTACTCTCGACCTGTTACGAGTAAAAATGTATTACCTTTATTGCTTAAAAAATGGTAGGCAATCATAGTTTTATAAAGAAAATGTACGTTCTTTGAACCATAATGAATGATAACTTTAATCTATAAAAATTATAAATTTAACCCCGCAGGCTGCGCCGTTCATCGCATCTAAAGTAAACGTCTGTTTAAAAAGCTTGTTATTGTGTTGAAAATAATGCTTATTATGTCACTGTGAAAACATTGTAAAAATAAGCTACATTATAACAACATATGAGTGACCTATGCCGCTAGACATGACAGCAAACGCAAACAGCACCGAAGTAATAAAATCGCCTTTAAGTATGTTGTACCATTGGGAGCAAAGCCGTGGTGACGACGTTTTTCTAACGCAGCCGATAAAAGGTGAGTTTCATGACTACACCTGGAAGCAAGTCGCTAATCTTGCCAGACGCGTGGCGAAACGCCTTGAAGAGCGTAATCTGCCTGAAGGCAGTCGCATTGGTATCTTTTCAAAAAATTGTGCAGAGTGGTTTATTACGGACCTTGGCATAATGATGGCTGGGCATGTTTCTGTGCCTATTTTTTCCACCGCAGGCGCAGATACCGTTCAGTATGTATTGCAACACGCTGACGTTAAACTTTTATTCGTTGGGAAGTTGGACAATACCGAAGAGCAAGTAGCGTCAATTCCCGCCAATTACGAGACGGTGGCGTTTCCTTACCCGGGTATCAAAACAACACAGCAATGGGATACCTTCATTGATTGTGACCCCATAGACGGCTCACCTGTGCATGAGATGGATAAAATTATGACCATCATTTACACCTCAGGGAGCACCGGGCAACCAAAAGGGGTCGTGCACAGTTACCACTCAATTTGCTGGGCGGGACAACGCTCACTAGACCAGCTTGGGGTAGACACTCACGATCGTATTTTAAGCTATCTACCGTTGGCTCATATTACCGAGCGAGTATTGGTTGAGTTAGCGAGCTATTACAGTGGGTGTAGAATTCATTTTGTTGAAGCGTTGAATTCGTTCCAACGTGATGTAGTGAATTGCCAACCAACGTTGTTTATTTCGGTACCGCGTTTATGGACTAAATTCCAAATGGGCGTGTTGGCGAAAATGCCACAGAAAAAATTAGATACGCTGCTTAAAATCCCAATCATCAATAAGCTTGTTGCCAAGAAAATTCGAAATGGTCTGGGCATAAATAATGCGAGACTATGGGCAAGTGGTTCAGCGCCATTGGCGCCAGCTGTTATAGAATGGTTCGCTAAAGTGGGTGTCAATATCTCAGAAGGTTGGGGTATGACAGAAAACAGTGCCTACGGTACGGGAAGTGTTCCTTTCCGTCACGACAAAATAGGGTGTATTGGTAAACCCTATGATGGTGTCGACATTCGAATCTCAGAAGAAGGTGAAATTCAAGTAAGCGCACCGTGCAATATGCTTGAATACTACCTAGAGCCTGAAAAAACGGCAGAGGTGTTTACTGAAGATGGCTACCTTAAAACAGGGGATAAAGGGGTTATCGACAGTGATGGGTACGTCAAAATTACTGGCCGTCTTAAAGATATTTTTAAAACAGCCAAAGGTAAATACGTTGCGCCTGCGCCAATCGAGGCGAAGTTCATGGAGAACCCTATTGTTGAGCAAGTGTGTGTAACGGGTAACAACTTACCTCAGCCGGTTGCATTATTAGTACTGAGCGAAGATGCACAGAAAAAAGATAAAGCCGCGATTGAGGCCAGTTTAAAGCGCACTTTTGAAGCCATTAATGCCAACTTAGAAAGCCACCAAGTGATGGATCGTGTGGTCGTGATGAAGAACGAGTGGAGCATAGAAAATGACTTGTTAACGCCTACACTCAAAGTAAAACGTCATATCCTAGAAGAGCGATTTATTGATGTGATCCAGGGGACTTATAGCGACAAAGTTGTATGGGTTGATGCTTAACCATCCACTTTGATGCAATAAAAAAACCAGACGTACGTCTGGTTTTTTTATATCAAAATCAATAATGTTTTTATGCTGAAGGGTAGCGCGCATTTAACCCATCGTACACATTGTCACTAAAATTCGCGTCGTTTAAATCTAGTGCGTCCATCACCTCTACAAGGTGTTCGTTATCTTCTCTGCCGCTCCACACTTTTATGTAGGTTCCCGTTTTATAACCGTTGTCTTGTCGAAAAAAGTTCAGCACGTTCTTACCTACATATTGACGGTAAAGTTCATCCGCGTGCATGTCACACTGCTCTACAATTTTCATAAATAATGGCACACTAAAGCGCTTTGCGGCGCAAAGCCCCGTCATTAATTCAAGATTATCCAATAAAGATTGGTTAGCAAACGCGTAGTTAACGCCGTCGAACGTTACATGTTGTTCTCCGCTCGCCAGTTCTGAGGCAATTTGTGAAGCGGTTGCCGAAATATCGCCGTTAAAATCAATAATGCAAGCAGAAAGCGCAAAGTGCCAAATGTCTACCAATTCCATCTGAAGTTGTGGAAGGTCTTTTTCTTGTGCTTTCCACCATTTCCAACCGTGGTGCTCAATTGCTTCAACCGACTCCACCATAGCCGCGCGCAGATAGCCATATCCTGCAGTTAACCAAGCAGGATTAACTTTGGTGTTCATTTTATCCTGGAGAGAGAGCATGGTAGCGAGTTGTTGTTGTGTGAGCATAGTAAACCTTTCAAAAGCCCCAAATGGGTAAACAGAGTTATTAGCGTAAAATTGTACTTTACTGGCGTTGTGCAGTGAACCATTCATTTCTTTTTCTGCTGCTGCGTGGTGGTGCAATTGCACCATAGGTAAACTACATAATGTGTCGTTACGATGAGCTGTTTTTTTAAGGTGTTGAATATATTGGCTTTATAAGTTTTTCGTATACGAAAAAATTTGGCATTTAATATGCAAAATATAAAACGTTAACTGTGTGATGCTATAGCGTTAATATAAAAACCGTCAGGCAACGCTTTTTATATTGTTATGGTGTGGCTCATAAACCTTACCCATACAGATTTTTCGTGTCCTGATGTCTGTATGGGTTTTTTTCCCATTTATCCGTTGATTACCTTTTCTATCCATTTTGTATTGAGCAGTCGTTCATCGCTATTTTATTATAAATACGACTTAACACAGCGTCATATTACGATACACTAAATCCTTACGAACAAGAGAAGGTTGCCTCTTATTGACCACCTCTATTCTGCTCGCCATTTAAAGGATTTTACGATTGCTAGCGCTTTATCCCTCGAACAAGTTAGAACACCTTAGTTTTCTGTTAACTACGCTCGTTAAACAGCAGCCTACCGCTGTGTTTACACCTGAAACTATTTTGGTTGAAAGCCCTGGAATGCAGCACTGGGTAAGTATGCAACTTGCAAACGAGCAAGGGGTGTCGATGAATATCGATTTTCCATTACCTGTACGCTTTATGTGGAATACTGCGCGCGCTGTGTTAGGTAGTGACACAGTACCGAAACAATCGCCTTACCGTCGTGAGGTACTTACATGGCGTATTGATAATATTTTACAAGATGAAGCGTTAATGGAAAAAGAGGCTTTTATCCACGTAAAACAGTATTGGGAGAGTGCAGGCGCACAGCAGGAACAAGGTGTGCAGCGTTTGCAGCTAGCAACTGCGTTGGCCGATGTTTACGAGCAATACTTACTATATCGCCCCGATTGGCTGTTTGCTTGGGAGCGAAATGAGCGGGTCGTGTTTGACGATATGGAACTTTGGCAAAGCGAAATATGGCGCATACTTGTTGCATCACAGCCGCTTCATCCAGCGCGGTTACATCACATGGCACTTGAGGCCCTTCAGGACGGGCAGATTCCCGCACATTTACCCACTCGAATTATTGTATTTGCAATTAATACCATGGCGCCGCAGTTAATCGCATTTTTCAATGCGTTAGCAGAGCACATCGATATTCATATTTTTCATCTCAACCCAAGCGTAAATTACTGGGGTGATGCTAAAAGCGACAGTGAACTTGCAAAGCAACTTCGAATGGAAGGGCTTGAGAAGTGGATGGAACATGAGCAGAGTAACCCGCTTCTGGGTAACCTAGGTAAGCAGGGTAGAGAGCTGTTTAATTTACTTACTGAGTTAGAGACTTTTGAAATAAGTGCTTTCGATGCCCCCTCTATGAATGACGCAGCGAGTGGGCGGGATACCCCTGGGTTATTGGCGCGTATTCACGACGACATATTGCATGCTGCTCCAGCATTGCCCCTTGCTGACACAGACATACGCGCCGACGACGACAGCATTACGGTAATGTGCACGCATTCAGCGCTACGAGAAGTGCAGGTTTTGCACGATCATCTTCTGCATTGGTTGTCACAAGATAGCACCCGAACACCGTCAGACATTGTAGTGATGTGCCCGGCCATTGAAAATTACGCTCCTTTTGTTGATGCAGTTTTTCATCGTGTAGGCACTAAGGCGCTGTATGGAAACGGGTTAACACGGCTACCGTGCTCTATTGCAGATAGAAGTCCAATGGATGCAGAGCCTTTAATTGCAGCTTACATGGCCCTTTTACAACTCCCTGATAGCCGCTTTGGTGTATCCGATATAATGGATTACTTGCAGCTTGATGCTGTTCAGAAACGCTTCTCGGTCTCACAAGATGATATTGACCAAATGGCCGTGTGGCTTAAACAGGCTCATATCCATTGGGGGTTAAACAGCGACCATAAATCAGCAGTGTCAGAAGGGGTAACCGACCAAGACACGTACAGTTGGTGGTGGGGCATACGTCGTATGCTTATGGGCATGCTAGCGCCAGACACAGAAATGGTCATCAGCGATTTGCTGACGATCCCCGATGTTGAGGGGCAAAGTGCACTAACGCTTGGAAAATTAGTGCAGGTTATTGCATTACTTGGACAATTTGCGAATGAATTAACGACACCTCGCACGCCTGCTGTGTGGGCAAAAGACTTAATTGAACTGCGTGATGCGTGCTTTATGCCGCTCAATGATCAAGAACAGAGTTGGGATCTGATTGCCAAAGTCGCCGCTGATTTAGCGGCTCGCTGCGAAGAGGCAGAGTACGAACACACGCTGAGTCTTCGACAGGTACGAGATTTACTTCTTAATCGCTTTTCATCGCCCGATGCGGGCAACCACTTTATGACCGGGCAGGTCACCGTATGCTCTATGCTGCCAATGCGAAGCATTCCATTTAAAAAAGTGTGTATTTTGGGCCTCAATGACAGTGAGTTCCCACGTAAATCTACTCCGCTAGGGTTAGATTTAATGGCAGGGCCAGCACGGCGCGTTGGCGATCGTTCAAGACGTTTAGAGGACCGCTATCTATTTTTGGAAGCGATTATTTCATGCAGAGATGGCCTGTACCTAAGTTATCAAGGAAACGACGTTAAAAACAACAGTGAGCGCCAGCCTAGTCTAGTGTTAGCTGAGTTTCTCGACATGCTGCAAGAGGGCTACACGGTTGATGTAGCACGTTATGTAAAGCATGCACCTTTGCACCCGTTTAGCGAAAGCGCGTTTACTGGTGAGTTACCAAGTTATGAAACGGGTTGGCTACGGCTTGCAGATGCGTTAAGGCAAGCAAGGCAATCACAATGCAATGAACAGGCTGGTGATACTACCGATAAATCATGTAATGAGAGTGACAATACTGGGCCACCATTACTGTCGCTGAAGGACGACCATGAGGCACTAGATGAGCGCCTATCGGCTATGCAAGTCGCTAGCGCGTTTAAAGATCCACTTGCCTACTTTTCGATTCAGCGTCTTGGCGTGAACCTACAGCAATCGTTTACCTTGCTTGAAAACAGTGAACCATTTGAGACCAATGCGTTAGTACGTTACCACGTTTTAGATGCTATTTTTGCATCTCCTCACGGCAATGGGCATAGCGCCGCCAACGACAGCTACAGTGAGCAAGTCATTGAGTTTGCTGCAATGCGTGGCGATATTCCTGCTAATCCAGTAGCGCAAGAAGAGCTTGAAATGTGGAGAGACGGGGCGACGGCATTAACACAGGCAATGGGCCCTCACGATGCCGAGGCCAAAAGTGCAAGTTTTACGGGTCAACATATCACGTTCACGGCCAGTGCGTTTGAGGGCGCAGACAGCCTGATGCTGCTATGTGCAGGTAAAATAAATGATACCCGGGCACTGTGTTATTTTATCTCTCAACTTGTATTTTGTAGCAGTGAAACGACTACATCGCACAGTGGTTATCCGTTAGACGCATTTTATTGCGATTGGGAGAAAGGTGAAACCAACTTGGTCAAACGCCGCTTTATGGCATTTGAGAAAGATTTCGCACAACAGCTATTACTATTCATTGAACGTTTATATATCGCTATTTATACGGCGCCTACGCCGCTTTACCGCAGTGCGTTTGATGAGCTTGTACCGGGTAAGCGTAATTCGCAAAGCGCCGCGCTGGTTAAAAAAATCAAGCCTGAGCACTTTATTGACATTGTCGAGGCGTTGTTGACTCAACCGGACACGGTTAATAATGATGTGTCAGAAAGTACGGCTAGTCTCATTAACAACGTGACCTCGCTTTTTGATGATTTCGATGCGGAACGGTTTCTAAAAAATTGGCTTCAATCCGCGGGGCCTTTTACTTCTGATATAGCCAATAACCCCTATATCAAGTGGCTATTCCCGCAAGGCATTAGTTGGCGTGACTTGCCCCATAATGAAGGCTTTATACTATTTGCTATGGTGATAAACGCAGCCGTTGAGGAAAAGTTATGAGCCAGGAGAACACACACACTAATACCGGAATCTCTGGCAATAATAACCATGGCTCCACCGTACCGCTGACAAGCAACATTAATGGTGCTACCCCCTTAGATGTACCAGCAATGCCACTGCATGGTAGGCACCTAATTGAGGCAAGCGCTGGCACCGGCAAAACCTTTAATATTACGCGTTTGTATTTGCGGTTTTTATTGGAAAAGCGCCTTACGGTGACTGAAATATTGGTCATGACCTTCACCAAGGCCGCCACCGAAGAAATTAAAGGTAGAATTGCAAAAACGCTTCGTGACGCGTCAGCAATATGGCAGCAAGTGAAAGAGAATGATGGTGAAGTGCCACACAATATCGACCCTGTTTACGCACACCTTATTGCCTGTTGCGACATAGACGATAGTTTAGCGAGGCTCAAGGCTGCACAGCTGGAACTCGACGAAGCATCCGTGTTTACTATTCACGGTTTTTGCCAGCATGTTATCGGTCAATTGGCCTTCAATAGCGGCTTTGCGATGTCGCTAAACTTAAGTAAAGATACCAGCGAGTTATACCTTCAAGCTGCAGAAGATTGGATTAGAAAGATAAGCCATAACGAAGATGATTTTCTGTTATTAGCGCAGTCAGGCTGGCATGTGCCAGAGCGCTTGCTTAACACGTTTTATGGCAGCATCAAAAGCCCGTTGACGCCGATTTTACTCGATAAAGATACGATTGAAGCGTCGTTTAACGACGCTATGAACAATAACCCTGATACGGCACAGAGCCAGTTTAGGTATTTTTTAGCGAGTCTTGAAGACAGTACAGATCTTCTTGATAAAGAACTCATGAAAACGGCGGTCCATAAACAAACGCGACCCGCTGAATTAGAAGCGCTCAAAGCGTGGTTAGCAGCCGAGCATTATACGGCTGCGCCGCCGGCAGCAACGGCCTTTTTAGATGGCAGGCGTTATGCTCGTAATAAATCAGGGGTAAAAGAGTTACTTAGTCCGATTAAAGATTTTGTAAAAGCGGTAGAAAACGCAGTAGTTGATAAGGAAAACACACTAGCGCAAATCCCCGTGTTTACGTTAGTGAACCAAGCGATATCTTTTATTCAACAGCGTGTCGCTAAACAGAAAAAACAGTTGGGCGTCATAGATTTCGATGATTTGATACACATGCTGGCCGATGAAGTAGTGAAGCCCAACAATACACTTGTGCCTGAACTACGAAAAAAGTTTCCTGTCGCGCTTATTGACGAATTTCAAGATACAGATGCAAAACAGTACGCAATTTTAGATGCCGTTTACCCCAAACGTAGGGGCATCACGAGTGACAACCTCGATGATCACAGCCAGATATCTGGCAAAGGTGAGGGAGGCACTACTCAAAAAATAAGTAACGCATTGCTGATGATTGGTGATCCTAAACAGGCAATATACCGCTTTCGTGGTGGCGATATATTTACGTATTTAAAAGCAGGGCAACAGGCTGATTACCGTTGGGTTATGAATACGAACTGGCGCTCCGTTGAGGGTATGGTAGCGGCATATAATCGCCTGTTTTATGGGGCGCCCTTAGCAAATGGGCATTCAACAGACGTTTTCGGGTTTAATATCCGCTATAACCCCGTCGCATTTTCGGCCAACGCTGCGGCAGCAAAAGCGCCATTGCATGACCCCCATAATCATCGAAATGCAATGAATTTTATCAGTATGAGCCTTGAAGAGAAGCAAGATACCAACACGATGCGGCGGGGGATAGCACAGTGGATAGCGCAAGAGATATATCGCTTATTAAATGAGGCTACGTTTGTTGAAGGTTGCGATGCAGATAAAAGGTCGACGGCAGTAAAACCAGCTGATATCGCTATTTTGGTAAAAGATCGAACCGAAGCCAATGTGATCAAATATGTGCTTCAACAGAAAGGCTTGGCTTGTGTTTATTTAAGTGACAGGAGCAATTTGTTTATTACGCCAGAGGCTAAAGATGTTTTGCGGCTGTTAAATGGCATTTGGCATGCGAGCGATAGCAGCAAATTAGCGTCTAGTCTAGCCTCGCCATTATGGGGGTATAGCCCACAAACTCTCATCGACCTGTTGTATCATGAGGATGATGCATTATGGGATGGCGCGTACGAAAACGTATTATCCTTGCGTGATATGTGGTTACAAAAAGGGTGTATGAGCGTGTTATTGCACTTAATGCAAACCAGTTACCAGCCTTATGGTAATGATGTAGAGCGTGCGTTGACGAATTATCAACATTTGGCTGAGGTTCTGGAAAAGGCAAGCACAACTCATCAGCGCCCCGAGCAATTATTGGACTGGCTGCACAGACAAATACACCAACCTGATGCTGACGAGGAAATGACGCTGCGCCTCGAAAGCGACAGCCAACTTATTCGGTTGATCACTCAGCACGGTTCGAAAGGATTAGAGTACCCGATTGTATTTGTTCCTTACGCAACGGGCTATAAAGACCCTGCGAAAAACGGTAAGTCGATGGCGCAGATATTCACCTTCTATGATGAAGATAAACAAGCATTACAGCTGCAGCTAGGCCAAACAAAGCAGGCGATAGAGAGGGTGCGTGCTGAAGGCCAGGCAGAAGATATGCGCCTCGCCTACGTAGCCGTTACCCGTGCTGCGCACCGTTGCTATATGGGTATTATTCCTCTTGATGGTAACGAAAAAAGCCCGTTAGCCAGAGCGTTGGGGGTAGGCTCGCCAACCAGCAATGAACAAGAAACAACTGATTGGATGACGGCGCTTTCTACTATTAATAATGAGCGAGATGCGTTTACCTGTCATATCAGGGCGGACGATATTGAGGAAATCTATACCGGCGTTGTACAAGACTCCCATGCCACTGAATTATCTACTTTAGTATTTACCGGTACCGACAGAGAAGACTGGCGACTGTTTTCGTTCTCTGCCATTAGCCGTTTGACCGCTTACGGTAATGTTGCTATCCCTACCCAAAATATGCAGACAATACCCGTCTTACAAACGGTAAGGGATGAAGAAACAGACACGTCTAAAAATAGGGTAGACCCTTATCATTCAGGAGAAAGCGACAAGAAAGCCCAAGCAAGTCCTCTGGAGTCGCCAGATAAAATTAGATTTACATTAACCAAAGGCGCTAGTGCAGGTAACTTGCTTCATGATTTACTTGAGGTTAACGATTTTAGTGCGCCTACGTGGGATGAAAACGGCACTGAGTTAGTCAATCGCTTTGGGTTGGACACAAAAAATGTAACGCCGCTTTATGAGTGGTTAGATGAAGTATTGCATACGCCTCTATTTCCTCATGCCGATATAGCGCTAAGTGACTTAGGTTTTACACAAACATTACGAGAAGCGGAATTTTATTTTCCGATGAACAACAGCAAATGGGCCTCGTTGAGTCGAGTATTAGCTGAGCATAGGGCGCATGTCGCGACCCATTTGGGTGCGCTTGCATTAACGGTTCCAAGTCTTATGACACCCAACTTAGCCGGTATGATGCATGGGTTTATCGATTTAATATTTGAATGTAATGGCAAATACTACGTTGCTGATTACAAGTCGACATGGCTAGGGAATGATATTGCAAGTTATCAACCCGCTGCGTTATTTGAAAATAATCAGGAGCACATGTACGACCTTCAGTATCTTATTTATTGTGTAGCGCTACACCGCTATTTGAGAAATGCGATCCCCAATTACCATCCTAATACGCATTTTGGTGGCGTTTACTATTTGTATTTACGTGGCATGCACCCAGAAAACCAACAGGGTGAGGGGGTGTTTTTTACCTCAATATCTGCGCATATGCTGAGTCAGCTCGATAAGGTGTTTGAAAGCGGTGAAAACGGCGTTACAAACAGTGAAAGTAAAAACGGTGGCCAGCAGCAGTTTTCCTTTGATGATACCCAAGGCACCCACGAATGAGCGAACGTAAAACCAACTTCAGTTCCAGTTTTGAACAATTGGCGGGCATTGAAGCAATAGATAAATTTGTTGCTGCTGAATTTACACCGCTGCCCGAGTTGAGCGAAGAGCAAAATAGCGTTTGGTTACATTTACTGGTGACGCTTTCTTTTATGCAGCGAAACGGGCACAGCTGCTTACCCGTTAACGCTATTGCGGGGAAGACGGTTTTTGATGAGCCAACAAGCGGTGATGAAGTTAACAACGGTGAACAAGAGACCAGTGAACAAGAGACAGCCACTCGCATAGGTGATGAAAACCCAACCGGCAATGTGGTAGTGAAGAAAGGCTATACGTTTCCAACGCTTACTGTGGTTATTGGCACAATAAAAAACGCACTTGAAGCTGCCAATGTTAGCCCACTTTTTGTGTACCATACCGGAAGGCTATACAGTCGTCGGTATTTTGAATTTGAACAAGAGGTCGCGCAGCAAATTCATAAACGTACTCGCTTTACTCCATTAAGCGACATGGCTTCTGTCAATGTTAAAGCGTTATGGCCTGCTATGTTTCCCACAGAGGCAAGCCCACATCAAGATTGGCAACAAGTCGCCGTCGCCAAAAGCCTTGTTCAGCATTTCAGTGTTATAAACGGTGGTCCGGGGACGGGGAAAACCTATACCGTATTGCGTTTGTTACTTGCGCTTTTAGCCAGTGATGACAGTGTAAACATCGTATTGGCGGCGCCTACAGGGAAAGCGCAACAGCGAATGACAGAATCGATCGTGGCGAGTATCGAAGGCCTTAAAGGGGCAGTAAACGACACGCTGTTAAACCGTGTTCCCACACAGGCTGTAACGCTTCATCGACTACTTGGCTTACGAGAGCATACCATCGCCACAAGGTATAACGCACATAATCCTCTAGCGTTAGATGTACTTATTGTTGATGAGGCCAGTATGGTTGACCTTGCCCTTATGACGCGTATTATGCGTGCATTGCCTGCGCATGCGGCGTTGTACTTTATTGGTGACGCCGATCAACTTCCTGCGGTCGAACTGGGTAATGTATTGGAACAGTTGGTTGAAAGCGTACATAGCCCAGAGGGCCCCAGCGAGAAAATGTTGGGGGCCATCCCCACTTTTCTGCGTCAACATATTGCCACGCTTTGTCCGCACTTGCCCTTGTTACCCGTGGATGAAAATGCCAAAACGTGGGTACACACGTTGCAAGCTTCACAACGATTCAAAGGACAAGTTGCTGAGGTTGCTACTGCTATTCAGCAAGGTCTCGCACAGCAGGCGTTAGCGGCGATACATAGTTGCAGCCCTAGTGAAAAAAGTAATGCACAATACGCCAATGCGCTAAAGGATGGCGTGTATTTATGGGATGAACAATTGGTCAGCCCTACTAGGCTACAGCGTTTGGCAAAAGAAAGCTTTTTACCCATCTTTGAGGCGCGAGACGCAAAGCAGGCACTTGCGCAACTTAATCGAGTGCGATGGTTAACGCCAGTGCGAAGAGGGAGCATGGGAGTTGAGGGGCTAAATACGTTGGTATTTGACGCTATCAAACATAAAATCTCGCGAAGGGAAGGAAGCTTCTACCAAGGCCAACCTATTATGATTGTAAAGAACAATCACCCTCAACGCCTATCAAACGGTGAGGTAGGCATTATATGGCCTGACGATTCAGGCAAACTGTATGCATGGTTCGAAACGCAAGACGGCGCGATACGACATATATCGCTGTCACGAGTACCTCAATTTGAGACCGTTTATGCGATGACGATACATAAATCTCAAGGGTCAGAATTTAATCATGTGATTTTACTTCTACCCAAACCTGAAAGTGAAAAAGCAGCAGGGTTATTTCACCGAGGCTTGGTATATACCGGGTTAACCCGAGCAAAAGAAGGGTGCTTGATTATCGCTAACGACTCAACATTTTGCGAGATGATAGATCAAAATGATAAGCGTTATTCAGGGCTTTCTGACGCAATAAATGCATTGTCAGTTGACCAATAATTAGCATTACATTGGGGTAAAAAAAAGTAAGCCATGTGTGCGAATGTCTGCGGTGTTTTTTGCGATGATATATACCCTTGTGGGTGAGGTGACTCTCAATATTCCGCTAGACGCGCTGAGAAATTGTGATGGGAGTAAGATTGATGACGTGCCATGAGTGAAGCCAGCCCCGATATTCACCGTGAAGTAAGACAGACCGCCTTGATCTAGCCAACCAATAACATTATCCGGCTGCGCAATAAAACTATCGTGTTCTATCACCTGGCGGTGCAGGGTAATATTGGCGCCGAATACTGGCTTTGTTTCAATCGCCACCTGCACGCTGGGCTTCAACGATAGCTTATATAAGCCGTGCGGCTGTGGCGTGATACTGTGGTTTGAGTTTGTATCGTCTACTAAGCTTAACATACTTGGTTTCGTATAGGAGTGTAGATGCTAGTAGTGTGGCGTATTATGCCTGATGCTGCGTTGATATGGATCAACGCCACGATGGCTTGCAAAAAGTCGATAAGCAACAAACGTTGAAAAATTACACCTTTTAAGGCGTAATATCCCATCAGGAAAGCGCGGTAGCTGTTGCGCATCAGAAATTACATCACAAGGACGAGTTAGTGAAATCATTATTGCTACTTACCGCTATTATGGTTCAGGTTCTTCTACCATGCGTAGCGAGTAATATCATTGCAAGTTCTCACTCAATTACCTCAACGGTTATGAATGAGGCGCGCACTTACCATGTATACTTACCGCCTTCTTATCATCTTGAAAAAACGCGTCGTTTCCCAGTGTTATACGTTCTCGATGGTGACATGCATCGTATGAAAGCGATTGCGGGCATGCTTGAGGGGTTAAGCACCGAAACGCTCGATACCCAGGTGCATGAAGCGATTATCGTCGCAGTCCCCAGCAGTGATAACGCCATACGAGAACGAGATCTCACGCCGACTAATGTTAACTGGGAATTTAACGGTACGCTTTTAGAGCGCTTTAGTGATATTGGCAAAGCAAAGCAGTATCTTACCTTTTTTAATCAAGAGCTTATTCCATACATTCAAGTACACTATCGCGTCAATCAGCAACGTATAGTAATTGGTGAGTCATTTGGTGGTTTGTTTGCCGGGTATGTATTACTAGAAGCGCCACATTCATTTACCGATTACTTGATAATTGATGCCACCTACCTTTGGGACAACAATTACTTAAATCGTACCTATGAAGCAAGAAGCTGGCAACCAGGCAGCGACATCAATACGGTGCTTTTCACTTTCGCAAATAACAGCGCGTTTGAAGAAATAGGTGAGGTTAACTACCAGTGGGGGCAAGCGTTTTATCAAAATATTGCTGGCCATCAACGGGATGATTTCATAGTAGAAAAACGTTATTTCGAGAATGAAACCCACGGTACAGTAGCGTTGTTAAGTTGGTACTACGGATTGAAGCACATTTTGGATAAAAAAGATTGAATGTGCCCTCAAGATTAGGGAGTTGTATGAGGCATCTAGACTTGAAGTAAAGACCGTTTATTCAATGTTCATATTTTAACATTCGGGTGTTATGGTTTAGACGCAACAATGTGTTGAGCTAATAAAAATAAAAAGGAAGTGTGTGTGAAAATAAAAAGGTTGTTAATTTTACTGTGTCTATTGGTGCCTGTTGGGGCGAATGCCGGGTGGTTTAGCTTTTTTGGGGATGTAGCGAGCATATCATCTGCATTGGACTCAGACTCTAGAAATATAACGCAGAGTGATTTAAGTGAAGTAAATAGCTTTCTATGGGGGCACGTTGAACGTAAGCAGAGTTTAGATGGTTACGAATACTTAGCGGAAGTATTGGAATTGTCTAACGACATTGCTCATTTAGATACGGCTGCTCAGGCGCACTTTTTACACGGAAATAAAGAAAAAGCGATAGCGTTGTATGAAGCTCGCATCCTACCTACATCGAGAGCAATAGACAGCGTGTACGAGAAGTACTACAGACAAATGAAAGGACTCAGTGCAAATCAAAAAATAGACTATGGTAGGTTGTATAAAGAAAAACAAAAAAAGGCAGAGGCTATAGAAACCAGAATGGCAGCAGAAATGAAGCTACCACCGTCTGACTATGCGATATGGGGTATTTTGGTCGTATTGTTTTTGCAATTAATTGTAACATTATTTCGTAAACATTCTTAGATACAACTTTAGAGATGACGATAGATAAAGGTAATAGTTCGTTATCATTGATGACGACTATTGCCTTTCATTCTTTTTACGATTCATAGCGTTATTTATTACATATAAAAGTGATAGCTCATTTTTACACTAAGTGAAACCTTCAAATTTAGGTAACATTTTCTTACTCTTTATTATGCATAGTTATTCTTATTTTTTGTAAATATATAATAATATCAATTTATTACATCTCACAGAGCTTGTCATGAAATACGCTTTTACATTCATTGTGGTTGCAATTAGTGGTTGTGCTGTTGTTAACAACGTGAAAACACTCGCCCCACCTACATCTGTGGTAAAACATTCGAGCATAGAAGGTTACGAAGATAGATTCAGTAATCTGTATCGTAAAGTTAAAGCGTACCCGGTAACCTGCGAAGAAAACTGCTACCCCGATAATACAGATATTGAGTGTGAATCTGACATGCAAGACTGCATGTACCGCGGAATAAATGCAGATGTTAATCTCAATACAGGCTTTGCGGTTCAGTGGTTAGGACATGCCAGTTTTGCTATTACAACGAAGAGTAATGAACAATTGTTATTCGACCCTGTATTTGAGCAGTTTGATTGGCCTGTTGACTTAGCATTCAAATTATCTGAAGGTTTTTATCGCAATCCTCCCACGCAGTTAAATGATCAAACACTACATAATACTGATGCAATAATGTATTCGCACATTCATTACGATCATTTTAACAAGTCAGATATTAGCGATATAGGTAACACGCCGGAGTATCTCGTTCCCTTAGGCATTTCTGAGCATTTTCCAGATGGCGGCTTTAACATCACTGAAATGGCGTGGTATTCAAACACTGTGATAGGTGAAAGCAACGTGCACTTTGTTCCCGCCCATCACTTTAGTAATCGTATATGGGTACCTTTTCTTTACGAAGACGACAATGCCTCGCTATGGGGAGGGTGGATCATAGAAAACAATGGCCATACTTTATTTTTCGCCGGCGATACTGGCTACTCCCCACATTTTAAAGACATTGGCGAGCGTTTTGGCTCCATTGATATTTGCTTACTCCCCATTGCTTCTTATTTTAGTGAAGACTCACCTGGCTGGTACCGCAATGTCCATACAACGCCAGAAGATGCAATCGTGGCCGCTGATGACCTAAACTGTCGTATTGCCATTCCATGGGGATACGGGAATGCCTCGTGGCGCATGGGTGATAAAACGTCTCACTCGGCCCTGTTTCGCTTTTTACATATGAAAAATGAACTAAAAAGCAGTATACCTTGGTACATTTTGAATGAGGGTGAGACCGTCAAACTTTAATGCGCTGAAACTGTGAAACAACAAAAAAAGAGGTGCCCGATAGGTTCAGGCTCGTGCCCAAAAGTACAGTTTCGGAATTACATCAACACTACGCTTTGATTTCGAGATGATTTTGTGCGACGTTAACAAAGCATATAAAGCGCTTTAGTCGCATTAATATCTAGTTTAAGCCCCAAATTGAGAGAGATCATGGACGATTATTTTGACTATCAAGGAATAGAAGAGCCACGGCGCCATCATATTTCAATGCCGCATCGTATTGTACATATCGTATGGGCATTAATACTGATGAGCATATGTTGCTACTGCTTATATCGATGTTCACTTACTTATCCTGGCTTGACGGGAGTACCGCCATTTGGCCTCTTCGACGTGACGATTATGTCGTTATGTTTAGGGATTGGTGCGACGGTACTTAACGTGATTGCTATTGTGGTTGAATATTTCCATATACGTTACTTAGGGCGTCGCTACAGAAAAATATCATACTCGCTGAATATTTTAGCGATGTTATTTATCGCAAGTGCCGCATTGTACGAAGTGTTTTCTAATCTAACCCCTACGGTCATGGTTATTTGATAACGGTGATATTACAGGCGGTACTTCACCACGCTGGTGGTATTTGTCAAAAGAGCTTGTGTTAATAGGTAGTTTGACATAGCGTTATAAATTAAGCAGTTATAAGCTTATTGTGTCATGAAAAGACTATTTTATGGTGTATTATGAGAACCAAGTGGCGTACTACCTTAATCATATCGATGTCACTATTAATAAGCGTAGGGTGTGCATTTCAAACCAATAATGATGAAGATGGCAATGATGTTGGTTTCGACAGCCCGTCTTTCGGTTCAATATGCCGCTACAGTTCTGATGGTGAATTTGGCTCGTGCCCGGCACCAAACCAGGAAATAGTAGGAATGCCATGCTCGTGTGCCAGTCCTTTGGGCCAGCAAACCGGAACCATAAGTCGCCGCTAATTGTTACTGATATTTTACCGCTGAGAAGGGGGCAACATGAGTTTTTTTTCCACGATTAAGCAACGTTACACTGCACGTAAATTTAAAAAGCACGATTGGCGAATTATTCAATCTATACCGTTCTTAACGTTTGAAAAACTTATTGTTAATTACGTTGAGAACGGGTGGGAGATTGCCGATGACTACCGTGTGCTGAACGAGAGTGCGAAACAGTGGCAATGCAGCCTTCGAAAGGGGACGTCAGTATTGGTATGTTCGTGGTCCGCTAGCGCACTTGGTAACGTTGTAGGGCCCGCCAGGCCGGTAGAAGGGTTAGGCGCTGAACTAGGCCTGCCAGTTTATGATAAACCTCAATAACCTTTGCTATTCGAATGGCCACGCTAAACCTATACCTAAAACGTAATCTGCTTGTCCGTCAACAATATCTATGGCAAATAAAGGTTCGATTTCAATTTTTGAAACATGAATATCATAGGCAACACTGAGACGATAAACGCGCTCTGAATGCGGGTCGTCGCCTCCAAATTTTTCATGCCCAATACCAACACCAAACTTTAAATCGTGAACGGGGTAATAAAATAGCGACGCTACGGCTACCTGTATGCCGTCACCATGATGCATATCCTCTGTTTCTTCGTAAACTGCACCCACGCCCCAATGATCGTCAAACTTGTAGGTGTATTCCACGCCGAGGGTAAAATGCGTTTCATCTTTTGTCGTGGTATAACCAATAAACACGCCCGGTATATGCGTATCGCTTTGGTTAGCAAACGCTGGTGACATGCCAAATGCTATGGTTAACACTGCGAGTATGATTGTGGTTGTCAGTAAATATTGCTTCATTCTAATCGCGAACGCCGTTTTCTATAACGGCGAAGCGTAGAGGGCGATGCGTTAAAAATCTATAGTGAATTAGTTTAGGGTAGTCCTAGCGTAATTTAAGTGAATTTCTTTAAAGGCGAACTGATAACCTCCTAAGCGCTTGAAATCTATTGTTATTTTTTTTGGTTCGACATTTGGTGGCAAAAGATAAACTTCGTAACTATATACGAGCGTATCGATGTTGATACGCTAATGTGTCGCAGCCAGCGACTAGCAGAATATCGCGGTCTAAAGTATCTTGTTTGAGATGACAAAATACCGTTAAGATAGCGTACATCATAAACGATTGGACAGTCTCACTATGTACTCACGAAAAATTAAGCCCGCAGTGTTCGATGAACTCAATAAGGCAAAGGTTGCAAGTGACGAATATCGTCCAGAGGACGCTTTTAAGCATTTAGAGAATGCGCACGTGTTAGGGCAGCACTCTACCTGGCTGCATACTAAGGCACACCTACTAATGCTGCATTGGGCAATAAAAAACAAAGATTTTAGAGAAGCACGGGGTCAGTTGTTACGCATAGTGGGCGCTGCGACAAAGACGGTGTTTGGATTAGTGCCCGAGGGAAATACCGGAGGTTCAAATGTGAGCCCTTTTACGCCCATGCCCATACCTCAAGCACTTGCTGTCAAAATACATAAAGCTCGCGTAACGGGGTAACACGCTTTATTGATTGTTAGGGCGGGATGTAGGTAGTAGCGTTTCCAAGTAGTGTTCAACGCACTTTGGTTGCGCAACATTGCTTAAACTTTTTGCCGCTATTGCAAAGGCAAGGAAGGTTACGACCATATTTTACCTTTCCGCAATCATCCGCAAGTACTCCATCGTGATAACGCCAACTGCCTTCTTCTTTCAAAAAACTGGACGTTTCATGAAGCTGAAAGAGCGACTTACCTTCAAAGTAATATGCAGTAAACTCTACCATATCGCTTTCATTATCGAGTGACACCGTCTGACTAGGCATCACTGACAAAGCAAACCATACTGCACCCGCTGCGCTTTCTTCTAACTGCGTTACGCTTAGCGTGCTCCGTTTTTCGCTACTGTAGGTATTTAATACGTAGTCATAACGGTGGATGGCATACGCAGTAAAACGGGAACGCATTAATTGCTCAGCGGTTTGCGGTAAACGCATACCTTCAACAAAAGGCTGGCAACATTGAGAAAAAAGTTTATTTGAACAGCAGTAACAACGCATAAAATTGCTCGAGTGTAATGGGGAGGTTCATGGCTACACCCCCTAATTATTAATGCGCATGCTACCTATTTGTTTATTAAATTACCATGGGCCTATCGCGACATTATTCTCATCATCGCTACTCTTAACGCTTACATTAATGAGACTAACCGAATAGAGAGAACATAGCTGTCTAATCATATCACTGTCAGTGGGCTGTAAATCTAAATCAATATCTTCAACATACAAGGTTTTACACTGGCCGCTCATGATTAATTTGCTGATCCATTCCGGTACTTTTTCTTTTTCAGGTTTTTGAATACGAATGGCGTTGTTCACCCCTTTTTTGAAACATACAGAGTTAGATAAAAGGTAACTCCATCCTTTACTATTGTTACTTTTACCTTCGCCAGGGTAGCCTTCGAAAGGAAGGGGAAGTTGCACAACATTAGAAACTGAGGTGCGTAGTGCATTTAAACGAGCAATGGGGGATGTATTCATTGTAAACCTCAAAATTAATATACTGTTTTCTTATACAGTGTGTATGGGTATACAGTAGTTTTAAGTTGGCTATATTGCAAGAAAAAATTGCGTCTTTTTCACACAATGCGGGAATACATCATGTACATAATTGATGTTTATGAAGTGAAGTGTGCGTAAGTTAATGAATTCGCGTATATTTATAGAGGATACGATAAGGAGTAAAATGTGAGCGGTTTAGCAACATATGGCTTAGTAGGTATGTTTTTGTCTGCCTTTTTAGCTGCAACAATTTTGCCGTTTAGCTCAGAGGTCGTATTGGTGGCATTAGCACAAGATACCCGCCCACTCATTTTGTTAGGTATTGTTGCATCGCTCGGTAATGTGGGGGGGGCGTTGGTAAACTATATTATTGGCTTCAAATACGGTAAAACCGTAGCAGTATCATGGTTACGTATGTCACCGAGATCGCTAGTGCGCGCGGAACAGTTTTTCAACCGCTGGGGTAGGTGGTCTTTATTGCTCGCATGGGTGCCTATTATTGGTGATCCGCTCACATTATTGGCAGGAGTGCTAAAAACACGATTTGCATTTTTCATCACGGTTGTCGCTCTTTGCAAAACCACACGCTATGCGATTCTACTCGTGTTATTTACACCTTAGCGCGATTACGTTGCCATCGGGTGTATGCCTGCACCATTATTCCTCGTAATCTTCCTTGAAGTATCACAACAGCAAAAAGCCAATAGAACACTGGCTCTTGCCAAAATGTCTTTTGTGACCAACTAAAATGAACCAGCGCTAAGCCCATGATTACGTAAATGCTATTGTGAAGTTGCTGCCATCGTTTTCCCATTGATTTCCTAACGCGCCTGAACGATGTAGCGGTTAATAAAAGCAATAGTATGAATGCAAGCATTCCGACAATTATATACGGCCTAGAAACGATTTCGCTGGCAACGAGTGCCATATCAAGCTGAAGCTCGAATAAAATGTATGTTGCTAAATGTGCACATGCATACACAAACACGTATACGCCAATCATACGCCTAAATTGGATAGGCTCGGGGCTAGGTAATAATTTGGCTAACGGGCTAAGTAGTAACGTAATAAACAGCAAATGAATAGCCCAAATACCCGTTTCATTTAACAGTGTATCGACAGGATCAGGGCCCAAATTATCGTTAATGCCAGCATAAAATAAAAACACCAGATACCCAATCGCGCATAGATGAATAAGCGCCTTTAGCGTATGGTGAGTTAACGAACTAAATCGAACGGGTTTATTTAATAAGCGCATTAATAAAAACGAGACAAGTCCATGTTGGTGTACATTGAGGCTACTTCGTCATAACCATTGAACATTTGTGTATCGATTCGGTTTCGTGATAACAAGCCACCGGTTGTTATCCGTCTTTCACTGGATTGACTCCATCGCGGATGGGACACGTTTGGGTTTACGTTAGCATAAAACCCATATTCATTAGCCGCGAGACGATTCCACGTTGTGGGGGGCTGTTTGTCGGTAAGCCTAATACGTACAATACTTTTAATGCTTTTGAAGCCGTACTTCCATGGCACCACTAAACGAATAGGTGCGCCGTTTTGCGGAGGAAGTGTTTCGCCATACAACCCAACGGCCATCATAGTAAGCGGGTGCATTGCCTCATCTAAGCGTAATCCCTCGACATAAGGGTAATCAATACCGCCACCCATGAAGCGACTGTTTTGTCCCGGCATTTGCTCTGGATCGTAGAGCGTCTCAAAAACCACATATTTAGCTGAAGATAGTGGTGCAGCTTTTTTTAGTAATGCGGCGAGTTCGAATCCTATCCAGGGTACAACCATAGACCAGGCTTCCACACAACGTAGTCGGTAAATCCGCTCCTCTAACGGGGAGCTAGCGGTTAAATCGTCCGCGTCAAGCTCCAATTTATTTTGAACGAGTCCGTCTACTTTCAATGTCCAAGGTTTAGTCTGCAAGCCTTGCGCATTTTTCGCGGGCGCGTCTTTAGACGTGCCGAACTCGTAAAAATTATTGTAGGTCGTTGCCTTAGTTTTTGGTGTAAGTACTTCAGAAATTTGGTAAGCGTCGGGCTTAGAAAACGACAAGGGTTGCGTTTTAAACATCTCGGCTTTCTTTTCTTCTTCCCAAAACCAGCTCGCCGCGCCCGCAGATTTAGCAAGTAACGACGATGCACCAATAAACCCCATCGATTTAAGAAGTTGCCTTCTGTTTAAGTACACACTTTTATCGGTTACATCGTTATCGGTTAGCTTTACTGACGGCTTAAACGGCGTTGGCATAGATTACATCCCGTAGGTAAACAGTTATTTATAGTATTACTACGCGTGGCAATCACAATTGGTTTCACGCAAGCATGACGGGTGATTCTGAAGCAAAGTGCTCGAACCAGTTATGATTAAAGACCTGATGTTACGAGAAAAAATTTCACTATTTATGAAGTGTAATAAACGGGGACTTTCAGCGAGTTAACGATATCCGCCATGATAGTTAATGAGCACGTCGAATAAAAATAGTACTTTTTGTGTGTGGCTTACACTTCTTTGACTACTTATATGTGAAACCCATCTTGAATGCCACCTTGCTTAGGTGAAAATATATTGGCGTAGAGGCGCGAAGCAAACTCGTCAGTCATGCCTGAAATATAGTCTGACAACACCCGCATCCCGTTGCCTTGGGCTTGCGCGCTGTGCCATCGCTCTTGAGTATTGTCGGGCAGCAACCGCTCTGGATCGGAGCTAAATGCTTCAAACAGTTCCATAACAACCAATTGGCCTTTGTATTCCAAAAGCTGTACATCAGGCCGGCGGATAACGTTTTGATATACAAACCGCTTAAAACATTCCAAAGCTTGAGCAAATGTATCTGGCATTGACGCATTAAAGGCTAATAGCGGGTGCTCAAACTCTTCTATATTGTTTATAACAATGGCGGTAATAAAGGTATTTACCAGTGCCCCAATCGCGTTTTTGCGTTCGTGATGCTGGTGACTAAACAATTTCTCACTAAGCACGGTGATATTTTCAGACAGCCACGGAACACCTATCGCTTTTAGCGGACCCGTTACATCTCTATCAAATGCCTCTTTTTTTACCATTTCCATCACAATGGCATCTTCTAAATCGTGGATACCGTAGGCGATGTCGTCGGCGAGTTCCATGATAGAGCAATCGAACGATTTAAAGCGAGTCTTACTGTGGGCCTCATCACGACGTGTAAAGCTCATGAATTTATCTATATCATTGTGACTAAACGGCGCAAGTAACCAATCAAACAACGGCTCGTCACAGCGAAATAACCCTTTCGGCGGATGCCAATCATGGGCTTTTACTTGTCTTAGCGATACTGGACGAGGAGCAGCCGCGTTCGAGGTATGCAACGTGTCAATAAAATTGGGGTATTTAACAAGGCCCAATATACTGCGACGACAAAGATTCATGCCGTGATCAGCGGTATAAGGTTCTAATTGAGTGATAATACGAAATGTTTGCCCATTACCTTCAAAACCGCCGTGATCATGCATCATATAATTCAGTGCAATTTCACCACCGTGACCAAAGGGAGGGTGCCCTATGTCATGCGCTAAACAGAGCGTTTCGATGAGTGTAGGGTCTAAAGACAGACTATCGGTAATGTCGGGATATTTACCGCATAACTGTGCCGTGATTCCGGTACCAATCTGCGCAGCCTCTAGGGAATGAGTAAGGCGAGTACGATAAAAGTCACTCTGTCCAACGCCGAGTACTTGTGTTTTTGCCTGTAAACGTCGAAAAGCCGCACTGTGCAACACCCGTGCTTTGTCTCGTTGATAGGCGTTGCGATGGTCACCATCTCGGCTAACACTTCTTGGTAACCGTCTGGCCTGTAATGCTTCTTCCCAATGACTAAGGCTCATTCCATTCCTTATTTACATTTCGTCTTGTGTTATTTCATCAAGGCTAAGTGAAAAGCTTGGTACATAACGGGTTAAGAAGTAATCCACTTCTTCAGAATGATATTCCTTCAAAATTCCGTCTAAGCGCTTCTTTGCCAGCGTAAATTCGCGATTGCCAGAGGCTAACTCTTCAAGGGTTTTCAAGTAGGCACATAATACGTCGGCGGCCTTGACGATAAACGATTCTTCTTCTGAATGATAATGACCATCGATAAGCGCCGCATAATCATCACGAAAGGCCTCTGGCGCCATTTCGATCAGCTTATTTTCTGCGATCTTTTCAATTTTCTTATATTCTTCTTTGATTGCGGGGTTGAAATACTTAACGGGTGTAGGTAAATCGCCAGTAAGTACTTCAGACACGTCATGAAACATCGCAATGGTAGCAATACGATCTGGGTTCAACGTGCCGCCAAAAAAGCGGTTCTTAATCAACGCCAATGCATGCGCTACCATGGCGACTTGCAAACTATGCTCTTGTACGTTCTCAGTACGCACATTGTGCATAAGCGGCCAACGATTGATTAACTTTAACCGCGCCATATGAGCAAAAAAGTGACTTTTATCTGACACGTTATGCACCTTGCTTATAATGGCGGAAGAAGTTTCCTATGCGGTGGAGAGCGGGTACTAATATGTCGCTATGGGGTAAGAACACCAAACGAAAATAAATACCCTCGTTTAAATTAAATGCTCGGCCATGAACCAACAGGATTTTCTCAGCGCTTAACAAATCTAATATCATTTGCTCATCATTATGAATGTTGAATTTCTTCTCATCCACACGGGCAAAACAATACATGGCACCTTTAGGTTTTACGCAGTGAACGCCTTCAATGCCGTTTAGCATGTCCGTTGCAACATCCCGTTGTATGCGCAAGCGGCCATTCTCAGCAACGAGGTCGTTAATACTTTGGTAACCGCCTAACGCGGTTTGGATAGCGCTTTGGCAGGGAACGTTTGCGCACATGCGCATCGACGACAAAATATTTAGCCCCTCAATATAGTCACGAGCAAGCCGTTTGTTGCCGCTGACTATGAGCCAACCAGAGCGAAACCCTGCGACTCGATAATTTTTTGATAAGCCACCAAAGGTAACAAAAAACACATCATCAGCGAGTGAGGCGATGCTAGTGTGTTGCGCTTCGTCATAGAGAATCTTATCGTAAATCTCATCACTAAATACCACCAGGTTATGCTGGCGCGCAATTTCAACCACATCCTCTAATAACGCTTTATCATATACTGCGCCGGTTGGGTTATTGGGATTGATTAACACAATCGCTCGGGTCTTGCTGGTGATCTTACTCTTTATATCATCAAGATCAGGGAACCAGCCGGCTTGTTCATCACAGCGGTAATGTACCGGAGAACCAGAAGAGAGACTTACCGCTGCTGTCCATAGCGGGTAATCGGGGCTTGGGATCAATACTTCATCGCCGTGATTAAGTAATGCTTGCATCGCCATCATTATCAACTCGCTCACGCCATTGCCGATATAGACATCATCAACGCGAATATCTTTTATATTACGCTGTTGGTAATACTGCATCACGGCAACACGGGCTGCATAGATCCCCGTAGAATCTGAATATCCCTGAGAAGTCGGTAGGTTATGAATAACATCTTTCAGGATATCATCAGGTGCTTCAAAACCAAACGGGGCAGGGTTGCCTATGTTTAATTTTAAAATACGGTGCCCTTCGTCTTCCATTTTCTTAGCTTGCGCTGCAATAGGGCCGCGAATGTCATAACAAACGTTATCTAACTTGTGTGAGCGTGATACTGGTTTCATGGTCTATCTGGTTGATTTACATACCCTGAGAGTATCGCAAAGCGATAAGGGATGCGATGGCAAATTTGCATACTAAATACAAATTTTTTTCTATCTGGTTAATTTATGACCGCAAGCAAGCAGTATTTATCATCAAAACCGCATAAAACTAGAAAAATTTAGCAAAAAAGTCTGTTTTTCACTAAAGGCAACCGCCAAAAACAGTCTTGTTGAAGGCAACTTCCTCTTTGTTTCATCAAATAGTTTAAAATTTATGTTAATAAGTTGTGAACTTTTGTGTTTGCGCCTATCGTAGTAATAGAAACGCAAGAAAATGGCGTTCACAACAACCGACGAGATTACTACTAGAGGTAACCGGAACATGTCGCACCACTTTAAAGAAACCCCAGAAACTCCGATGACACAAAGCAAGATTGCGCGTGTCATACCCTGTAAGGAGTTAGATATTGGCGACCCTATTAAATGGCTTTCGCTAGGCCTTCGCGATGCAATGCGCGCACCAGGCTTGACCGTATTTTATGGCGTACTGTTCGCCGTTATTCCCTGGGCAATTGCACTTCTTGTGCAAATGACTGGCTGGCACCTCGTTATTATGCCCGCCATTGTATGCTTTATGCTTATTGGGCCATTTCTAGCAGCAGGCCTCTACGATGTTAGTTGGGAAATGGAAAAAGGTCACAAGCCGACACTTCGACACTCACTTCGCGCAATGAGACGAAATGCATTTAACGAGTGGGGCTTTGCACTACTTCTTATGTTCCTAATGATATTTTGGTTGCGTGTAGCGTCATTGATTCATGCGCTTTACCCACAAAATACAAATGTAACCATTGAAAGTTTACTGCCGTTTTTGGTGTTAGGCACAATCGTTGGCGCAATATTTACTGTAGGGATGTTATTTATTACCGCGTTTACACAACCCATTTTAATGGAACGTAAGGTAGACCTTGGTACCGCAGTGCTGACAAGTATCAATGCGGTTTGGCTAAATAAAGTACCAATGTTTATCTGGGGTGGAATTATATTTACCGCAGTCGCTATTGGTTTTGTTACCGGCTTCGTTGGTTTCATTATACTCATGCCACTAATTGGTTACGCGTCGTGGCATGGCTATATCGATGCTATAGAAACCAAAAGAGAAAGAAAATACGAGTAAAGTGTAGTTTTATTACAACACTTGTTGGTAGGAGCGCGCATTTATTGCGCGCTTTTTATTTTTTATTTGTTAATTTTTCAGGTTATGCGTTCTTAAATTACAAGATCTAGACTAAAGTATTATACCTTTTTGTTTTAATTATCTTCTTTTTAATTCTTTTTTGGAATTATGAATTTGTTAAAACGTATAAAAATCATGGTGTTACTGGTTTTTCATTTCTATAACAACTCAATTTACCTCGTTTTTACGCTACTCACACAAAGATTCAACAGAAATACTTTTAAATATCGTGCATAACTTAATGGCGTTCAGGGATTACCCCTAACGCTAAAACCACTTGCTAACTATTTAAGGTACACATCATGAAACTATTAAAAACGCTTGCTGTAACTGCTGCCGTAGCGCTAACGTTCAATGCTTCTGCTAATACAGAGCAACAAAACGTTCGCTTCGTTGGCGAAACACAATATGCTGGTTTTTGTAAAGCTATCGTTCTTGACGATGTAAAAGTATTACGTTCAAACGTCGCGCGTAACGTTGGTCGTATTGGCGCTAGTCAACGTGAAGTATTACGCATGGTTACGGCTGAAAATGGCCTAACGTGTAACGGTACAAACCTAATTAAATTCTCTGAAGAACGTAACGCAGATGCGGTTCGTGATTACCTAACTTCACGTATTTAATTGTGCTTAGGCTTAGTAAGTGGGTGAAGGCAGCATGTTCGTTCGCTGCTAACTCCCACTTCTGACCCATCCCTCATTTTGCTTTAACCATTACACGCTTACCCATTTTGCAACGCGACGACGCCCGTTTGCGGTAATACGTTGGGTGTGAAAACGTAGTTTGAGTAATAGAACGTACGCTAAAGGGACCAGAAATAAACTGGTTAGCGTAGAAAATATCAGCCCGCCAATAATAGCAATAGCCATCGGTGAATAGGGAGGCCCGTCTCCACCAATTCTTGTCGTCCCCATCGCAAGCGGCACCAAACCTAATACCGTGGTTGCCACTGTCATTAATATCGGACGAATTCGAGATACTGCGCCTGAAACGACAGCGTCGTAGAGTTCTACACCCTCGTTAACCAACTGATTGATTCTATCAACCAGTACAATACCGTTATTCACGACAATACCCATTAAAATAAGCATACCAATCATGCCCATCACGGACATCGAGGTACCGGTTATCATAAACGCCCAAAAAACACCTGTGAATGAAAACAGTAATGACGTTATTACAGATGTTGGAAGTACCAGTGATTCAAATAGTGCCGCCATCACCACGTAGATCATACATAGTGCAAGCAACATGTTCATTTGCATGACTGCATTCGCTTCATCTTGGCGTGAGAACCCCCCATCAAGTGTCCACTGGTAGCCAGTAGGCAGTTGAATATGACTTAGCGCTAGCTCAATGCGCTCTCTGACTTGCTCCATCGTAGTCTCGCTCTCGAGATTTGCGCCAATATCTAACGCAGTCTGTCGGTAACTTCGGTTTATTTGAGAAAGCTGTTGAGCTACCGTGAAATCGGCAATCATTGATAACGTAATAGATTGTCCTTGATTAAAGCCAATATTAATATTCTTGAGGGCTTGTAATGACGATTGTACATCGCTGCCAAACTTAAGCTGTACGGCTACTTCACCCGCATCACCATAGCGAAATGTGCGTAAGTTGTTACCGCGCAGGGCGGTAGCTACTAAGCGAGCGACGTCAGCAATTTGGACTCCTAGACGGTTAGCTTTTTCTCTGTCTATTCTAATTTGGATTTCGTCGCGCTTAGCTCCCGTATCTGCTTTCACATCCTCTAAGCCCTCGATATTACTAAGTATAGGAATGATCTGTTCTGAGATGTCGAGCAGGGTCTCTGAGGATTCGCCAAGAAGAGTGACGCGCACGCCGCCGCCATTACCACTCTCCCATTGAAACGAGGGGCGGGCGCGGACAAATAATGGCATATCTTCTCGAATTGCTTCTTTTATCTCGCTTACACTTACCGATAATTCGTCATTAAGTGTAATGCCACTGATGGCAAAGCCAGGAGTAAAGTAGGTGTAGACTTGTTTAATATTAAAACGCGTTTGATTTTCATAGAGGTAAGCTTCCATCTTATCAACGGTTTTCTCTACCTCATCAAGCGTATAATTTTGCGTGAGATGGTAATTTAGCCAGATACGCTCTTGATTGTTGTTCCCCTCGTCGTCTGAGGATACAACCTGCATTGGAATAACGGTAGAAGCTAAAATCATCACTGCAATAAGTGACGTTTTACCTTGGTTTTGTAATACCCAACCCAGTATCTTGCCATAAGCGCTTATATATTTAGGTGTTTGTGGCTTTTTACTCGTTGGAATATTTACCTTAGTGGTTAGCAGGGGAATAAGCGTTTTAGCGATAAATAATGAGGCGAACAGCGAGATACAGATAGCAATAGCGACATGTTCGAGAAACACAGTAACGTCAATTTTTACGCCTACAATATTAGGGAGGAAAACAATCGCTGTCGTCGCAGTACCTGCGATTACTGCTAAACTGACTTTGTTGACACCAGATTGCGTCGCAGTTTCAATGTTGCTATCTTTTTGCCTTTCTTGAAAAATGCTTTCGGTAATGACGACAGCGTTATCAACCAACATGCCTACCGCTAGCATTAACCCCATTAGCGATAAGATATTGAGTGTATATCCCAATAAATACATCACGCCTAAGGTGATACAAATCGAAAAAGGTACTGAAAGGACGACGATTAGCGTGGTAGTAAGCTGACGAAGAAATAAATACAACACGACAACCGACAGTAACGCGCCTAATAAGCCCGCATTGAGTAAATCAGATAGTGACGACGTGACACTTTTTGCGGTGTCGTCCATCACAAACAAATTGATACCGGTAAACTCTGGATCAGCCTTTGTTTCATTGACCACTCTCATTACCGCCTCTGATACTTCAACGAGGTTACTGCCTGATTCACGAAAAATATTAAACCCGACTGCGAAGGTTCTGTCCAAATGACGCCCTTCACTGCGCTCTGGCAATTCGTAATTAATAACGGCGATATCACCCAACGTTACATTGGGGGCTACCCACATGTTTTTAAAATCATTAATGTCGGTAAATTCACCGTGCGGATTGACCAAGATTTTCTCACCGTTGTCGTACATATAACCGGCGGTTAAAGAAAAGTTAGCGTCATTGAGTTTTTGCTGAAGTGCTTGAGTATCAATGCTGTATGCGACAAGACGTTTAGGATCTAATCGAATAGTGATTTGACGTTTCATTGTGCCATAAAGCTCAACTTTGGATACGCCAGGAACGCGCTCCAAAGGGCGCTTCAAGTTGCGCTCTAACAGGTCATACGCGTTTGATAAATCTCGGTCACTTGATACTCGCAATTGGAAAATTGGCATATCGTTAGTGTTAAACTTATACACCATAATACGCTCTACATCATTTGGTAAAAGATGGCGTATCGCGTCTATTTTCTCACGAGCCTCAATACTTTTTGCCTTTAAGTTTTCATCCCAGTCAAACTCGACCACGATCTCTGCTTTATTATCGTAAGAGCGTGCTCGAAGGCGTTTAATACCCGACATCGTTGCAATCGTTTCTTCTACTGGCCTGGTGATCATATTTTCAATCTCAACAGGAGACGCATCAGGGTAGGGGATCTCTACAACCATCTCAGGGATATCTATCCCCGGAAATTTTTCAAGGGGAAGCATACGGCCCGCGACTACGCCAAAAAGGAGCATAGAAAGAAATACCATACCGATAGTAACGGGGCGTGCGAGCGCAAAACGCGCAAGACTGGCCCCCAATCCGTTAAGCTTTTTCATATGCAGCCTCCGTCGCAGTGGTGTCTGCTTTAGTATCAAATAAACTGTAGAGGACGGGCAGTAAAATGAGTGTCAGCACGCTTGCAAACATTAATCCAAATATGACGGTGATGGCCATAGGTGTCCGAATTTCGGCGCCTTCGCCCACACCAAAAGCCATCGGAAGCAATCCAAGTACGGTGGTGAGTGTTGTCATGATAATAGGGCGTAATCGCGTTTTCGCAGCCTCTACGATGGCGTTGTGTTTATCCATACCATCACGACGCAGTTGATTAATTCTATCGACCAATACAATGGCATTGTTCACAACAATACCGCACAGCATAATGAGGCCAATAAACACCACCACGTTTAACGGTGAATTAGTCAGGTAAAGGCCATATACAGAACCTGCGCCCGCTAGTGGTACGGCAAACAAAATAAGCAGGGGGTGTAGTAGCGATTCAAACTGCGAGGCCATAACTAAATAAACCATAAACACCGCAAGCGCTAAAGCAAATTGGAGTGAGCGAAAACTATTTTGCATATCTTCGCTTTGGCCTGTCACATCTGCTTTAATTGAAAGCGGTAAAGACACGTTCTCCAATACGCCGTTTACAACATTTACGGCTTCATCAAGCTTTCCCTTTGCCAAGTTTGCCGAAATGAGCGCTACTCGCTGCTGGCCAACGCGCGTAATTTCGCTAGGACCGACACTCATGAATACATCTGCTACCGCACTAAGCGTGACTGGGTTCGTTGCACCGGGGTTCACAACAATATTGCGGACATTAGCCATATTACTTCGCTGGTTTTCCTGGGTTCGGACTAACACGTCAACTTTTCTGTCGTTAACACTGTATTGCGTTGCAACTCGACCACCTACTTTAGCGGCAATAAGGTTTGAAACTGTCGATGCATCAAGCCCTAAGCGTGACAACTTCGCATGATGAAACGCTATCTTAAGCTCTGGATTACCGGCGCGAATACTGGTCGTGATATCAGCAAAGTTGTCGTGTTCGGCGAGCGTCTCCGCCACTATGTCGCCGTACTGTTGCAATTGGTTCAAATCGTAGCCCTTTAGCTCAATTTGAATAGGCGAAGCAAAGGTGAAAAGGGCAGGTTCGCTGAACGTAGCTTGCGCATTAGGGAACTGATACAGCGCATCACGAAGCAAGGTTTTTGTGGATGCAATGCTGTTGTTGTCGATGCCCGCTTTCATGACGACATTAAGTCGGCCCCAATGATCGCCGCCCTGGTTAACCGAGGCGCTTATTAAACTGCCAGTGCCCGACATCGCATACGTGCGCGCCACATTATCATCTTGTTGTATTACGCGAGATAACGCGGTGAGTGTATTATCGGTTTCAGAAAGTGGCGTACCTGCTGGAAGCGTCACATCAACGGAAAACTCGCCCTGTGAAAGAGTGGGAATAAGTTCCATGCCCAATTTGGGAACGAGCACTACTGCACCTGCTGCTAAACCGACTGCACAGATAAGCACGGCTAGGCGCGCGCGCAAGCTAATAATGAGTGCTTTGTTATAAAATGTAGACAGCCCATCAAACGCTTTATTGAATACCCAAATAATAGGGCGAAAAGCATAAGACAAACCTTTGGCAACGATATGCCAAGCGCCAATAATGAGCGTGATAAACGCCGCAGGTAAAAAGACGAATACAACACGGAGCACAATTCGAATGGGTAAAGTAAGGTAATACATGACCTTGCCCAAACGCGTCGTGGGCTGCGCCTTTTCAGTGCCCATGAAGGTGTCTTGGTGGGCAAGCGTTTGGCTTTTATGCCTGCGAGCCATCGCTGGAATCAGTGTAAGCGCTACAACAAGTGAAGCTGCAAGCGCAAATGAAACGGTAAGGGCTTGGTCTCTAAACAGTTGACCAGCAATGCCTTCTACGAAAATAAGGGGAACGAACACGGCCATGGTGGTAAGTGTTGATGCGACAATTGCACCAGATACTTCCTTAGTCCCCGTACTTGCAGCATCGTTTCCCTCTACCATGTCGCGATTATGTTTTTTATGGCGATCAATATTTTCGAGTACCACAATACTGTTATCAACCAATAAGCCAACCGCCAAGGCAATACCCCCTAAACTCATCATGTTGAGGCTAATATCGTAAGCGTACATTAGGTTAAATGTCGCGATTACTGATACAGGAATTGAAACTGAGATAATAACGGTGGCCCAAAAGTCTTTAAGAAATAGGAATAGAATAAGCATTGCCAACATGCCGCCGACAACGGCTGCTGACTTAACGTTATCTATAGCTTGCTTAATAAATACACTTTGGTCGTAGATTTGCGAGATATCGTATTGCGTTGGAAGGTTATATTTCACTTCTTCCATTCGACCCGCGACTCGCTTGGCTACATCAACCGCATTCGCGTCGCCTTCTTTGTAAATGGCAATCTCAACGCCTTCACTTCCATTGAAGCGAGTTACCACGTCGCGGTCTTTGTAGGCACTTTCAACCGTAGCCACATCTCTTAGCTGAATATTTCGGCCTTCAAAGCGGCCTATGAAGAGGTTCTCTATTTCAGCTAAACTTTCAAACTGATTAAGTGTTCTCACTAAAAACGCTTGTGCATCACCGTCAACCCGGCCACCCGCGGCATTAATGTTTTCAGCCTGTATTCGTTCGATAATCTGCGTGGTTGGAATAGACAATTGGCTTGCCTTGCGCTGGTCGATAAGCACATGGATTTCGTTTTCAAGCCCTCCACCAATGCGAACGGCTGCGACACCTTCTACAGATTCAAGGGCGCGCTTTACCTGTTGTTCGGCATACAGGCGTAGACGTTTCATTTCTGCTATCGATAATGATGTTTGCTGCTGCGTATCGGTGAGACCTAACTTTATGACAGGGTCTAACGATGGATTGAAGCGCAGTACTCTTGGCTTATCAATATCAAGAGGAAGCCTTAAAACGTCTAACTTCTCCCGCACTTCTAAGCTGGCGAAATCCATATCCGTGCCCCAAGCAAAAGAGAGTACGACATCTGATTGCCCAGCGCGTGAGGTAGAGGTTACTTTTCTTACCCCTTTCACTACCCCAATGGCTTCTTCAATTGGCTTAGATACCAATTGTTCGACTTCAGCAGGTGCTGCCCCGTCGTAATCAGTGCGAATGGTGAGGGTAGGGTATGACAGGTCTGGTAATAAATTAACGGATAGGCGTCCTAGCGATACCATGCCGAATAGAAGTACGGCAAAGGTAAACATAGACACAGCAACGGGCCGCTTTACGGCAATATCAACAATACGCATGAGGCTCTCCTTAAAGCGTGCTAGTTAGCTGTTTACAATGTCAACAGGTGCTGCATCTTTTAAGTTTTGGTGGCCCGCAGTAACGACGGTTTCATCACCATTAAGTCCACTGATCACCTCAACAACATCGTTTTGCTCAAATCCGGTTTCGACCTCTTTTTTATGAACGACACCGTTTTCTACAACAAATACGCTATGGTTGTTGTCTATGGTAACGAGTGCTCTGCGCGGAAGAAGTGTCGCATCTTTATGATTCGCATATTCCAGTGCTACATCGGTGAACATACCTGCTTTTAGGCGTTCTTCTCGATTCGGAATGCTAAGTGTTACTTTAAACGTGCCGGTGGTCGCATCAATGACAGGGCTAATGCGCTCGACGCTCGCTGACATTTCATGATTTCCCAAGGCAGCAACCTTAAGCGTAGCAGCTTGTCCTACGGCAATATTCTGAAGCTCGTTTTCTGGAAGATATATAATACCTTGTAAGTTTCTTTGCTGAACAATATGAAACATTCTTTCCCGTTGAAACGATTCTGTTAGGTTACCAACTTTGGCGCCCCTTGAGGCAACGTAACCGCTAATGGGCGCGGTAATAGTGGTTTCTTGTAAGTCGAGTTCAGCTAGCTTAACCGACGCTTTTGCTGACTCATACTGAGCCACCAATTTGTCATATGTATCGTCGCTTACCAGTTTTTTTGAATAGACTTTATTGATTTTTTCTAGCTCACGCTCAAGACCCGTTAAATCTGCTTTTGCTTTTGTAAGGTTTAACTCATAACGGCGACTATCGAGTCGAGCAAGTACCTGACCTTTTTCCACATAATCGCCTTCTTCAACGAAGATGGCCTCAATGATGCCGGCAGCGCGCGCTACGACAAACGCTTCCTCTCGTGCCTCTAATATGGCCGTTGTAGAGTATGTCGACTGAATACTGCCTCTTGAAAGCATCTGTGCTTCAACAGGAATAGCAATGACGGCTTCTTCCTGAGACACATGGGTGTCAACAGCGTCAGCGTCTGAACAGGCGGTGAGTGAAACAGACAGTGCTAATAAACTGCTGCTGATAGCGAAAGTGCGAAGCGTGCGAATTGAATTTTCCATGGTCAAATACCTAAACGTTATTTTTCGTTATATTAGTAATGACCAACAGATAGCATCAAATATGCCAGTAGGATTTTAATTGCATAAACTTGTTTAAAATCAGCTTCTTAAGTTTACATTTAAAAAGCTATAAAAAAAGGCTAACACCTGATGTTAGCCTTTTTCACTAAGAGATGGCGAATTAGCCTAACGGTAAGTCTATTCAACTAAAGTATAGCTGGTAGTGACGTCTACTTTTCCCGTTAGCATTAGCATAACGGAGCAATACTTTTCTGCAGATAACTGTACTGCACGTGCTAACGCTTTGTCAGTAATCCCTTTTCCTGTTACGGTGTAATGGGCATGGATAGACGTAAAGACGCGAGGGGGCTCATCTGCTCTGGTTGCATCGAGATCACATACACAATCTTCTATCGCGAATCGACCCTTCTTCAGGATTTCAACCACGTCAACGCTTGAACAAGCGCCAGCCGCAAGTAGAACAGACTCCATTGGCGATATCGCGTTTCCGCTACCGTCCATTACGGTTTCATATCCCTTGTCGGTTGAGCATTTAAAAGAGAGATCGTTCTCCCACACCACTTTTGCTTTCATGGGGTTTTCTATCCTACGTTTTAATTAATCGAACAGCGTCAGGTGAAATCGTGATTTTCTTCTGTTTGTAAAGCGCACCTAGTGCTTTCTTATACGCCGCTTTACTTACATTGAAATGAGTATAAATAGCGTCAGGCGGGCTTTTGTCCGTAAGTGTAGACACGCCACCATGCGCTTCAAGGTCATCAAGAATCGCTTGCTGGAGTGTATCTCGCCCCGCTTTGTCTACGCGTTGCAACACCACATCAATTTTACCGTCTTCTCGAATGTTCTTAATAACGCCTTGCGTTGCGTCTCCTATCTTTAAGGGTTTAAACGCATCGCTGTTAAAAATTAGGCCCAGAGACTGTTCGTTGATAACCACTTTAAAGCCGAGATCTGACTTTGCGTATACCAAACAGTCAACAAGGTCTCCCTCATTTAAATAGGCGTTACCTTCTTTTAAGAAGTAATGGAGTTTGGTCGCCCCTAAAATACGATTGGTTTTTTCGTCAAAGAATGCGTGGACAACATAACGCATGCCTGGGTCGACAGGATTCGCCTGATAATCGATAGGCATCAACAAATCGTTGTCTAATCCCCAATCGAAAAATGCACCAAAGTGTGTGGCTGAAACCGCCTTTAATACTTTTACTTCACCGACCTGAATTAATGGCTTCTTTAGCGTAGCGTATAAATCACCACGTTGGTCTGCTGCAACAAACACGTCAATGAGCGCACCGTCACTTAACTCACTTTCAACCTCATCATGAGATAGTGTGACAGTGGGTAATTCATCATCTGAATAGGTGTCGTCTACATTTTCAATGCATGGTGCCAAGGCATAGCCAAAAGGATATTGCGCGACCACGCGAAGGGTATTAATTTTTCCGATATTTATCATTAACGCTGACTTTTAATAAAGAACAGGTAACATGATATCGGATTACACGTAAGAGCAAAACCACTATGAAGTTAAATTGCGATTTAGGCGAAGATTTTGGGGCATGGAAAATGCCTCTCGACAGTCACATTATGACCGTTATCGACCAAGCGAATATTGCATGCGGTTTTCATGCTGGCGATCCTTCGGCGATGAAAGAGGCGCTGGCTCTCGCTCACCAGCATAATGTTACTATTGGGGCGCACCCGTCTTATCCAGATTTACAAGGGTTTGGTCGCCGAAGTATGAAAATGGCTAAGCGAGAATTAATTGCCTGTATTCAGTATCAAGTCAGCGCGTTGCAAGGGTTGGCTGCTATTATAGGTACCCATGTTAGCTATGTGAAACCACACGGCGCGTTATATAACGACATGATGCAAGACAATGCGATTCTTGAAACCGTCATTGAAAGCGTAGCGGCAATGTCCAGTAAAACGCATAGTCTGGTGGTCCAAGCTCACCCAGACAGTGAAAATGTACAGTCATTAGCCAAACAGTACGGTATATCATTGCAATTTGAAGCGTTTTCAGATCGTCGTTATACCGACGAGGGCTACTTACAAAGTCGTAAAATAGACGGGGCAGTACTTAACAAAGAGCAGGCGTTTGAACAATCTGAACGATTAATCAACGAAGGTGTGGTGATCACGACCTCGGGAAAGCCACTTGCCCTTAATGCAGATACGCTGTGTGTGCATGGTGACACGACAGGCGCGGTGGACATTGCGGTGCGAATAAAGACGCTATTAAATAATAGGTGAATGTTGAATTATCATAATCTAGCGTTAATTCGACATAAAAAAGACAGAAAGGAATGAAATACTCTTATGCAACCGTTTGGTGATGTAAAACAGATTGTCTCAGCAGGTATTGATGGCCTTCTATTTTACTTTAACGGACCATCGCTTGATGAGGCCAATACCCAGTGTTTGCAGTTTTGCGACACGTTAGCGTCTGCTGGTCTTTCATGGGTGCGCGACGTCGTCCCTGCTTATGACTCGGCGTTGGTTGTGTTCGATGCACTGAAAGTGGACGGTCATAAGGTGTATTCGACCTTATCAACACTTGCTTCTGTGACGCAGTCTGCATTTGAGGGGCGTTGTCATACGCTCCCCGTTTGGTACGGCGGAAAAGACGCCAACGACTTATCGCTTGTGGCGACGCAAACGGGGTTATCAGAGAATGACGTTATTACGCTGCACACGAGTGTTGAGTATTGCGTATATGCAGTGGGCTTTGCTCCAGGTTTTGGGTATATGGGGAGTACTCCCGAAGCACTCTCATGCCCGCGACTAGCAACACCAAGAAAGCGAGTGCCACAAGGCGCTGTTGCGATTGCGGATAGACAAACCGCAGTTTATCCATCAGTGTCACCCGGTGGCTGGCACTTATTAGGATTATGTCCACTGCGCCTTACTTTTGGGCAAGATGCACTGCTCAAAACCGGAGATAAAGTGACATTCAAATCGATTAGTGAAAAAGAGTTTATCGCGCTTAATGAGTATTAATATAATTGCCCCCGGCTTGATGAGTATTATCGTCGATATGGGGAGAGTGGGGTATCAAAGCGCCGGCTATTGTCAGTCAGGCCCAATGGATGATGACGCCTTTTTCTGGGCTAACTATCTTGTCGAAAATAATGAAGCAACCCCTTGCGTTGAAGTGTTAGGCGAAATGACGTTAGTGGCGAAGCGCGATGTTTGTGCTGCGATAACAGGCAAACAGGTGCAAGCAACTATTAACGGACACGCGTGTTCTGTCTATGAGACACTGGTATTAAAGGAAGGAGACTCGCTCACGTTTGGTAGTCAAACATTAGGTTGTAGGGCCTATTTGTCATTGGGCGGTGAGTGGAACGTACCACGATTAATGAATAGTGCATGTTGTGTCGTTCGCGAGGAACTTGGCGGCCTAAACGGCAATGGTAGGCCATTATCAGCAGGCGATAACGTAACATTGAACAAGCATCGCACTATGCGTACCGTGCGATGCCTAGCGGCGCCCCATAGACCTGACTATAGCCTAGATGAACCCATATCCGTGATACCTGGCTATCAGTTAAGTCACTTCCCTCGTGCTTCACATCGCATGTTTACTACCAGTATTTATACAGTAACTCAGGATATTAGCCGAATGGGCTATCGTTTATCCGGCGCACCGGTGCAACATAACATAAGTAGTATGCGCTCTGAGGCCATTCACCTTGGCGCAGTGCAAATTCCGCCAAGCGGTCAACCCATCATTATGATGCGAGACAGACAAACGTTAGGTGGCTATCCAAAGCTAGGTTGTGTTAGCCCGATTGATATTAATCGATTTGCGCAGGCATCACCGGGTGACACCATAACATTTGCGTTTAATGACAAAGAAAATGAAAGAGCAAAGTTTTTACTTCGCCAGCAAAAACGCCTTAAATTAACAGGAGATAATGTATGACAGTGGCATTTTTAAACGGTGATTATCTGCCATTATCTGAGGCAAAGATCTCGCCAATGGATAGAGGCTTTTTGTTTGGTGATGGTATTTATGAAGTGATACCAACCTATGATGGCCGTCCTGTTGGCATGAAAGGCCACACAGAGCGAATGAATAACGGTCTTAATGCCATCTCAATAAAAAACCCTTACAGTGTTGAACAATGGAACGGGATATTAGCAACACTCATAGAGAAAAACGCGTCGCAATTCCCCAGTGGTAACATAGGGGTATATTTTCATGTTAGCCGAGGCACGGATGTTAAGCGATATCATGCATATCCTGAGAATATTGCACCTACCGTATTTGGCTTCGTGTTTGAGATTGCGCCGCCACAAACCGCCGACAAAACTGCGGTAAAAGCGTTTCATGTGGCGTTGGAAGAGGATAAACGGTGGCAACGCTGCCACATAAAGTCTACGTCATTGTTAGGTAATGTTATGCATTTCCAAACAGGTGTAGACCAAGGGGTTAACGAGACTATTTTGCACAACGAAGAGGGCTTTGTTACTGAGGCAAGTGCGTGCAATGTATTTATCGTCAAAGATGCAGTTATTTATACGCCGCCTCTTAATCATCAATTATTGCCCGGCGTGACTCGTGCAATTGCGCTGCGTGCATTTGAGGAGTCAGGATTAGCGGTACATGAGCGTTGGTTTAGCGTTGAGGAGTTACTCAATGCTGATGAAGTGTGGTTAACCTCGTCAAGTAAAGAGATAGCGCCAGTCACTCGGGTAAATAATACGTTGATTGGCAATGGAAAAGTCGGTGATGTTTGGGAAAAGGCTATCAATGCCTATCACCGCGTAAAGTTCAACGCATAACACTCAGCGCATGAAATAAAACAGCCCGCATATTCGCGGGCTGTTTTCAAAAACCAGTTTTTTATGGTGACGATGCTTAGTCGTCAACGTTGTCACAGTTGCCTTCAGTGCACTCACCGTAGAGGTATAAACTATGGTGGGTTAATTTAATATTATGTTGTTTAGCAATGCGTTCTTGTCGTTCTTCGATAATGTCATCTTCAAATTCAATAACTTTACCGCATTTAAGACAAACCAAATGGTCATGATGATCTTTATGGCTAATTTCAAAAACAGACTTGCCACCTTCAAAGTGATGACGGTTAAGAATGCCCGCATCATCAAATTGGTTCAGTACACGATAAACCGTTGCCAACCCAATTTCTTCACCGTGCTCGATAAGAATTTTATATACGTCCTCGGCACTAATGTGTTGGTTTTGTGGCTCCTGCAGAATTTGCAAAATTTTAAGGCGCGGTAGCGTAACTTTTAGCCCCGCTTTTTTTAGTTCTTTATTCTGATCCATTACAACCTACTGAGAACGATTAATCACATGATGTGGGTATTATAGGTAACTCAACAGGATTTAAAAGTAAAACCGCGTATTCTTGACCCTGACTAGAAAAGAACACACTTAATCGATTTATATTTTAACAGGTTACGTTTTGTGAAGCTCTTATTTTTCGTGGACTGACCAGTCTGTAAGTGTAAGTAATACCTAATGATTAGTTTTAAAAATTAAAACTTTTGGTGCATTGAATTAACATCCTGTTAAACTAAAATGATAGAACGCCGACATAAAAGATGTAAGGCTGTTTTCAATTTCAGCGGAAGTACTATGCAGTTAACTGTAATCAATAAAATAAAGCTAGGGTTCGGTCTGTTCGGCTGCTTACTCTTAGTAACCAGTGTGCTCTCCTATTTTGGGTTGAGCGACATTCGCGTGTCTGCTGAAGACGTTGTCGAGCGTAAAATGCCGGTTCAAAATCGTATGGTAGAGGTGAAAACCGAGATATTGTCACTGTCGGTTATTACGGCGAATGGTTACCATGAAGACTCGCTAAATGCCTTGGAAAAAAATAAATCTCAGTTTGACTCTCTCTCAGCGTTGTTTGTTAATGACCTTGAAGGCTTGAGAAAGGCAATGCCATCAAATTCAACGGTGAAAGACGCTGTTGAAGCGAGCAATAATTATGTGACAAAAAGTAAAGCAATGTACAACGCACTTGAGTTAAGGATGAAAGTGCAAAGCGATGTTGCTGCAAAATTGGAAGAGGTACTATCGACGGCCGATGAGGCGAGCGCTTTGATGCTTGACTTATCTTATCTTGATACCCGCGACCCAGGTATTGAAACGCTTATCGGTACGGGAACAAATATCGATAACAAGCTTCTCACAATGAATGAAACGTTTAGCGAGCTTGCTACTAACAACAGCGCTGAAACGACGCAAAATATTATTGACGATTTACAGTATCAAGTAAGCAATCTGCAGGTGGACAAGGACTACTTGAATAGGCTTGTTGTTGGGGTTGATGATGGCGGAACGGTTGAAATGTTTAATGAACAATTCGACCTGTTGCTGTCTCGTTTAAATGAAAGCAATGGTCTTATCGCATTACAACAACAAAAGCTCAATTACATCGCCGATGCCAGAACGAATCGCAGCGACGCAAAGGCAGCGTTAGAAGCGTCATTGTCATATATCAATACATTGTTCGACAAAGTGCAGGCAGAGTCTATTGACGGTCAAAATGCCATTCTAGAATCGGTACAAGCCAACCTCCTGAAAAACCTTATCGTTGCCTGTATAGGGCTAATTGCCGCTATAAGTCTTGCCGTAGCGGCGACACGCAGTATTTCGCGACCACTTGATAATATTAACAAAGGCCTGACCCAGTTAAGTAAAGGCGATTTAAGCCACAAGCTTTCTGAAGACGGCAACGATGAGTTCTCGGCGCTTTCTGCAAAGGTTAATAGTTTAACCGACAGCTTAAGAGAACTCGTGGGTAATATTTTAGAGCAAGAAAAGCGCTTAATTGAGATCACTAAAGAGAGTGTCGCCTTAGGCGAAAAGAGTCTGCGCGATGTTGATGAGCAGCGCGAGCAGGTGACGACGACATCGACTAATACTCAGTACGTACAAGACACTAGCCGTAGTAACTTGGCGCAAATTAATGATGCGATGAGTGCACTTCGCCATGTTACCGAGCAAAGTACCGAAATTGGCGTGCTCGTAGAAAAGAGTAGAAATCAGGTCAATAATCAGGCGACACAAGCCGATGCTTCAGCTGAAATTATTAACCGGCTCGATGAGAACTCTAGAAGCATAGGCAGTATTTTAGACGTCATTAAGACCATAGCGGAACAGACCAACTTGCTCGCGCTAAATGCTGCTATAGAAGCAGCAAGGGCGGGAGAACAGGGGCGTGGGTTTGCGGTGGTTGCTGATGAAGTAAGAACGTTGGCTAATCGTACTCACGATTCGACAGAAGAAATTGAGACGATGATAGGTAACTTGCAAAAAGATGCAAGCCAGGCAGTAAAAGCGATTAGGGCGGGGAGAGAACAGGCACAGAAGGGCGTTGAAATAACGCAGCTAGTGTCTACACAAGTTGAAGGCATTAGAGAAATTATTGCCCGTTTAAGTACAATCAATGAACAGATTGTATCTGATACCGAGCAGCAGGATTTATTGCTTGCCGATGTTGCGTCAAGCTTAAACCGTATTGTTGATTTAGCCGATTCTAGCGCTCAAAGTACAAGGCAGTCTAATGAGTCGACCATGATGTTAGATGCGCAAACTGAAAGCTTAAGAAAAGCAGTAGAGCGTTTTCACCTGTAGTTCATGTGCGGGTAAGTGCTAAAAAAATGCCGCGTAACTACGCGGCATTTTTTATTACGTCGATGTGTGATGTACTAAGCTAGCTCAGCAAGACAGAGCTCTTCATGAAGCTGCTTACACCACGCCTTCACGCGTGAGTCGGTTAGCTCTGGCTGACGATCCTCGTCAATACCAAGTCCTACAAAGTGGTCATCGTCAGCAAGGCCCTTTGATGCCTCAAAGTCGTAGCCTTCTGTCGGCCATTGACCAACAAGAATTGCGCCCTTTGGCTCTACGATATCGCGGATCATGCCCATTGCATCTAAGAAGTACTCTGCGTAATCTTCTTGGTCGCCACATCCGAAAATCGCTACAAGCTTATCTTCAAACCCAATGCTTTCTAGTTCTGGGAAAAAGTCATCCCAATCACATTGTGCTTCGCCGTAGTACCAAGTAGGGATGCCGAAAATAAGAAGATCGAATTCTGCGATCTCTTCTTTACTGCTCTTGGCAATGTCTTTTACATCGATTAGCTGCTTACCTAATTCTTTCTGAATCATTTTAGCTACATGTTCGGTGTTACCCGTGTCACTGCCAAAAAACAGGCCAACGCTTGCCATATCAAACCTCTATTAATCGTTACTTACTAAACGCCATTGCTTAACCAGAACCACTCAATGATACCTTTTGCTAAAAAACCTATCGCACCAAGACCAAGCACGCCATAGGTTACAATGCGCCCAATGAGAGGCACGTCGTTTTTCGTCAATACATCGTGAACGGCAAAGCCCATTAGTGCAAAAAGCACAAACAAACCGCCGTACAACATAATGGATTCTATTAGCTCAAAGTTTTCTGCAAGCATAGTGTTACTTATGAAAAAAATCTGGCGCAACTATACCACAGGTTAAACGCCGAACAGAGCCCAAAACATTCAAAAAATTGTAAGAATACATCGCTTTTTTTCTTCGCAATGCAACATTACTTCGCCAGTATTTTACTGACGATAGCGTTAAATGCTGTCGGCTTTTCTGCGTGTAACCAGTGTCCCGTACCTTCAATAATATGTGCTTTTGCTTTAGGGAAGTACCGTGCAATCGCTTCGCGGTGCTGCGCAGTGATATAATCTGACTGTCCACCTTTAATAAAATAGGTTATCCCATCGTATTGTTGATTGGTTTGAGGCCAATCAATAATGTGAGGATAACTTTTAATCAATCCGTTTACATTAAAACGCCAAAGCCACTGCTTTTGATCGTTTTGATATAAGCTTTTGAGCAAAAACTGCCTTACACCAGCTTCTTGTATGTGTTCAGCCATTGCCATCTCTGCATCTTTGCGCCCTGTAATGGTCGAAAGATTAACAGCATTTAACCCATCAAATACCGACTGGTGACGATGTTCGTACGCCACCGGCGCAATATCCGCAACCAACAAGTGGCTAACGCGTTCGCCATGGGCAAGCGCTAACTGCATGGCTACCTTGCCGCCCAGTGAATGGCCCAGAACGGCGGCTTGTGCAATGCCATTTGAATCTAGAATTGCAGTGATACCTGTAACCGTGTCATTAATGTTGAAACTATCAACCCAAGGCGATAAGCCATGGTCTGGTAAGTCAACGCTTATTATATTGTGAGTGGGTTCAAAATGTCGTCTTATGACGGCGAGGTTATCGGCACTGCCAAACAAGCCGTGAATAAGTATAAGCCACGGTGCATCGACAGCATGAATATGTGTTTTGTAATGTAATTCCACAGGCCACCAGTTGTTTTCAATTTAACGCTTAACGTGAAAATGGGGGAGGGGTTAGCATTTTACAAGAGCCATGCCATGCGTATGGCATGGCATGTTGTGTTTATCAAAGGGCAAATTGACTTAGAGACTGACCAGAATCGAGAGCCTTTTTATAGACACGAGGCATTCTACCAATACCTGTCCATGTATGTTCGTGGCCTTCACTGTCGATTAACTTATATTTAATCGGACGTTTTTTGCCCGTTTTTTTGGGTTCGTTCTGTGTCAGCGCTTGTAAATCTTCAACATTGAGCCCCGCCGCTTCCATTTGGCGTTTTATCTCTGCAAGCTTTTGTTGTTTTTCTTCCTGCGCTTTTTCAGCTTCCCGCGCTTTTTCTTTTCTTTTTTCTACAATGCTGGCCAGTTTTTCTTGAACTTGTTCAAGTTCGTTAAGATTTAATTCCTTTACTGCACCTTGTAAACGTCGTCCATGGGTCAAAATATCTAAAAAGTCTTTCATGTATTTATTAACCTTAACGCTTATTTAAAAATCATAATTAATACGCGTTAAATTTAGCATAAAAAAAAGCGGAGAGACTCCGCTTTTTTACACTTATTAATTGTTACATCGATTACATATTTGGATAGTTAGGCCCACCGGCGCCCTCTGGTACCACCCATTTGATATTTTGAGACGGGTCTTTAATATCACATGTTTTACAATGTACGCAGTTTTGCGCATTAATTTGAAAACGTTTAGTGCCTTCTTCCTCAATAATTTCATAAACTCCTGCAGGGCAATAACGTTGAGCGGGCTCAGCGTATTTTGGCAAGTTTACCGAAATAGGAATTGACGCATCTTTCAATTGAAGATGACAAGGTTGATCTTCTTCATGATTCGTATTTGAAAGAAAAACAGACGATAATTTATCGAAACTTAATTGTCCGTCAGGTTTAGGGTAATTAATTTCTTCAACGTCTTTTGCTTCTTTTAATTGTGCGTAATCTTTGTGCTCATCTTTCATGGTAAAAAACAGATTACCATTAAAGAAGTTTTGCTCGACAGTATTAAAAGCACCGCCCCAGAAATTTCCTAATTTATGAATTGCAGGGCCAAAGTTTCTAGAACGATATAATTCATCATATACCCATGACGCTTTGAAATTCTCGGTGTAGCTCGTCAGTTCTTTTACTGGTGCTTCCGCATTTTCTTTTATTGCATCAAAGATAGATTCAGCGGCGATCATGCCCGATTTCATCGCAGTATGGTTGCCCTTAATTTTCGCAAAATTAAGGGTGCCGGCGTCACAGCCTACCAACAAACCGCCAGGGAAGGTCATTTTGGGTAGTGAATTATAGCCGCCTTTCGCAATAGCGCGTGCGCCATAAGACACACGTTTACCGCCGTCTAGATATTGTTTGAACACCGGATGATGCTTCATACGTTGAAATTCATCAAACGGGCTTAGGTAAGGGTTGTCATAGTTTAGGTCAACAATAAGCCCTACAAATACCTGATTGTCCTCTGCGTGATAAAGGTAACTTCCACCCGTAGCGTCGTTTAACGGCCACCCCGCAGTATGCACCACCAAGCCTGGCTGATGTTTAGCTGGGTCAATATCCCAGATTTCTTTAAAACCAATCGCATAATGCTGTGGCGAGGCGTCTTTATCTAAGTCAAAATGCGCAATAAGTTCTTTACCAAGGTGCCCACGGCAGCCTTCTGCAAACACCGTATACTTAGCACGTAGTTCCATCCCTGGCATGTAGCCGTCTTTTTCTTCTCCGCTTTCACTCACTCCCATGTCGCCGGTGATAACACCGCCTACGCTGCCATCGTCGTTATAGATAACGTCGGCTGCAGCAAAACCAGGGAAGACTTCAACGCCAAGTTGTTCAGCTTGCTCGGCAAGCCATCGACATACATTGCCCATAGACACAATATAATTGCCATCATTGTGCATTGTTTTAGGCGTAATCGCGTTCGGTAATCGTTTCGCTGATGATTCACTATTCAATAAATAAATATGATCATCGGTCACTTTTGTATTGAGTGGGGCGCCTTTTTCCTTCCAATCAGGAAAAAGCTCGTCCATAGCGCGTGGCTCAAAAACAGCACCGGATAGAATGTGTGCACCTACCTCGGAGCCTTTTTCGACGACACAAACCATTAGCTCTTGGCCATTTTCATTCGCAAGCTGCATAAGCTTACAGGCCGTTGATAAACCAGCTGGGCCGGCACCGACGATGACTACGTCAAACTCCATCGATTCTCGTTCCACGGGAGGCTCCTTATGTTCAGTTTTTTATAGTGCACTATTGATGAAACAAATAATGCGTTGTGTCAAAAACATGTAAATTAGTTGTCGCCCTGAAAGGTAATGCAGGTTGACGTTTACGTCAACAGTAAGTACATTGCAGGGAGTTTACGTTAACGTTAACTGAACGTTTATTTTATATACACGTAAACATGGTGTTAACGACATTTAAGGTATAGCTTTATTACTGTCTTCACCATGAAAGTAAAGTTAATGAAGTGAATATTGTAAAAGTTTTTGATTACGTGGTGACTGACACTGTTTTTTTACGGGCTGTTTCGAAAGTTCAGGTAAAGAAAAGTACCATCACCGACGAACTCAACCATTGAGGTAACTATGAAAATACTCGTACCAGTCAAGCGCGCGATTGACTATAACGTAAAGGTAAGAGTGAAGGCCGATAATACCGGCGTTGACCTTACCAATGCAAAAATGGCAATTAACCCATTTTGTGAAATAGCCGTGGAAGAAGCGGTTAGGTTAAAAGAAAAAGGGGTAGCCACCGAAATCGTGGTCGTTTCTATTGGCGATAAGAGTTGCCAAGAGCAAATTCGTACCGCGCTAGCACTCGGTGCAGATCGTGGTATCCAAATTGATACCGACCAAAACCTTGATTCGCTACAAATTGCTAAACTGCTTACTAAAGTGGTTGAAGAAGAGCAGCCTTCGTTAGTTATTCTTGGCAAGCAGAGCATTGATTCTGATAACAATCAGACAGGTCAAATGCTAGCAGCCTTAACCGGTATGCCTCAGGGGACATTTGCCTCTGAAGTGGTGGTTGAAGGTGATAAAGTTAATGTAACTCGCGAAATTGACGGTGGGCTTCAAACGGTTGCACTTTCATTACCTGCGGTAGTAACAACTGATCTTCGCCTTAATGAGCCTCGTTATGCGTCGCTGCCAAACATTATGAAGGCAAAACGCAAACCGCTTGACGTCAAATCAGCGGCTGACTTTGGCGTTGAGCTTGTGTCTAACGTTACCGTGCTAAAAGTGACTCCTCCCCCAACGCGCGAAGGCGGTATTAAAGTCGCTGATGTGGCTGAGCTAGTGGATAAACTGAAAAACGAAGCAAAGGTGATCTCATGACAGTTCTTGTATATGCCGAACACGATAATTCAAGCTTAAAAACCGAAACCCATAAGCTCGTTTTTGCTGCACAGAAAATGGGTGGCGATATTCATGTTCTTGTTGCTGGCGAAGGTTGTCAGGCAGTTGCAGATCGTGCCGCGACCATTGAAGGTGTGTCTAAAGTTATTGTTGCCGATAACGCCGCTTACAAATATCAATTGGCGGAAAATGTGGCTGACTTAGTCGTAGAACTGGCAGTTGACTACAGCCATGTGCTAGCGGCGGCAACCACCACGGGTAAAAACTTTATGCCACGAGTGGCAGCCCTATTAGACGTTGCGCAAATTTCAGATATTATCGGCGTAGAGAGTGAAGACACGTTTGTGCGTCCTATCTATGCAGGTAATGCTATTGCGACGGTTCAGTCATCTGATAGCAAGAAAGTAATTACTGTACGTGCAGCGTCTTTTGACGCCGCATCGGAAGGTGGTAGCGCAGAGGTTGCTGCGATCGATGTAGTGAAATCTAGCGATAAATCAGGATTCGTTGCAGAAGAGCTTACTAAATCAGAGCGCCCAGAGCTTACCGCTGCTGATGTCGTCATTTCTGGTGGTCGCGGCATGCAAAACGGTGAGAATTTCTCATTGCTTGAAGGTATCGCCGATAAGCTAGGTGCGGCAATGGGCGCATCACGTGCGGCAGTAGATGCTGGCTTTGTACCTAACGATATGCAAGTGGGTCAAACTGGTAAGATTGTGGCTCCACAGCTTTACATTGCTGTTGGCATCTCGGGGGCTATTCAACACCTTGCAGGTATGAAAGACTCAAAAGTCATTGTTGCGATTAACAAAGACGAAGAAGCACCAATTTTCCAAGTGGCTGATTATGGCTTGGTGGGTGACTTGTTTGATGTGCTTCCTGAATTGGAAAAAGCACTGTAATCGTTTACTTCATGCGATAAAAAAGGCTGCCAATGGCAGCCTTTTTTGTTATACGCTAACTAATGAGTTTTCTTCTACGCTAACATTAGAGGGAACATAGCCATCGGCTTCCCAATCGTTTTCCCACTTTTCCTCATCGAGTAAATAACGAAATTGATATTCGTTGTCTTTTTCAAGATTGACGGTAAGTGTAAATTCTCCGCTCTTTAGCTTTTTCATAGGAAGCGCTTTCGCGTCCCACTGGGTAAAATCACCACAAAGCTTTGCTTTGCTTACATTTTTTGCAGCTTCAGCATCTAGCTTAAACGTCACCTTACAAACCGGCTTTGATTTTAGATATTGCTTCTTCAAACTCATGGGGATGTGTTCCTTCAACGTACTACTGTTTTATTGTGTGTAAATAATTGGGAGTGCACTAGTGTGCCAAATAATATTGGTCAAAATTCGCGCTCAAATCAATAAGACTTTTTGGTATGTATATAGTTTTTTAATACTTCTAGGTCGGCCTGTGGGCAAATTAATGGCGTTACACATTTTTTAACAATCAATATGAGCACTTCTTATAGAAAATAAGTACACTAGGGTATACAAGAAAAAAATTATAATTATCGCTATACGTTACCGTTTTAAAACAAATTTTTACTTAGATAAGTAAGCGGTACATAGCAACTTACAAGGGAAAGGGAATGAGCAACGCAGTGTTTAAGGCTGGAATACCGCTAGGTATTATACTTATTGGGTTTGTTGGCGCAGCCGTAATGATTTCATCAAAAAAACCGCCTGAACAAGCGCCTGTTGAAAAAACCGCATTTTTAGTTGGCGCAAGTGAAGTGTATGCAGAGCCCGTCAATTTTATTGTAAATTCGCAAGGTAACGTTGTTCCCCGTAATCAAACCTCGTTAAGTGCTCAAGTAAATGGTCGCGTCATTGGCTTAGCGGACGACTTCATTACAGGCGGTATGTTTAAAAAGGGGGATGTGCTTGCGACATTAGAGCAAGACGACTACCTAACCGATGTTAAATTAGCAGAGGCTGAACTTGCACAAGCGACGGCGTCGTTTGAGGAAGAGGTAGCGCGAGGTAAAGTTGCTGAGCAAGAATGGCGCTCTGTCCGAGATGTACCGCCTCCTCAACTTGGACTGCGTAAACCTCAGTTGGCACGAGAGCAAGCCAACGTTAAAGCCGCCGAAGCAAAACTTGAACGGGCTAAACGAAACTTAGCCAGAACCGAAATCCGTGCCCCTTACAATGGGATTGTAGTCGCCCGAAATATCGATTTGGGTCAGTTTATAAGCGCGGGAACGGCAATTGGTATGCTGTATTCGACGGATACTGCCGAGGTACGGTTACCAATGACTGACAGCGACTTGATGTTTGTCGATATTGGAAAACAGTCTGATAGCGATGCTAACGTCATGTTAAGTGCGACGGTTGGCGGTATAGACCGTCAATGGGAAGGCACACTAGTTCGCTCAGAGGGCGTGTTAGATACGGGTAGTCGTGTCATTTACGCTGTTGTTGAAGTTAACGACCCTTACGCACTTGCTGATGAGAGTAAAGTGCCGCTTCGTTTTGGGCAGTTTGTTGAAGCTAAAATTACCTCGCGTAAAAATGAAAGCTTGATTGTATTACCTCGCAGCACGCTTCGCTTAGACAATACGATATTGACGGTAAACGACAATCGCGAAATTGAAATTAAAGATGTGGAGGTTGCACGAACCACCTCTGAGCACGTCTACCTTGCTGGAGGAGTAAGCAACGGTACGTTAGTAGTAACCAGTGCGGTTCCCAACCCGTTTAACGGAATGAAAGTACGTTTACCCGGCGATGAGCCAGCGCTTCCTCCTGAAGCGGTAAACGACAAAAAAGACGATACGCAGGCGATAGCAAATAGTGATGAGACGGCATCAGAGGGGGCCGAATGAGTACTATAGATACGCAAAAAGGCCTTATTGCTTGGTTTGCGCGCAATCATGTGGCGGCAAACCTGCTAATGTGGTTGCTCATTGTTGGTGGCATTTTCTCGGCATTTAGTATTCAAAAACAAGTCTTCCCCAGTTTTGATATTGACGTTATTAGTGTCCGAGTTCCCTATCTCGGCGCGGCTCCCCAAGAAGTTGAAGAGGGCGTTATTCTAAAAGTAGAAGAATCGTTGAAGAACCTTGAGGGGATAAAACAGCTGACCTCTACTGCAGTAGAAGGTATGGGAACCGTGACTATTCAAGTTGAAGAAGACTACGATGTGCAGTCGTTACTTGATGAAGTGAAGGTGCAAGTAGATGCTATCCCCAGTTTTCCAGGCGATACCGAAAAACCAGTAGTTTACCGCCAAAAAATTCAACAAGACGTAATGTGGGTATCGGTTTACGGTGATGCTAGCGAGCGCGAGCTTAAAGAATTTGCTAAAGACTTACGCGACGATATCGCCAACCTGCCAGGCATATCGAGTGTTCAGGTTGTCGGCGCAAGAGACTATGAAATTTCATTGGAGTTGTCAGAAGTTGATTTGCAAAAGTATAACTTAACCTTTTCCGATGTCGTAAGACGTCTGTCTCAGTCGAGCGTTGACTTGCCCGGTGGCTCAATTCGAACAGAAAATGGCGATATCCTTCTGCGTACGAAAGGGCAGGCCTATACGGGGTGGGACTTTTCACAAATTGTACTGGTAACCAACCCAAATGGAACCCGCGTCACGCTTGGCGATGTAGCGTTTATAAACGACGGATTTATTGAAAATAACCAATATGCGATGTTTGATGGGAAGCCTGCGACGAGTTTACGCGTGCGTGCGGTGGGCGATCAAAATGCATTAGAAATTTCAGAGCAAGTGAATACGTATCTCAGTGCTGCAAAAGAGGATTTTCCTGCGCATATCACAGCAGATATATGGGGCGACAGTTCATTCTATCTTGCCGATCGCTTGAACATGATGTTGGAAAATATGTTTTTCGGCGCGTTATTGGTATTTTTAGTGTTGTCGTTGTTTCTAAAAATTAAGCTGGCGTTTTGGGTGATTGTTGGGCTTCCTGTTTGCTTCTTAGGCACGCTCTTTGTCATGCCAATGGAAATGGTCGGTGTATCCATCAACATGCTGAGCTTGTTTGCATTTATCCTGGTCCTAGGGATTGTGGTCGATGATGCCATTATTATGGGCGAATCGGCTTATTCAGAAATTGATAAGAAAGGACATAGTGCGGACAATGTCATTGCAGGCGTAAAGAAAGTTGCTATGCCCGCAACCTTTGGCGTATTGACCACAATCGCTGCATTTACGCCTATGTTAATGGTGTCAGGGCCGTTTGGTATTATTTGGAAAACCATTGGTGCCGTTGTTGTTGTGTGCCTTATCTTCTCGCTAATAGAATCAAAACTAATTTTACCCGCTCACTTAGTGCACATGAACTTAAAGCCTTATGACCCCGCTAAGGCAAATAAGCTGCAGAAGTTTAGAGACTACTTTAGTGAAGGTATCAAGCGCTTTATCAATAACCAATACGCGCCATTTTTAGCGAAAGCCATTCGAAATAGGTACACCACGGTATCAGTATTCCTCGCAATGCTTATTCTGACGGTAGGCTTGTTTGGCGGTGGCATCGTTCGTTTTGTATTTTTCCCGAACATCCCTAGCGACTTTATGTTTGCAAGCTTCGAACTTGAACCTGGCTCATCGTTAACCCAACGAGATCAAGTACTAACGACAATGCGTGAAGCCATGCAGCGTATGGATGACGAGGTAAAAGAGGAAACGGGTGAATCCGTTATTAAGCATGCGATCGCGTTTGATAACGGCAACCTAGGCGGGCAAGTATTTACTGAGCTTACCAAAGGTGAGACTCGAACGCTGACTGATTTTGAAATTCAGCAGCGTTGGCGCGATGAGATGCCAGAAATTCCGGGTGTGAAATCTTTTAATATTAATTCACCGGGCGGTCCCGGAGGTGGTTCAGATCTCAGTTTTGAATTTAGCTCAGGCGATATCACAGCATTGCGCGCCATTAGCGATGAACTGAAGGAAGCATTAGCCGCTTATGAAGGCGTCACTGATATTAACGATACCTTTTCTGGCGGCAGTGAAGAAATTCAGTTATCACTTAAACCACAAGCTGATGCGCTAGGGATTACGTTGCAACAACTCGGTCAGCAAGTTCGCTTTGGTTTTTATGGCGCGGAAGTGCAACGCATCCAACGTGACGATGAAGAAATCAAAGTCATGGTGCGTTACCCGAAGGCACAAAGAAGCTCTATAGAGCACCTTGAGAATATGCGTGTACGTGCGCCAAATGGCCAAGACATTCCGTTTGAACAGGTTGCAACGTTTACTGTCGGGCAGGGGTTTGATTCAATTATTCGCGTCGATGGTAAACGGTCTGTGTCAGTAACCGGTGCGGTAGACAAAGCGTTAATGGATCCTTCTGAAATTACGCGAGAAGTGATAGATACGGTAATGCCTGATTTACTTGCGCGTTACCCAAATGTTGAGTTTCAACTTATGGGGAATTCGAAAGAGCAAGGCGAAGCGATATTTAGCCTTCTTCAAGGCTTATTATTCGCGCTCTTTGCAATTTATGCATTACTTGCCATACCGCTTAAATCTTACAGTCAGCCACTTATCATCATGTCGGTTATCCCTTTTGGTGTGGTGGGAGCCATTATTGGGCATTTAGTATTGGGCATGGCAGTGAGTGTGTTGTCGGTGTGCGGTATTATCGCATTATCGGGTGTTGTGGTTAACGACAGTCTCATTATGGTTGATTTTGTTAACCGTGCCAGAAAAGAAGGGCTATCACTCAAAGATGCGGCAATTAGCGCGGGCACGCAGCGCTTTAGAGCCATTATTCTTACGTCATTGACTACGTTTATGGGGTTAATGCCCATAGTGTTTGAGCGTAGCTTACAAGCACAGGTCGTCATCCCAATGGCTATTTCGCTTGCCTTTGGTATTTTGTTTGCCACGATAATTACGTTGCTGTTAGTGCCAGCACTTTACCTTATCCTCAATGACATTAAGTCGGCATTTAAAGGTAAGAAACGAAATAACAGTGCAAAACACAGCGAAATAGAACATGCCGGGTAGTTATCCGGCGTTACGTTTTTAAGGTTTGACATAAATGAAACATAAAGTAATGACCTCGGTTACCTTAATCGCGGCGTCGATGGCGCTGTTTTCATGCGTGGGTAATAATGAAGAAACGACGTTGATGCAAGATAATACCGATAAGCAGACAATCGTTACCACGCCAATAAGTTACCCAACTACGCGTACCGTGAACCAGGTGGATAACTATCACGGCACCGAAGTGTCAGACCCATACCGCTGGTTAGAAGCACAAAAAAGCACAGAGGTCGCGGCATGGGTTAGCGCGCAAAATAGCGTTGCTCGTCCGTTTTTAGAGGCATTACCCTCAAGAGCGACTTATAAGGAGCGCCTTACCGCACTGTGGGATTACGAAAAATATCAAGTGCCTTACACGGTTAATGGTAAGGTATTTCACTCGTATAATGATGGCCTGCAAAACCAGTATGTATTGTATGTTTCCGACAGTGCTGATGGGCAGGCCGATGTGCTCCTTGACCCGAACACGCTGAGCGATGATGGAACCGTCTCTATGGCAAGTTACGAGATAAGCCCAAAAGCGAATTATCTCGCTTATTTGCTTTCTGACGGTGGTACTGATTGGAAGACCATCCATGTCAAAAACGTTAACACCAAAAAAGATAACAGTGACGTTATTGAAGGGGTTAAGTTCACCAATGTTGCCTGGTTAAATGATGAAAGTGGCTTTTTTTATTCACGTTATCCGCAAGATAGCCAAGGGAACTGGGATGACAGTAAAGCAGTGTCTATTTACTTTCATAAGTTAGGAACTTCACAGTCACAAGATAGCAAAGTGTTTGCGTTTGATGATAAGCCAACATGGAACCCATACCCAGCGGTTATTAGTAATGACACTACGTTACTTATTTCTGTCTTTGAAGGGTACCAAGCGAATGGCGTATATACTAAGTCGCTGGAAGAGAGCGATGCTCCCGTTAAGCCTATTTTTGATAAGTGGGACGGGCGCTATGATTTAATCGGTGAAGCGAACGATTCACTTTACTTTGAGTCGACAGCAAACGCGCCCACGGGAAAAGTGTTAAAGGTTGATATTGACGGCAGCAATGAAAAGACGATTGTTGAAAGTAAAGACGCCACACTTAACGGTATAAGTTTATTGGGCGATAAGCTTTTTGCCCAGTACCTAAGTGATGTTAAGTCGAATGTCGTTGTTTATGACTTAAATGGAGAGACACTCAATACCCTTTCGTTTGATGATATCGGTCGCGTTACTGGTTTTTACGGAAGTAAAGACGCAAAAACTACCTTCTATAAGTTGACGGGATTTACTAACCCTGGCGCTATTTATGAATATGACATTGAGACCGGTAAACAGCAGCATTTCAAAACCATAGAAACCGGAGTCGATTACTCTCAATTCGAAACTAAGCAAGTATTTTACCCTAGTAAAGATGGTACCGACATTCCCATGTTTATTATTCATAAAAAAGGGATAAAACTGGATGGGAGCCATAAGACCTTATTGTATGGGTACGGTGGGTTTAATGTGTCGTTATTGCCTAGTTACTCAGTGTCACGCATGGTGTGGATCGAGCAAGGGAACGTGCTTGCAATTGCGAATTTACGTGGCGGTGGAGAGTATGGCCAGCAATGGCATAAAGCAGGTACGAAACTTAATAAGCAAAATGTGTTTGATGATTTTATCGCAGGCGCTGAGTATCTGATAGAACAAGGGTATACGACACCAGAATCATTGGGTATTCAAGGTGGAAGTAATGGGGGCTTATTAGTCGGTGCCGTTACTACACAGCGACCAGACTTATTCGCTGCCGCATTGCCGGCTGTAGGCGTATTAGATATGTTGCGCTACCATACGCCGAGCGCAAATGCCCGTGCTTGGTCATCAGATTATGGTTTAAGCGAAAACAAAGATGAGTTCGAGGCGTTATACGCCTATTCGCCTTTACACAATACTGAAGCGGGTGTCTGCTACCCGGCAACGCTGGTTACAACAGGCGATCATGACGATAGAGTTGTACCGTGGCACAGTTATAAATATGCCGCGCAGCTTCAGGCGCATCAAGGCTGCAATAGACCCGTTTTATTACGTGTAGAGACTCGGGCTGGACACGGTGCAGGCACGCCAACGTGGATGCGTATTGACGGCTATGCTGACCAATGGGCATTTTTGGAAGCGATGCTTAAATAGCTGACAGCAATACCTGCATTTAAAAGCCGAGACACAGTGTCTCGGCTTTTTTGTTTGCATTTTGTACAAATCTGAATATACTGTATGTATAAACAGTATTTGGAGGTGTCAATGCAAACAGGCATAAAAGCAGTTGATCAACTCATTGAAAAGTACGGGTTGTTGCGCGTTCCAGGGCAAGATGCCTTTCAGCGACGTATACAGCTAATGGGGGGCGATAGACGGGCAGAGTTTCTACCGTTTTGTATGTATCAAAAAGTGATGTATGCGCCTATGTCCAAACATTTTACGGTGCATCATTTTTATTTGCCCGCAAGAAACGCGAAGTTAGCTAGCTTTTTATTTGATGAAAAAGGGCAGTTGGTAGAGCAGGTGTATTACCAAAAAGTGGCAAAAATGGTGAATGTATGTCGCAAGCTGCATCAGATTTTAGTGAAGCATACGCAAGATGTTGGTTTGGCTGCATGATAATAACTGCACAGCAATATCGTTGATGTTAGCTTTTATGTGGTGGTTATGTAGTGTGTAATCTTTAGTTAATAAAAAAGCGATGGGGTTAGCCATCGCTTTTTGTTTTTATAAAACCAAATGCGTAATGCTATTAGTAATATGTGTATTTAACTTCTAGGCCCCAAATACGCGGTTCGTTTACGATACCGGTGAGGTTGTTAAAGTCGATTGCACCTTTCACATTGTTTTCATCGGTAATGTTTCTACCAAATAAGGCTACCGTGTAGTTGTGCTCGAAGTTTTCGTAACCTACGCGTAGGCCGCCTTCAAAGTTGTTATCCGTTGTGAATTCAACCGCTTCATACAAGAAGATGTTGGTTTCACCTTGGAATGCCCAATCAGTGAATACAAAGAACTCACCGTTGTCACCCATTGGAATAGCGTAGCGTGCTGTGAAATTGAAGATTGACTCAGGCGCCTGTGGGAAAGGGTTGCCGTCGATAGACGCAACAAAGCCGTCAGGGCGTGGGTCGGTTACTGTACAGTTTCCATCGAAACCAGAACCTGCGTTAGTCCCGCACGGCGATACTGTTAGTGTATCGTCTTGTATCTCAGTGTGGTTATAGCTGTAACCCGCTGTGAAGGTAAGTTCGTCAGTCGCTAACCATTGTGCGTCTACTTCAAAACCGTACGCTTCACCTTGGTCTGCATTCACCAGTGACGTGAAGTTATTGCCACCACCAATCGCTGAGAACTGCATATCGTCTACCGTGTAGTAGAACGCAGCAGCGTTTAGGCGTAGTGTGTCATCAAGAAGGTCTGACTTGAAACCAATCTCAAAAGAGTTAATGGTTTCTGCATCAGCAACAGACGGCGCACCTTCAAATGCAACATCTCGGCCTTGGATTGTTTGTGCTCTGAAGCCGTTGGCGTAACGAGCAAAAACAGACATGTCGTCAGTAACACGGTAGTTCGCGCTAAGCTCGAAACTAGCTTGGCCGTCGTCAACGTTAATGTCTTCATAGTCTTGTACGCTAGCAGCGCCAATAACTAACGCAAAACCATTTACGTTTTGTTCGCCAACCACTAAAGATTTCTTGTCGTGTGTGTAACGAACGCCACCCGTAATGTTTAGCTTTTCATTCACTTGATAAGACGTTTGGCCAAAGAGTGCCCATGTTTGGTTTTCGTGGAAAACGGTAGAAGCACCAAAGAAACCATCAATGCTGGTTACGTTAAACGATGCATCGTAATAAAATGCACCTAGTTGCCAGTTCATTGCGTCTGTTGTGTTGCTAGATAGACGGAACTCTTGAGTGTACTGCTCAAGATCGTCAAGGTTGTCTTGTGTTACCGCAGAGAACGGAATAAAGCCTGGACCTGATGTGCCGTCAGCATTGTTGAAGCCACCATCAACGTCGCCTAGGCTTGAACCATCAGCAGTTTCAATGGCTGAGATTGACGTAAACGTCACATCATCCATATCGTATTCTAGTTTAAGTGACGCACCGAAGCCTTCGTAGGCTTGCGGGTTATTGTCGATACCATCGCCTTCAAGATCGCCATCATAAAAAACAGTTTCACGGTCGTAATTAGCGTTAAGGTCGTTACTACCCTTATCAAACACGTTAGCACGGAAAATAGACGCAGTACCTTCAAGGTCGCGACCATGAACATTTAACAATGCAGAAAAATCAGCTGATGGCTCCCATAGAAGCTGTAGACGCCACGCTTTTTCATCAAATCCACCAATGGCATCATTTTCGCCAGTAAACGCGTTATCGATGTAGTCGTCGCGCTCTTGAGAAAGTACTGAAAGACGAGCAGATAAGTCATCAGTAAGACCGCCACTGATTGCGCCTTCAAAATTCATCGTACCGTATGAACCAAATCCAGCTTTCGCATAACCTTCTAAGTCTTGTGTAGGCTTAACCGTGTCAAATTTGATAATGCCGGCTGTAGTGTTTCTACCGAACAAGGTACCCTGAGGGCCACGTAATACTTCAACCTGTTGAACGTCAAAAAGCGGGAAGCTTTTTAGTACAACATTTTCCATTACCACTTCGTCCATGATAATTGAAACAGGCTGAGAAGCCGCAAGGTCGAAATCGGTGTTACCTAAACCACGGATGTAAAAACGCGGAGCAACACGGCCGTTAGATGATTCGGCGTATAAACCAGGAACGCGAACGGCGAGTGCTAGAATGTCTTCACCGCCAGAAAAAAGGCTTTCGAATTTCTCGCCACTTAGCGTAGCAACAGAAATAGGAACTTCCTGAATTGACTGAGTACGCTTTTGAGCGGTTACGGTAATTTGTTCAAGAGCAGCTTCTTTTTTTTCTTGAATTACTGCTTCTTGTGCTAGAACTGAGGTACTAAACGCAGCACTTACGGCTAGCGCTATCGACGCCATTTTATATGTTCTCATGTGTCCACCAAGTTGTGAAAATGTTTTTGTAGTGTTTAAAAATGAGGTCTGTATGCCTCAATCGTGCGGCATTTTACACAAATGCCATGGGAAAAACCTCAAAATTTTTTAAAAATACGATTAGTTACGAATAAATTTTGCGCGATACTGAGATGGGGATAAGCCCGTATTTTTCTTAAATAATCGAGTAAATGAACTTAAGTCCTCGTAGCCCACATCATTAATAAGTTTCTCTAACGGAACACGTGTCGTTTCAAGCACTTTGCGTGCTTGTTCTAGCCGAATACTTTGCAGGTAATGTAAAGGCGTTATTGCACAAGCTTGTTTAAAACGTCGTATCAAGGTGCGCTCAGTCATATTAAATAGCTCAGCAACTGCTTTATTCGTTAGCCGCAGATGCAAATGACTTTCCAAGTAATCTTGTATTGCCAAAATGTCTTTATCTTGGTGAAACTTGTGCTGTCTGCTACTTGCATAAACGGTTTGGTTTGGGCGTGAAAAATCTAGCACGTGCGACTTTGCAATGTCGCTCGCCACTTGGTAGCCACAATACCTTTCGATAAGTAATATCGCTAGGTCAATCCATGCCATTCCGCCCCCTGCGCAAAAAATTGCGTCTTGCTCTGTCACCATTTTATCCGATTGTAAATCGACATGGGGGTAATGCTGGCGAAACTTATCGGCATAGCCCCAATGGGTTGTGGCCACCTTTCCATCCAGTAACCCCGTCTCTGCCAGCAGAAAGTTTCCGGTACAGTTTGCCGCGATATCTGCGCCATTTTTTTGAAGTCGCCTGATGTGTACGTGCAAACCTTGGTTGTCGCGAAGCACGCCATCAATGTCACCGCCTATGGTGGGAATAAGCAAAATATGTGTATGAGACACATCTTCAATGGCAATGTGTGGCGTAAGCGATAGTTGATTAGAGCACGTGAACGGCCGACCATGGGCACTCGCCAGTTGCACTTTAAATTGAGGGTGGGTGGGTTGTTGATGAATACGTTGCCAGCTAATTCCAGCAAATGCGAATACATCAAGTGCACCGGTGATAGCAGAAGCAAGCGCGTGCTCAAAGCCTAAGACCGTGACTATAAAGGGTTCTTTATTCATAAAAATAATTAATTTTATAAGCTACTATCAATTTCTGTGATTGTTGGCGGTAATGACCATAATTGTGTCATTAATGACAATGATGGCACACTAACGTTTATGACACAATGTGTTAACAATCTAATCGTGGAGTGTCTAATGGCCGATCAACTTATTCCCCGTAAAGAAATGTACTTTCAATTATACGAAGTACTGAATACTCAACAATTATGTGAGAAATCCCGTTTCGACGAGCACAATGTCGAAACCTTTAATGCCGTTATTGATATGGCTGAAAAAATGGCAGAAGAGCTATTTTTACCGCATAACGCAATTGCTGATAAAAATGAGCCGACATTCGATGGTAAAAAAGTAACCATGATTGATGACGTCAAACGTGCGTTTGATACGTATCGAGAGTCTGGTTTCATCGCAGGGCATTTTGATTACGAAGATGGTGGTATGCAGCTGCCTGTCACAATAATGAATGCCTGTGCAGGGTATTTTCTAGCGGCTAACCCATCGTCTACTGCTTATCCATTTCTTACTGCTGCGGCAGCGAATGTCATCAAACATTTTGGCTCAGATGAAATAAAAGCATCTTTCCTGCCAAAAATGTTAACGGGCGACTTTACTGGCACCATGGCGTTAACCGAGCCTCATGCAGGATCTTCATTGGCTGATATTAGAACCTCTGCAAGACCTGCCGACGATGGCAGTTACCGTCTTAAAGGCAGCAAAATTTACATCTCGGGCGGCGAACACGAATTATCAGATAATATCGTACATTTAGTCTTGGCTAAAATTCCCGGCGGGCCTGCTGGCGTGAAAGGTATCTCATTGTTTGCCGTGCCTAAATATCGACTTGATGGGTCAGGTAACCCGGACAAACGTAATGATGTAACGCTGGCAGGACTAATTCATAAAATGGGTTATCGCGGTACAACGTCGACTGCTCTTACGTTCGGTGAAAACGATGACTGTCATGGTTACCTTATCGGCGAGGCGCACCAAGGCTTACGCTATATGTTTATGATGATGAACGAAGCTCGTATTGGCGTGGGTTACGGCGCAGCCATGATTGGTTATAGGGGTTATCGTTACTCGCTTGATTATGCGAAAGATCGTACTCAAGGCCGCGCAGCGCCAAACTTAGCGCCTGACGATGAGCCAACGCCTATTATTAATCACGGTGACGTACGTCGTATGTTGCTGGCGCAAAAAGCGTATTGCGAAGGTGGGATGTCATTATGTCTATACGGCAGTACGCTAATAGATGAGATGACCACTGAAGAAGATAGCGATAAACGGACTGAGCTGTCTCAACTTCTCGATTTATTAACACCTGTATTTAAAGCATGGCCTTCTGAGTTTGGTCCAAAAGCTAATGATTTAGCCATTCAGATATTAGGTGGGGCAGGTTACACCCGCGAGTATCCAGTCGAACAATGTTGGCGAGATAACCGTTTAAACCCAATTCATGAGGGGACCAACGGTATTCAAGCGTTGGACTTGCTAGGACGCAAGCTCTGGCAACACGAAGGCAAAGGCTTGAATGTGCTATTGAAGCGTGTAACACATGATATGACGAGCGCGACGACGCCACGTGCACAAGCGCTAGCGGGATCGTTAAAACCCTATCTAGATAAGCTAGGTGCATTGATTCAACAAGCTGGTGCAGACTTACGTTCAGATAAACAATCGATACTGCTGACTAACGCCAGTTGTTTCTTAAATGTGTTTTCTGCCTGCGTAGTCAGTTGGATTTGGTTACGCCAGGCTAATGTGGCTGAAAAAGCGTTATTAGATGGCGCGAGCGGTGAAAACGCAGACTTTTATGAAGGCAAAATGTCAGCAGCTGAATACTTCCTCAATTGGGAGCTTCCTCTTGTATCTCGTGATATCGAGGTGCTCACCAATCGCGATGCAACGTGTGAAAACGTTAACGCAAACTATTTCTAAGGAAAGGTAATGGAATATAAACAGTGGCAATTGACTACCCGTCCTGTTGGCGAGCCTACACGACAAAACTTCACCTACGCGACCGTAAGTTTACCGCAGGTCAAAACCGGTGAGATTGCAGTAAAAATTAAGTATATATCGCTCGATCCTGCTATGCGTGGTTGGATGAACGATGGTAAGTCTTATATTGAGCCGGTTCAGCTAGGCGATGTTATGCGAGCGGGTACGGTTGGCGAAGTCATTGCATCAGAGTCTGATGATTTCAGTGTTGGCGACCATGTTTATGGTCACTTCGGTGTACAAGAATATGCCGTGGTGAGTACCAAAGGTGTTCACAAGGTCTCTCCAGACTTAGCCCCACTAGAGCGTTATTTAGGCGTGCTGGGAATGCCGGGTATGACCGCCTATTTTGGCCTGTTAAAAACCGGTTTACCTAAAGAAGGTGAAACCGTTGTGGTATCAGGTGCAGCCGGTGCGGTCGGCACGGTCGTTGGGCAAATTGCGAAGATCAAAGGCTGCAGAGTCGTAGGGATCGCAGGTGGTAAAGATAAGTGCGATTACTTGACCGAAGAACTCGGTTTTGACGCTGCGGTTGATTATAAGAGCGATAATTTTAGAAAAGACCTGAAGACCGCGTGTTCTAATGGTATCGATGTTTATTTTGATAATGTGGGTGGCGATATTCTCGACGAGGTGCTCACCAAAATAAATCTTAGGGCGCGCATTGTCATTTGTGGTGCTATCAGCCAATACAACAATACCACGCCGGTAAAAGGGCCGTCGAATTACCTATCATTACTGGTTAATCGCGCGCGTATGGAAGGCATCGTTGTTTTTGACAACGTAGCTGAATATCCGTTGGCGGCGAAAGAAATGGCAACGTGGATTGCTCAAGGCACATTAAAGGCAAAAGAGCATGTAGTAGAAGGGCTTGATACGTTTCCTGAAACACTGCTTATGCTTTTCAAAGGTGAAAACTTTGGAAAATTGGTATTAAAAGTGGAGCACAGTGAATGAATGTTGCAAATGTAGAAGGTAAACATATTTTAATTACCGGCGGTGGTTCAGGTATTGGCGCGGCGTCGGCAAAACTACTTTGCGCGCGCGGTGCGTTAGTAGGTATTGCTGATTTGAACATTGATAATGCGTCAGCACTTGCTGAACAACTCAATGGTGAAGGTGGGAAAGCCTATGCGGTTGCCGTTGATGTGACACAACCAGAACAAGTCAGCGCGATGTTTGAAAGCGCGTTTGCACAAAACGACAAAATCGATGTCATTATCAATAATGCAGGTATTGATCATTTTCCTGCACCGTTGACTGAAGTCGATGATGCAATGTTTATGAAAAATATTCAGGTCAACTTGGCCGGTGTATGGTACTGCATGAAAAATGCGCTTAGGCATATGACGGCGACAGGTGGCGGGCATATTATAAATATCGCGTCGGTTGCAGGTTTGCGTTCAGCGCCGATGATTAGTGCATACAGTGCCTCTAAACATGGTGTAATTGGCCTCACAAAATCGGCAGCCGTTGAGTACGCACGCGCTAACATCCGTATTAATGCGGTATGTCCAAGCTTTGTAGACACGCCCATGGTACAAGGTGTGCTTTCAAAGCTTGACGAGCGAGGTAAGAAAGGTTTGGTGGGCGCTAATCCCATGAAGCGTCTTGGTAAACCAGAAGAGATTGCTAACGCTATTGCATGGTTATGTAGCGATGAATCGTCATTTATGACAGGCCAATCTGTGGTCTTAGATGGTGGTATGTTGGCGTAAATATTCCTACAACACAGGGAGAAATATAATGAAAGATTTATTCGATTTAACAGGTAAAGTTGCTTTAGTAACAGGTGCTAGTCGAGGTATAGGTGAGTCTATCGCGCGATTATTAGCGCAGTACGGTGCACACGTGATTGTGTCTAGCCGAAAGATTGATGGTTGTGAAGCGGTTGCATCATCTATTCGCGATGCGGGTGGTAAAGCGACAGCGTTAGCTTGTCACGTGGGAGAGATGGAACAAATTACTGCGGCGTTCGACGCCATTAAACGTGATTTTGGTAAGCTTGATATTCTAGTAAATAACGCGGCAGCAAACCCCTATTTTGGTCATATTCTTGATACCGATCTCGGTGCCTACAATAAAACCGTTGACGTTAACATTCGTGGTTATTTTTTCATGTCTATCGAGGCGGGAAAAATGATGAAGGAGCAGGGTGGCGGCGTGATCTTAAACACCGCATCTGTGAATGGTGTTACACCTGGCGATATGCAAGGGATTTACTCTATAACTAAAGCAGCGGTTATTAGTATGACCAAGTCGTTTGCTAAAGAGTGTGGTAAATTGAATATTCGTGTTAACGCGTTATTGCCTGGACTGACCGACACTAAGTTCGCATCTGCATTGACGACCAATGAACAGATCCTTAAACACGCGCTTAAAGTTATCCCATTGGGTCGCGTCGCCGATCCCGATGAAATGGCGGGTACCGTATTGTACTTAGTTTCAGATGCCTCAAGCTACACGACCGGCACGACAGTGGTAGTCGATGGTGGTATGCTAGCGTAAAAATTTACGCGAGATATTATTATGCATATATGGGTAGATGCTGATGCATGCCCTGGCGTAATTAAAGAAATTCTTTTTAAGGCAGCCCGTCGAACCGGGCTGCCTTTATCTTTAGTCGCCAACCACTCTATGACAATCCCACCAGATAAAAACATTACGTTAACGTTAGTGCCCTCAGGTTTTGACGCGGCAGATGATTACATTGTTGAAAAATGTGATGCAGGCGATCTGGTTATCACATCTGATATTCCGCTTGCCTCAGACATTCTTGCCAAAAATGCGATGGCAATGAATACCAGAGGGGACGAGTTCGATAAGTCATCAATACGCGCAGCGCTGACTATGCGAGACTTTATGGATACTATGCGCTCAAGCGGAGAGCATACGGGGGGGCCTAAAGCATTCTCTCAACGTGATAAGCAAAATTTTGCGAATGCATTAGACAGATTAATCACTGCCGGCACTCGTTAGATTGGTAGGGGTAATTGAATAAAAAAGGCGACATTACTGTCGCCTTTTTTTATTTTTTATAGTGTCTTAAAGAACCGATACTAACGCTTTTGCTAACGTCTCTACGTTTTCTTGGTTAATGCCAGCAATGTTTACACGGCTAGAGTCAACAAAGTATACGCTGTGTTTTGCTCGTACTTCACGTACTTGCTCTGGCGTAATACAAAGGAAAGAGAACATGCCTTTTTGGTCGTTTACAAAACTAAAATCTTTAGGCGACCCATTATCATGCAAATTCTGAACAAGCATGGCACGTAATGCCTTCATGCGGTTGCGCATGGTATCAACTTCGTTTACCCATTCTTGATTCAGCGCATTGTCTGACAAGATAATGTCAACTAATGCACCGCCGTAACTTGGTGGCATTGAATAGATACCACGAGCAACAGACTGAATTTGTGCCTGTGCAATATTACGTGTATTGGTGTTTTCGGTAACGATGGCTGCCAACCCTACACGCTCTCTGTATAAACCGAAGTTTTTAGAGCATGAAGCAGCAATGATGACTTCAGGTAGGTTCTCAACTAATAAACGCAATCCATAAGCATCTTCATCTAGACCTTCACCAAACCCTAAATACGCTACGTCAATGAAAGGTAAGAATTCGCGTTCTTTTGCTACAGCGAGGACTTCATCCCATTGTGCATTGGTTAAGTCAGCACCGGTTGGGTTGTGGCAGCAACCGTGTAGTAGTACTACATCACCTTTTTTCACTTTACGAAGTGTGTCCATCATGGCGTCAAAACGGATGCTTGCCGTTGCTTTATCGAAATACGGATAGGTTTCGATATTCAAACCCGCCGAGCCAATCAGGGGAATATGGTTAGCCCATGTAGGATCACTTACCCATACTGTCGCATCTTTATTACAACGTACTAAAAGTTCAGACAAAATACGTAAAGCGCCGCAACCACCCGGCGCTTGCACAGCGGCCACACGGTTAGCAAGTAACGTCTGGCTACTCTTGCCTAATAGTAGACTAAGCATACCGTCGATAAACCCTTGATTACCCTGAGGGGTAATATACGTTTTGCTAGTTTCTTTCTCTAGAAGCACATGTTGCGCTTTCGCCACGCTGGTAAGAATAGGGGTATTACCGTTTTCGTCTTTGTAAACACCGACGCCTAAGTCAATTTTTGCAGGGTTAGCGTCTTCGCGATAGGCAGCAGACAAGCCAAGAATTGGATCTGGATCTAGATGGGGTAATACTTCAAACACGATATGTCCTCACAGTACGATGCAAAAAAAAGCAGGGTCGCATTATGCCACTGATGGTAGAAAAAACGACCCCTAATAAGGTTAAAATGTGCCAAAAAACACAATTAATTTAAAAAATTGAAATACTCGTCCTACTTACATGTGTAGAGAAAAGTGAAATGATTGGGTGCTTATGGTTTTACCTCGCGTATCAAACGTTCGTTCTTCCCAATAGAGCATGTTGTTAGCATCAACGGTAACAACAGTTGATGTGCGTGTACCGTAGGTTGGCATCACAATAAAAATAGAAGATAACGCGCGTTCCCATTCAAGTGGTACGCCGGTAGTGGGCAACACGTCATCGGTCGCTTTTTCCTGATTTCTAAGTAACTCAAACAATGCTTCGTTGTCGATGGTGTCCGCCTGACAGACGTAATCACTCAGTGCTGTAATACCTCGGGACACTTTGGGCCATGGTGTCTGAATGTCTGCATTAGAGAGCCCATATACTCCCTTGTTTATGTTGTCGATGCGGTCTGAATGATTATTATAAACTGCTAAATTGTTAATGGTGCCAAAGACAAGATTATAGCCATTGTATCGATGGCGAGAAGACGAAAGCGTATGCGCATAGCCCGTATTATTTGTCGTATTGTTAGTGAGCCATTCCTTCACAACACCACCGCGGGAGAGGGCATCGGCAACCGTTGTCTCTGGCGCGCGAATGTTCGTTAATGCTGCTATCTTTCCGTTACGCGTAACGCCCATCCACGTGCCTAATGCTTCTAAATCTATGCCGCCGAGGACATCAGGATGACTTTTCCAAAATGCAGAAGGTGCGGTAGGTCTAGCATGAAATTCATCCCTATTAGCCGCCATAATGAAAGGGATATCTTGGCGTTGTTTATTAGCAATAAAAAGAATGCACATATGATTCCATGTTGAACATTTAGGAGCCCTTACTATAGCGTTTTCAAGTATGATTTACGGATATTTTTCCACGTTAAGCGCTTAATACATGTCTTTCTTATTGTAATTAAAATGTTAATGGTGGTGCAGTCTATCGATTTTTAATATGCTTACAGGAATAAAGAAGTAAGAGTTAATGCATGCAAAAGCGTATTTATGATGTAAACATTGGTGCAAGGGTACCGAAGAAATGGCCGACGTGGCTGAATCGTTTTGGGTGTTTTATGCTTGATAGGCGCGGGTGGCGAGTGAGTGGAGACTTTATTAATGAAAATAAAGCGATACTTGCGGTGGCGCCTCACACCTCTAATTGGGATTTTTTTATTGGATTGATGGTCGTATTTTCCTTTCGTTTAAATATAAACTTTTTTGGTAAACACACGATTTTCGTTCCCCCGCTAGGCTATATTATCCGTCGTCTTGGCGGAATTCCAATTAAACGCAGCAAAGCACATGGCGTGGTTAATACAATCAAAGAGCAAATTAAATCGTCGCCGCACCTTTTGCTAGCGCTAGCGCCTGAGGGCACGCGAAGCCCTATTTATCCGTGGAAAACGGGGTTTATGCATATTGCCAAAGAAGCCGGCGTCCCGGTACAACTTATAGGGCTAGATTACGACACGAAGACCATTGTACTAGGCCCTGTTATTCAGAAAGTCGATAATATAGAAGAACAAATGCAAACTATTTATGCATTTTATGCTAACGTTTCAGCTAAATACCCAGCAAAATGTATAACTAACAGAAAATAGCAGCATGCCTTGTGCGGTGCTATTGATCGCTAACGTATTGGAGTTTATTCGTGGCAAAACAGGGATTTACAACCCGTCAGGTGCACGCAGATCGTAGATTGAATACGCCTGAGCATGGTGGGGTGCATAGCAGCACCTCGAATTCAGTATTATTCGAGTTTAAAGATGCTCAGGGTATTATTGATGCGTTTCAAGGTAAAAAAGCAGCGCATGTCTATTCTAGGTCTTCTTCACCTTCTGTAACCGCCCTGCAAAATATGTTGAATGAACTAGAAGGCGGAGTTGGCGCACTCTGTTTTTCAACAGGTATGGCAGCCATTAGCAGCACGTTTTTTTCACTATTAAAAAGCGGCGACCACCTTATAGTAAGCCAGTATTTGTTTGGCAATACGCGAAGCTTCTTTGAAACATTAATGGAATATGGTGTTCATATTACCTTTGCTGATGTTACTGATGTCCACAATGTTAAAGCGGCATATCAACCCAATACGAAGGGGGTTTATACAGAAACCATTGCGAACCCAGTGACACAAGTTGCTGATTTGCACGCGCTTGGTCAGTACTGCAAAGAAAAGAACCTTGTGTTTATGGTAGATAACACCATGACGCCTCCACCGTTGTTTTATGCCAAAGCGGTTGGCGCAAGCTTAGTATTCTGTTCACTAACCAAGTATATCGCGGGGCACGGTAATGTACTCGGTGGCGCAGTTGTCGACACGGGCATATATGATTGGACAACCTACGACAATATTAAGCCTGGCTATCGTGTAGCCGACACCACGCAGTGGGGATTAACTCAAATCAAAAAGAAAGGGTTGCGAGATTTAGGCGCTACATTAGCCCCTCAGTCTGCGTCTGATATTGCCTTAGGTATGGAAACGTTAGCATTGCGATTGACGAGGAGTTGCCAAAATGCTCTTAAATTAGCTACATTTCTAGACAATCATCCTCAGGTAAAACACGTGTTTTATCCAGGGCTTGCAAACCACCCTCAACACTTTATGGCACGCGAGCAACTAAACCGCGGCTATGGTGCAATACTCAGTTTTGATTTGATTGATGAACGCGACCCAGTAGAATTTCTCAATCGATTGTCGCTAGTGATATGCGCGACGCACTTAGGTGATAATCGGACATTAGCGTTGCCCGTTGCCTCAACGATCTATTTTGAAAATAGTGCCGAAGAAAGAGAAAGTATGGGTATTTCTGAGACTACTATCAGGATATCCGTCGGTATTGAAGACACTGACGATCTTATTGCAGATTTTGCCAATGGTTTACATGAGCAGGCGGGTTAATAGGCGCAGCGTTACGACGGTATTATATTGAAAATAGAAAAGGCCCTCATGATTGAGGGCCTTTTTTGTATCTAGATGACGTTGTTAAAAAACGCCATTAGCTATTACGTTATTGTAGCGTTTCTGTGATCACACTATCAATAACATGAATAACACCATTAGATGTATTAACGTCAGTTGTGGTTACGATAGCGCCTTGCACCATTAAGGCTGTTTGCGGTAGTTCGACGTTCGACCACACATCATTTACGCCGTCACCATTATTGTCACCAGCCGCCGTGTCATTCGCATAAAAATAAAGTGGACGACCTTGAAACGCAGCTTGCATCGCGCCATCGGTTCTCTCGATGGTAGTTAAACCGGGCACGCCAGACGCCGTACCGTCAGTGACCACAACCGGCATCCATGTAGTCGCACACGCATCATTACAGTTACTGCCTGCACTGCCTAAATCGTTATCAAAGGTATACAGTGTAAAACCTGTGTTGTCAGTAGCATTGCCACCAACAAGTCTGCCTGTTGCTGTATCATACGTTACTTCAGTCGCATCGGTATTTTCACCCAAAGTGAAATTCACAATATCAATCGCAACATCTTCACCAGATACGGTATCAACAGCTGTGCCATTGGCCGAAAAGGCGGTTACTGCGTTTATCGCTGCACCTGAGACAACGTGTTGAAGCAGTACTTGAGACAGTGCGTCTGTGTCAGCCAATAAACCCGCTAGCGCGGTATCTTCAATTTTATCAAATGCTGCATTGGTAGGCGCAAATACCGTGAACGTTGCGTCTGTGTCTGCCAAGGTATCAACTAAATCTGCTTCGGTTAATGCCGCAACTAATGTAGAGAAATCTTCATTGGCTACCGCGTAGTCCACAATAGTTTGCGATGTTGCATCAACGGATGCGGGTGGCAATATCACCTGGTCAACAACATGGATAACCCCGTTGTCAGCCATGATATCAGCCGACGATACCCGTGATGTGTTTACATATAAATCTGAACCCGATAACGATAATGCGACATCTTGTCCATTAGCGGTTTCAACTAAACTTTCATTTGACTGAGCAATAGCAACGGCGCCGTCTTGCAGTACGGTTGCCCCTGCAATAACATGGTAGGTAAGCACTTCAGTCAGTGCGTCAGCATCGTTGGCAAGCGCAGTAAGTACGCTATCGTCAATAGCATCAAAGGCCGCATTCGTTGGCGCAAATACCGTAAATTCGTTTGTTGTGTCATCTAACGTCGTGTCTAAACCTGTCGACTGGAGCAAGCTTACTAGCGTTGAGAAGTTGTCATTACTTGCTGCAATATCAACAATCGTATTGGGTGGTGTAGGCAGGTCAACATCACCTACGATAACCATATCAATGACATGAATAATGCCATTGCTCGTTTGGATGTCCGATACCACAACGTTGGCTCCGCCAACAGTTAGCGTGTCAGTATCAGTGTTAATGGCAACAGGAATCATCGCGCCTGATGCCGTGGTCACATCGGTACCATTCAATGAGAATGCGGTGACAGAATCTACGGCCGCCTCTGGAACTACATGCTGAAGTAATACTGCACTTAAAGCGTCGGCATCAGCAAGTAATGCATCTAATGTGTCGCCATCAATCATGTCGAACGCTGCGTTTGTAGGAGCAAACACGGTAAATGTCGCGTCGGGATCGCTTAACGTATCAACAAGATTTGCTTCTGTCAGTGCCGCTACCAGTGTTGAGAACTGTTCGTCACCCGCAGCCACTTCTGCAATCGTAGCGTCTGATGCATCGGTAGGGGCAGGCGGCATGAGTACAGCATCGATAACGTGTATGATACCGTTATCTGTTTGTATATCCGCCATAGTCACCGTTGACGTGTTAATCAATAAATCATCGCCAGATAACGAAAGCGCAATTGATGCACCGTTAACTGTCTCAGCAGTCGTTCCAGCTAGGCTGATGGCTGTCTCTGCATTCACTTCGGTAGAGAGCACGTGGTAAGTAAGAATATCAGACAGCGCATCGGTGTCTTGCAGCAATGCATCTATGGTTTCTTGTCCTAACAATGCAAATGCATCATCAGTTGGCGCGAATACGGTAAATGTTGCGTCTTCGTTATCAAGCGTCGTCACAAGGTCAGCAGCTTCAAGTGCAGCCACTAAGGTAGTGAAATTACCATCAGCAATGGCAACATCAACAATAGTTGTCGCTTCTGGTGGCGGCGTTGGTGTTGGGGCGGGGGTATCATCATCGCTTTCCAACCAGCAACCAGAGAGAAGTAGTGGCGCGCTAATGAGTGCAGCCTTAAGCTTTAGAGTCATGATAATTTTCCTTTTATTAACAAATAATTCATAACCCTTTACGCCGCGCTTAAAACTAAAGTTTAATAAAATAGCTTTCATTAACACAGTTTAATCTAAGCTCATGAACTCCTAAAACACAGCGCTAAACAATGCTTATATTCTACAAAATAGAATGGTTTCCTCAATATTTACTGATTTTGTTTCAAATATATGGCTGATAATATTTATCTTATACTTTACTAGGAGAGACAAATGACATCAGTATTAGCAATATTTTCAAGCCTAAATGGCGAGCAAGGTAATTCTTCAAAGCTTGCCCGCGCCTATTTAACTGCGAAGCAAAAAAGCAAAGCTATTGATCTTAAAGAGGTGGATTCATCTGTTACTGATTTACCACATTTATCTAGTGAAGAAATGAATGCATGGATGACAGAGCCCCAAGCGCGTTCCGAGGAACAAATCGCCCTGGCGGCTTTGTCGGATGAAGCCGTAGCTGCCGTTTCAAGCGTGGATGAAATTGTGATTGCAGTGCCTATGTATAACTTTGGAATACCGTCATCACTGAAAGCATATTTTGATAGATTAGCCCGCGCAGGGGTGACCTTTAAGTATACCGAGAATGGACCAGTTGGTTTGCTTCAAGGCAAACGAGCAACCATTTTTGCAGCGCGTGGTGGAGTTTACCAAGGAACCGAATTCGATACTCAAAGCGCCTACATAAAGCACTTTTTGAATTTTATAGGGATAGTTGATGTCGAGTTTGTTTATGCGGAAGGGTTGGCCATGGGCGAGGAAAAGGCGTCTGAAAGCTTTTCTTTAGCTAACGAAAAAATTATTGAACTTACTCGTTAACTCGGTGACTAACTCTATGTGTTTAGCAGCGCGGCAGAATGTAACGTGATGCTAATAGTGTGTTCCAAGTTGAGTGTGCTTGTTTACCCCGCGTACAGTGTACGCGGGGTTTTTTTATGTCTAGCAATTATTTCGCAACCATATCTTCAAGTGCTGCAATGAACTTAGGGTCGTCAGGCGTGGTTGAACTTGGGTAGTGAATGACTGTCGTGCCATCTGCATTTACCAAATACTTGTTAAAATTCCAAGACGGTGACTTCCCCGTTGCTGTTTGAAGCATCTTATACATGGGGTCAGCATCTTCACCTGTAACAGATGTTGGTTCAAACATTGGGAATTTGACCCCGTACGTTAACTCACACAACTCCGCGGTCTTTCCTTCATCATTTGCTTCTTGATTAAAATCATGTGAGGGAAAGCCTAACACAACAAAGTCTTTGTCTCTGTAGTCTCGGTAAAGGGCTTCAAGCCCCTCGAATTGTGGCGTGAAACCACAGTAGCTTGCTGTGTTTACGATGAGAAGCGTTTTCCCTGCGTAGGCGCTACACATGTTAACGGTCTCTTGAGAATTCAATTTCCTTTTCATGAATTTCAATACCGAAGGGCATTCGTTCGCGATTGCAGATTGACTCAATAATATTGCCACCGCACTTAAAAGCAGAATTTTCTTCATTGTGATGTTTCTCATGTAGTTATGTCATGTATATATACGTACAAAATAGCCATAAAGTTGCGTTTGTTAACCAAAGGTAACCGATGAATGTTGATGTTTTGGGTACACTGTTGGGTATAATGACCCGGTACTAAAATTAAAAATGAATAAAAACATGACTAAAATTTCAACGCTTTTACTTGCTGCCAGTATCTCTGCAGCGTTAGCCGGTTGCGCATCGACAACTGACAACACACTTGATGAAACGACGCCCATTACAACGCCATCAGCAACATTAACGACATCAGCAAGCGTTAACCCACAGGTTAACGTTGTAGCTTCAGATAATGTGATCACGTTAAAACAAATAATGTCTGATCCTCAGTGGCTCGGTAGGCAGCCTACCCAAATGGGATGGTCAATTGATGGCCGCGCTATCGTTTTTGAAAGAGAAAAACCGGATAGTGACCTTTACGATGTATATGCTGCAAGCATTGATGCACCAGCATCAGCAGAGAAAGTGGCCTTGGGCGAGTTACATCATTACCGTTTTGATGAGCGCGTTGTACGTGATGATGGCGTGGTGGCATTTCGCTTCGAAGACAGTGTTTTTGTTCAATTTACTGACGGTAACACCGTACAGCTAACACGAGGTGGAGCTCGACTTTCTTCGCTTTCTTTCATGACAGATGGCCGTTTAATGGCGGTTAGCGCAGACCGTTTTATTGCTATTAACTTGGAAACGGGACAGCGCGAAGAGTTATTAACGTGGAAGTTCGCTGATAAGCCAAGTGCGGTTGACGAACCGAAAGATTATATTGCCGGTGAACAACAAACGTTAATAGAGTACATCAAAAAAATTCGAGAGACACGACAAGCGCGAGACGAGCTAAAACAGCAAATCGCTTTAGAAAATCAAGCGGTTGCGCCCGGTGCGTTTTACTTTGATAAAGCACATCGATTAGCGGGTATTAGTGTTTCTCCAAATGGACATTTTGCGGTTGCGGCGACCACCGAACGCAAGCCGTTCAGAGATGATAACGATATCATGCCTCACTATATACAAGAAGATAGCCGAATCGCGAGTAAGTCGGTTAGGCGTCGCGTTGCCGATGCTGAAGCAGTCAACCATGACATATGGTTGCTTAATTTGAAAACAGGCGAGAAATCAGCCCTGAATTATTTTAGTCTCCCTGGCTACAACGATGATGTACTCGCCGAGGTGAAAAAAGAAAATGCGCAGGCTAAAGGTGAAACGTACGAAGTAAATCGCCTTCCTCGCCCCATTACCTTGCAACAGAGTTGGAATTGGCAGAGACCCTCTATCCGCTGGCATAAAAACGGAAACGCAGTAGCAGTAATGCTTGAAGCATGGGATAACAAAGATCGTTGGATTGCTACTGTTGATCTTGATAATAAGCGTTTAGTGAATCAACATCGTTTACACGATGATGCATGGGTTAACTACCGTTTTAATACTTTCGGTTGGTTCAGTAATACCGAAACACTTTATTTCCAGTCTGAACACAGTGGATACGCCCACGTTTACAAGCAAACACCTGGAAGTGAAGCGGTAGCGCTAACTAAAGGACAATACATCGTCGACGAGTTAACACTGTCGTCTGATGACACTTACGTCTATTTCAAAGCGAATATTGAACACCCAGGTATTTATGAAATTTACCGAGTGAATACGCAAACCAGTGAGATTGAAAGCCTAACAGATCTAAACGGTATTACCGATTACGCACTCAACCCATCTGAAAATACGCTATTGCTTAGTCACAATAAAGTGAATCGCCCCAGCGAATTATATATCAAGAACGTTAGTGATACGGGCGCGGCAACACAGATTACAAACACGGTTAGCGATGCCTTTACAGCGATGCCATGGGCAATACCACAAATCGTTGAAATTCCGTCTTCACATACCGACGTCCCTATTTATGCGCGTGTTTATCTGCCTGACAACTTCGATGCGAAGAAGAATAAAGCCGTCGTGTTTAACCATGGAGCTGGGTACTTACAAAACGCGCACATGGGTTGGTCGGGTTACTTCAGAGAATATATGTTTCATAGCATGCTAGTGCAACAGGGATATGTTGTATTGGATATGGACTATCGTGCCTCAGCGGGCTATGGGCGCGATTGGCGTACTGCAATTTATCGCCAAATGGGGACGCCAGAGGTACAAGATTTACGTGATGGCGTAAATTGGCTGGTAAATAATGCTAACGTAGACAGGGATCGGATAGGCACATACGGAGGATCGTACGGTGGCTTCTTAACATTTATGTCCATGTTTACTGCACCTGATTTGTTTGCTGCGGGCGCGGCACTGCGTCCGGTGACAGACTGGGCACACTACAACACTGGTTACACTTCGAACATTCTCAATACGCCTGAGGTCGATCCCATTGCTTATGAGCGTAGTTCACCCATTTACTTCGCCGAAGGCCTTGAAAAACCTATGTTAATCAATGCCCCTATGGTCGATGATAATGTGTTTTTTCTTGATACCGTTCGCCTCGTTCAGCGTTTGATAGAGCTTGAGAAGGAAAACTTCGAGACCGCTATTTATCCTGTTGAGCCTCATGGTTTCGTACAGCCTAGCTCATGGTTGGATGAATACAGACGTATCTACAAGTTATTTGAACAGAATTTGTAAAAATACCTCGCGTATCATTGAATGAGAAATGCCGGTCAGTACTGCTGACCGGCATTTTATATTATGGTCGTTGAATTTGGCATTCTAGTAATGCTTCTGGCGAGTCGCAGCTTCCATGTCGTCAGTGTGTGCAATCTGTAGTATAAGCACAGCGCAATGGCCGGAGGATTTATTGTTGTGAGCATTGTCAGTCGTCTGCATCATATCTTCCTTTACGTCATACAATAGCCGAAAAGAACGATTAAGGCTGTGGAGTTTTTCGTTGCGAAAATAACGCGATTATCTTTTTCATTCTTGCCCTGTTTGCGCCAAGGTCTGAGTAGCCAATACGAGAAGCAGATCTAAAGTCAATTCTCGTTGATGTAGCATCATCAGTTGACAGTAAAAATTCAACATCATCGACAAACCCAAGTAATGCCGTTTCAAACTCAACCCTTATGTAGTCGTTACTCTGTTCACGTATAGTAGTGCGAGGAAGCGTTGTGATTACATCGATCAATTGCTTTTTTGCTACTGTGGGCGGCACGTCAAGCCTTATTGGGCGTAGCGCCTCCTCACTGGTGTTGCCAGATGCCACACAATTTGGCGTACTTGGGCAGGGAAGCAGCATACCGTTCTTAACTCCAAGTGTTGGCGCTGTTGTCGTACAACCAGATAGCGCAACAACAAAGAGTAATAGATTCCTTTTTTTCATGATCCCTCGTTATTAATTTATTCATTATAGGTAGAACATTGCGTTTTTTAAGATTCTCAATTACTAACTTGCTGCGCAAGGTAGTACAATGCGCGGCTGTTCTCATTCTTCATTAATTGAGTGGTAAAGTGAAATTTTTTATTAACCTCATTCGTAACTTATTGGGTGCGATAATCGCGTTTTTTGATGTTATTACCCGTGGGCGCAAACTTAAGCGCACGCCTGAAAAACAAAAGCAGGTGGACGCAGAAAGTGAAAAACTTGCGTTGTATCAATTTTTTGGTTGCCCCTTTTGTATCAAAACTCGTCGTGCAATGTATAAATACAATCTACCCATCGAAAAGCGTAATGTTTCAGAGGGATCACCGCACAGAGCGGTATTACTTCAAAACGGCGGAAAGGTGCAGACTCCATGCCTCAGAATTGAAAGCAGTAATGGGGTTGAATGGTTATATGATTCCAGCGCTATCATAAACTACTTAGAAGGGCGTTTCGTAGACGCAAAATAGTCCTATTTGAATAGCGCTGTCATTCAGTACAGCGCTTTTGTGGTGCGTTAAACGTCATGCAAAACATTCTCGACACCAGTGATACGCTCTCACTCAGTTAGCTAATATTACACAGTTTCTTCCAGCATCTTTTGCGTGATATACGGCCTCATCGGCACGTTTAATTAACGTGTGCATATCGTTTTCACTTCCTAGCGCGGCAACACCAATACTGCAACTTACGTTAAAAGTATAGTCATCTGATAATGCTGAAACATTTTCCCTTATGCGCTCAGCAAGTTCTTTTGACTGTAAGCGGTCGGTTTGTGGCAACGTAATAAGAAACTCTTCTCCGCCGTAACGTCCCACAAAGTCTGTTTGACGGCAGGTATTCGAAATAGTGTCTGCTATTTTTACTAATACATCGTCACCTACTTGGTGGCCGTAGGTATCATTTACCTGCTTGAAATAATCGACGTCAAGCATCAGTATCGAACAAATTTGATCGTGACGTCGACAGCGTTTAATTTCGTTATCTAAATCGCGCAAAATTGCACGGCGATTGAGGATGGATGTGAGTGGATCGGTATTGGCTTGCTGATGAAGTTCTTTCGTTCGCGCTTCTATTTTTGCTTCTAGGGTAAGGTTTACTTCTCTCAGTGCTTCTTGCGCCTTCAACAACTCTTTATTTCTTTGCTCTAACAACGCTGAACTAGGAAGTGCAATAATCGTTGGTGTTAATTTCCACAACACTACGGCGGTAGTTATTGATACAAGTCCAGTAATAAGTTTTGCGGCACCCTCGATAAAGTAATAACCATGCCATATATTTACCAGTCCAAGTGAATGAGTAATACCACAAAAACCAATAAACCCAGCAAAGAGTAAAAATAGTCTATCAAATTTTAGATCGTCACGTTTACGCACGATATGAATCAACGCCACAGGGATCAATGCATAGGAAAGCGCGGTGAGTGCATCGCCGGTGACATGTAAGAACAGTAAATCCCAACGCCATAACAAGCAGTGCCCGTGGGGCATAAAGCTGCCGTTGAAGACAATTTCGAGCACTAGATTCTCCTTAAAACTGAATACCGCGTTGTAAACCATTACTACGTGCTAGCTGCACACGCGTTACTCGTGCGTACCCTTTCACCAGAGGTAATACCTCTCATATAAAGCGTAGCCTATCTCTCTATTTCGTAAAGGTGTAGGCTGGAATAATAGTAGATATTTCGTAAAGAAGCTCTAGATAAAAATGCTTTCCCCTCAGCGTGTTATTTAAAATAAGCCGAGAGGAGATAGGGTATTGCTACAAGGATGAGAATTTTACAAGTGGCGCATGTATCGCCTAAGACGAGCAACTATAATGCGATACGCCTCCAGCACCGAAATAGGATGATGGGCGTAAGCGATAATAGACGTCAGTATTCGCATCAGATTGTTCTTCATAGGGTTTTGATAGCATGTCTTGTAACGCTTCAATTCGTGTGAATTCCCCATTTTCAGCCTCTTGGTAAGCGGGCACAATGTGCCATTCTCGCCACGTGAATTTAGGGTTAACTTGGCTCATATGCTGTGAAGCATGCGAGGCGTTATTATCATTTTTAATCGCTTTAAACCAGGCGTTTAGCCAATCGTTCCATTGTTGCGAAAGTTCTTCTTTTGCGGGTGAGTAAAAGCTCATGGCGACGGCGCTGACGTCGGGTATATCACGTTTTTCTGGCAAAGCAGAAAGCGCTCGGAAGAAAATAGTATAGTCAACGCCCGTGCGTATCATCAGTTGAAGTACTTGCACTAGCAGGACGTTATCGTATTGCGCAAGCCCTAACTTCGATGCCCACATGCGTTCCATTTTATCGCTCATTACCGCTGAAAATGTATCATTCACTTCAAAAACGGCATTACGCTCTAATGGGCTGTCAGCAAGCAGAGGCTCAAGGGCTCGACAGAACATAGTAAAATTCTTTTCGGCCGCGACAGGTTGATTTAGGAAAGAAAAGTGTCGTCCCCCGCCAGTCCAAGGTTGATAATCGACTTCAAACAGTTCACAAAAACCAAATGGACCATAGTCGAGCGTGTATCCTCCAGCAGCACAATTGTCACTGTTAAAGTTTCCTTGACAGTAACCAACACGCACCCAATGCGCCACCAATGTGGTCAAGCGCTCTCTAAATGCAATAGCCAAGTCAACAAGCTGCGCCTCAAACGACTTAGTGTTATCGACCTCGCCGGCGTACTCTCGGTCAATGAGGTGCTTTACCAATTGTTTAAGCTCTTGAACGGCTGTTGGATGTTCATTACATCTTGCTCTACGTCCAAAGAGTTCTAGTTGTCCTACACGAATGAACGAGGGCGCTACGCGAGTCGATATTGCGACTGCGTTTTCAACCATCACCTCTGGATTATGTGAGGTTGACCCTTCTAAATACCAAGGGCGGTCGACGGTGTCGGACGCAGATACAAACAAGCTCAACGAACGAGAGGTAGGTATACCTAATGCGTGCATATGCTCTTGTACCAAAAACTCTCGAACACTTGAGCGAAGTACTGCACGTCCGTCAGCACCACGACAATAAGGCGTGCGACCAGCCCCTTTGAGTTGCATTTCCCAACGCTTTCCATTTAACACCGCTTCTACTATTGAAAGCGCTCGTCCATCACCGTATCCATTACCGTTACCAAAAGGACATTGCTGAGTGTATTCGGTACCGTATATGGAGAGAGCATAGCCGGTGGCCCACCCATAAGGTTTCATTGCAGAAGGAAGGTTGCTCATATCTCCCGAAAATAAACATTTAAATTCGTCAGTACGCGCTAATTCATCGCTAAAGCCCAGTTCTTCAAAAAAGGGTTTACTGTGACTGACATAGATTGGATGATTAAGCGGTGTCGGGGTTACTGGCACATAATGGCCTGACGTTACCTGCCTTGGGTTATGTTCATCCCCATCAGGGTGTGACACAGGATTGGGTACAAGAGTATCTAATAACGAATAATCAACATGTGTGGCCAGATCGCTGATTGTGTTTATCGTATGTTGAGTGTTGTTGTCATTCTTGTTGAACATAGAGGCATCTTGGTTAACGTAATGAATGGTGAACAGTGTACTACATTCTAAAGCGCTGAATGATTACTTGCGCGATGACAACCACATCAATAAAAAGAGCAGTAAACCGCTGATGGCACCAAAAAAGTGTGCGTCGACCGCGACTCTGGCATTAATAAGTGCAGCCACTTCAGGGCTACTTCCAGATACCTGCTCGTAGGCTACTTTGATTGCAACGCCGATAAGCAGCAGCCAACCAGAACGCATGTTTGCACGGAGATCCATACAAGCTCCCCATACGAAAATACCATGAAGTGCCCCAGACAACCCCGCATACCAAATTAATTCGGTTGAAAGAAAATAGAGCCCGACACTGGTGCCTACACTGCACCACACAAACACCTTTATGAAACGACCTACACGATAATGTTCGCCATGTAATGCCCATAATAATGCCAAACCAGCTAAATTCAGAAGCAAATGATACCCGTTAGTATGAACGAGGTTTCCGGTTAATAACCGCCAGGTATCTAGGCCTTGAATGGCATATCGGTCGTAGGCAAGCCACTGGCTAGATGTTGGTTCGCAGTAATAGGCCGCTATTGAGATAAGCGCGAGTATAAGTGGGCCAAACGAATACTTAGGGGAAAACGGCAGTGACATTATCATTGAATATTATTGTAGTAATTGAACTCTGCTAGATATGATACAGAAAATAACCCTAAGGGTGAAAATTGTATTCGATGTCTTTGCGAATACATACCTACACTACAAGTCGAAAGAGGTACGAGCATGGAACATATCAAAACACACATCGCCGATGGTGTATTACATATCGTCTTAAATAGGCCTGATAAGAAAAACGCATTAACCCGTTCGATGTACCAAATGATGGCCGATGCCATTGTTGACGCAAACGACAATAACGCCATCCGTGTTATTAGATTTAGTGGGGAGGGCGACTGTTTCACCGCGGGTAACGATATAAGCGATTTCGCAAACCGTGAAGAAGGGCAGCATGTGCCTGAAACCGCTGCCTTTATGCGAGCACTGACCGATTGTAAACGTCCTGTAGTTGCTCAGGTACATGGTCTAGCGGTCGGTATTGGCACTACATTACTTCTGCATTGCGACTTTGTCTATGCGGAACCGAACGCAAAATTTGTTTTGCCGTTCATTAATTTAGGGCTTGTACCAGAATATGCATCCAGCTATTTATTACCGAAGATAGCGGGGCATATTAAAGCCAGCGCGTGGCTTATGTTAGGTGAACCAATTACTGCGCAAGAGGCCCATGATTTTGGTATGCTTACGGCGATTGTTTCAAGTGATACTTTAGCCGCTACAGTCGATGAAGTGTGTGCTAAGCTCACAGCTAAACCTGCGTTTGCGCTATTGCACACCAAAGCGCTATTGAAGAGCGAAAATGAAAAAATACATCAAGTTATGAACGAAGAATTTGATATTTTTCTAGATGCGATGAATTCTACTGCCGCGCAAGAAGCTTTTGATGCGTTTTTAAATAAGCGCCCAATTAACCCTGAGAAATTTAAGTAAGAGGAATTTCCATTTGTCACAACGTTCTTGGTTAACTGCATCTTTTCTTTCTTTTACACTTTTGGCTTGTGCTAGTCCTTTTGCGGCCTTTTCCAAAGAGCCCCGTGAGGTTGGGGAACCAGAAGCAGCAACAGGATACAGCGAGAAAAAAGCGTTTGAAGCCAAAGAGTATATGGTCGTTGCTGCAAACCCCTACGCGTCATGGGCTGGCAAGCAAATCATCGAAAAGGGAGGTAGCGCTATCGACGCTGCAGTAGCAGTGCAAAGTATGCTTTCTCTTGTCGAACCCCAATCGTCTGGTATAGGCGGTGGAGCGTTTATTTTATACTGGGATAATGTGAATAAGGTTTTACATACATTCGACGGTCGAGAAATGGCGCCCGCAGCCGTGAATGCCCACTGGTTTATTGAAGGCAATAAACCAATGCGCTGGATAGATGCTGTAGTCGGCGGAAAGTCGGTTGGTGTGCCTGGCGCCATTGCGGCGTTAGAGCAAGCACATTCAGAGTTTGGTACGCTGCCGTGGAGTGAATTATTCGACGATACTATCGACACAGCTTCTAACGGATTTCGAGTGTCTCCTCGTCTAGCAAAGCTGGTGGCGTTAGACTATCACCCCGGTTTGAAAACATTTCCGACAAGCTCAACGTATTTCTATCCTGCAGGCTTACCACTTAAAGAAGGGACAGTTAAGAAAAATAAGCCGTTAGTTAAAACCTTGAAAGGTATTGCAGAAAAAGGCAGCGATTATCTTTTGAAAGGCGAGTTGGCAGAAAAAATTGTTAAGGCCGTTAATTCCGCGTCAATTAATCCAGGCCAATTGTCTATGGATGATTTAGCCAACTATAAACCAATTAAGCGAGAGCCGGTTTGTGGCACATATCGTAGCCAGCAGATCTGTGGAATGGCTCCACCAAGCTCTGGTGGAATCAATGTTTTTCAAATATTGAAGATGCTAGAAAATCACGATTTGTCTTCTTATGCTCCTGGTTCCGTTGAGTTCGCTAATCTCTATACGCAGGCCAGTGCCAAAGCGTACGCAGACAGAGAGAAATTTATCGCAGACAGTGATTTTACTAATTTGCAGTTTGCCGCCATGATAAATGCAGCTTATTTGAATCGCAGAGGTGAGGGAATTGAAGCAAATAAACCGTGGCGAAGAGCGCGCGCCGGAAACCCGTATGAAGGCGTAAACGTTGCAATGGGGCAGTCAATGGAGCTGCCCAACACGTCTCATGTTTCTATTGTAGATAAGCAAGGTAACGCTGTGTCGATGACTACCAGTATCGAATTTATGTTCGGCTCTGGACTTATGGTGGGCGGCTTTTTACTAAACAACCAACTCACTGATTTTTCATTCTTACCTACAAAAAACCGCTTTCCGGTCCCCAATCGTGTAGAGCCGGGCAAACGTCCGCGCAGCGCTATGAGCCCTACAATGGTGTTTGATGAGAAAGGTGAGTTAAGTATCGTCGTTGGCTCTCCTGGTGGTTCAAGAATAGTAAGCTACGTAGCGCAAACGCTTATCGGTATTATTGATTTTGATATGGATATTCAGCAAGCCATCAATATGCCTAAAATCACGAACAGAAACGATTACACGGCGCTTGAAAAGGGTACGCCTATCGCTAACTTAGAAGGCCCGCTTTCTGCGTTAGGCCATGATGTGAAGGTTGTAGACTTGAACAGTGGTCTGCATGGCATACAGTTTCGTGCTAAAAAACTCATTGGCGGTGCAGATCCTCGCCGAGAAGGAATTGCGGTAGGCCAGTAAGTCTGGCCTACTTAATTGATGAGTAAAAAAGGCGTGAAAATCACGCCTTTTTTATGTGCTTTATTAAGTACGCTATCCGGTAGGCGTTATTTTTATAAGTACTTGTCGGGGTGAATTTCTGACACTTTCCATTCCCCGTTTTCTTTTATTAATTCAACGCTTCTTAAGTCTTCGATTTTATCGCCATCGTACGTACCACTTAGGAAAACAGTAATTGATGCTGTTTCAGCAAACTCAGTACGTCCCACCCGAGCACCACTTTGCGGTGTAATAACAACCTCGTCATATTTAAGGGATAAAAGGTGACGTTGCACGTTACGATTGGTGTGATAGCGCTTCAATATTCGTTTTAGTTTTTCACTCGATAAACTAATTGCTACGTCTAAATTGTCATCTTCATACACGCTATGCAAAAAAGCGACGGTTGTGTATTCAGGGGTTTGTTCATCCAGCATACCATAGCGACCTAAGCCCTCTTGCTTCTCTTCACATCCCGATAGCGCCATCAAAACAAGAAAACCAGCCAATGTGGCAACGGCATTTTTTAACATTAAAACAACTCCATTCCTGTTGTGGTAATCATTAAGTAGATAGCTCAACTCAATGTTACCTTTTTTATTATAGTAGAGCGCTTTCTAAGGTCTAATTCCACGCGCTTTGGCGTTATACCAGTTGATGGGCTGTTAATCAAATAACGAAAAAAGCGAGGATTTCCCCTCGCTTTTTGATGTGGTTTTTAACGTGCTGGGATTACTGGACTTCTTCTTGCTCGTCAAACGTGCCTGCGAATAACGGTGAGCTTAAATAACGCTCTGTGCCGCTTGCTAGTAATACAACCACGATTTTGTCTTTATTCTCTGGACGCTCAGCGAATCGCTTGGCTGCAACTACCGCTGCACCTGAAGAGATCCCCGCAAGGATACCTTCTTCTTTCATCAGTCGGTGGGTCATTTCCATGCATTCTTCATTAGTAACTTGCTCAACCTCATCAATCAGATCAAGGTCTAAGTTACCCGGAATAAAGCCTGCACCAATACCTTGAATCTTATGCGGTCCTGGTGTCAATTCTTCGCCATTTTTTGCTTGTGTAATAACAGGTGAATCAGTTGGCTCTACAGCAACTGATGTGATGGCTTTTCCTTGCGTATTTTTAATGTAGCGAGAAACACCGGTGATTGTACCGCCTGTACCTACACCTGCGACAAACGCGTCTACTTTACCTTCAGTATCATTCCAGATTTCTGGCCCCGTTGTTTTTTCATGGATAGCCGGGTTAGCCGGGTTATCAAATTGCTGAAGCAACACATATCTTTCAGGGTCAGATGCAACGATTTCCTGCGCAGCCGCTACCGCACCTTTCATGCCTTTAGGTGCCTCAGTAAGTACTAAATTTGCACCTAATGCTTTTAATAGTTTTCTACGCTCTAAACTCATGCTGCTAGGCATCGTTAATGTAAGCTTGTAGCCGCGAGAAGCAGCAACAAATGCAAGTGCAATTCCTGTGTTACCGCTTGTAGGTTCTACGATTTCTTTTCCGTCACCCAGTACGCCGCGTTTTTCGGCATCCCAAATCATATTGGCTCCAATACGACATTTAACGCTAAAACTTGGATTACGCGATTCAATTTTTGCGTAGACGTTTCCAGAAGTTACGCGATTGAGTTTTACCAGTGGCGTGCGGCCAATTGAAAGTGAGCTATCGTCAAATACTTGCATTTTTAATCCTTACTAATGAGAGAAACCCAAAACGACGTGGCCGTTACGACCTTTGTAATAGTTAATAATTCACAGTCTAAATTTGGGATTTTCGTTATACCCCTATATCATTGGCCCCAAACGCGAAAATGCAAAGTGCTTTTTCGCTATATGTTATTGTTATTTTACATGACGACGCAGAATTTGAAGAGGTGAATCAATAATGGCTTTTAGTGGAACGTCTAATTACATTGCAACCAAAGACCTACAGCTCGCGGTTAATGCCGCCATTACACTAGAGCGTCCGCTACTGATAAAAGGTGAGCCTGGAACGGGTAAAACGATGTTGGCGGAAGAGCTGGCGGAAAGTTTAGGGACGGAACTAATTCAATGGCATATCAAGTCAACCACAAAAGCTCAGCAAGGGCTGTATGAATATGATGCTGTTTCTCGCCTCAGAGATTCCCAACTTGGTGATGATCGAGTACACGATATTGGTAACTACATTGTCAAAGGCAAATTGTGGCAAGCCTTTACCGCAGAGAAGCGCCCAGTGTTATTGATTGACGAAATTGATAAAGCCGATATCGAGTTTCCTAACGATCTATTGCTTGAGCTCGATAAAATGGAATTCTTTGTATACGAGACTCAAGAGCGTATTGTTGCCAAACAGCGTCCTATCGTCATCATCACATCGAACAATGAAAAAGAATTGCCCGATGCGTTTTTACGTCGCTGTTTCTTCCATTATATTCAATTTCCTACACCTGAAGAGATGCAGTCAATTGTCGATGTGCATTTCCCTAACTTGAAAAAGACGTTGTTAGATGAGGCGCTAAAAGCCTTCTTTAACGTACGAGACGTTCCAGGAATAAAGAAAAAGCCCTCGACGAGTGAATTGATCGACTGGCTTAAGTTATTAGTGGCAGAAGACATTCCACCTGAGACCTTACATTCAAAAGAGGGTAAAGCGGCTATTCCTCCACTTTATGGCGCATTGCTTAAAAATGAGCAAGATATTCACTTGTTCGAGAAACTGGTTTTCATGGCGCGTAGATAATGTTGATTCAATTCTTTTTCACGCTACGACAATATCAAGTCAAAGTCAGTCTTCGAGAGCTGCTAGATTTACTTAAAGCAATGGAAAAGCATATTGTTTACGCCGATCTAGAAGGGTTTTATAGCCTTTCCAGAACAATAATGGTTAAAGATGAAACGCAATATGACAAGTTTGATCGTGCTTTTGCTGCTTACTTTGAAGGGGTTGAATCTATCGATCTATTCGGGAAGGATATTCCTGAGGAATGGCTACGCAAAGAAATTGAAAAGCACCTGAGCGAGGAAGAAAGAGAGGCCTTGCGACAAGCAGGTGGTCTTGACGCGTTAATGGAGACGTTAAAACAACGCTTAGAAGAACAAGAGAAGCGGCATCAAGGTGGCAATAAATGGATAGGGACGGGCGGTACGTCGCCTTTCGGCGCGTATGGAGATAACCCTGAGGGCGTAAGAATAGGCCAGAAGGGCAACCGCAAATTTTCAGCAGCGAAAGTGTGGGACAAGCGTGAGTTTAAGAATCTATCCTCGGACGTCGAATTAGGCACAAGGAATATCAAAGTCGCGCTACGTAAATTACGAAAATTTGCTCGCACGGGCGCAAGTGAAGAACTCGATGTTGCGACGACTATCGGTGAAACCGCAAAAAAAGGCGGCATGCTTGACATACACATGGCACCCGAACGGCACAATGCGGTCAAGGTACTGATGTTTTTTGATGTGGGCGGCTCTATGGACCCTCATGTTAAATCAACGCAAGAGCTTTTTTCAGCGGTTCAAACCGAGTTCAAATACCTTGAATACTTTTACTTTCATAATTGCGTATATGAAGGTGTGTGGAAAGACAACGCAAGGCGCGATAAAGAACGTATTTCTATTTGGGATATTATCCATCGTTACGGAAAAGACTACAAAGTGATTTTCGTGGGTGATGCAACCATGGGGCCGTATGAAATAACCTATCCAGGTGGCAGTGTCGAGCACTGGAATGAAGAGGCCGGAAGTGTATGGATGGGTCGATTGCTCCAGCACTTTACTAATGCGGTGTGGTTGAATCCACAGCCAGAAAACTATTGGCCGTATTACTCATCTGTGTCGATTATGAAAGATATCATGGAAGACAGAATGTTTGGGTTAACCCTGGAAGGATTAACAGCAGCCATTAAGGGGCTTAGTCGAAGCCGTTAAAACACCGAAGCATAATTAACGCTGAACGAGAGGGCGAAGTGCAGTTTGCTTCGCCCTTGTTATCATCCCATAACAGCAATCTTGCTGATGCTGCGTTACGCGTAACTCTTATTTCGAATGTAATTGCCTCGTTGAATATAGTATAGCCTCGCACCTAGTAGTACCGCCGCAGCAGAAAGCCCTACGATAAAGCCTATCCAAAACCCTGCCGCTGACATGGGCTCTAAGGTTATCCAACTTGTTCTCCCTAGTATAATGCCTGTTGGAAGCCCAATAAGCCAATAGGAGATAAAAGTAATAATAAACATCCAAGTCGTATCTTTATATCCGCGAAGGGCGTTAGCTGAAATGACCTGGACCGCATCAGAAAGTTGAAACAACGCTGCATAGATAAGCAACGAAGTCGCCAACTGATAAACGTCATTATCGTTGGTATAAAGGCCAATTATGAACGATTTTGCAGTAAGCGTGAACGTTGCAGTAAGTGCGGCGGTGACAAAGCCAATTAAAATAGCACACTGCGCCGCAATTTTTGCCTGACGATAATTTTGCTGTCCAATTCTATAGCCTATTCTGATAGAGGCAGCCATGCCAATACTCATAGGGCACATGAACATAAGTGCGGAAAAGTTTAGAGCGACTTGATGTGCCGCTACCGTTGTCGCGCCAAAAGGAGCAAGCAGTAAAGCAACCACTGCAAATAACGTCACTTCAAAAAGCAGCGTCATCGCAATAGGTAAGCCCAGTGAAAAAGTACGTTTGATAGCCGCAAGGGAAATAGGATATCGCTGGTTAAACAATGCGTATTTTGCGAGGGCAGGGCTATATCGTACATAGATGAACGTAGCAATTAGCATGGTATAAATAACAATCGCTGTGGCCACCCCACAACCCGCACCGCCCATAGCTGGGATTGGGCCGACGCCATAGATAAACAAATAGTTACCGACAATGTTCGCCATAAGACCTATCACGGTAATAAGCATGGTTGGTTTGGTTTTACCTAAGCCTTCACAGTAGTTTCGAAGCCATTGATACAATGCAAAACCAGGCATTGCCAACAGTACATAGACGACATAATTAACTGTGATGGTGTGTAGGGCATCTTCCATTGGAAAAATAGAGACAATAGACTCGGTAAACGGAAATAGAGCAGCGATAGCGATACCGACAAAAAACACGAGATAACCAGCTTGTTGACTGGCCTGAGCAATTGAACCAAATGATTTATTGCCATGAAGCCGAGAAATGATGGGAGGCAATGCTAGCGCTATCCCCTGAATAAAGCACAGTAAAGGGATAGTAATACTAAAACCTAAAGCGACTGCGGCCATATCGGTTGCACTATAGCGTCCTGCCATGATGGTATCGCTTACCCCCATTAACATCTGCGTAATCTGTGCGATAAGCAGCGGCCATGCAAGCTTAACGATGTTTTTGCCTTCTAGCAGGTATCGTTTGTTTTTCACGCTTGATATTCCATTATCGGGCTATGTAAATCAAAAGGCAGTACCGACACAGTTTCTCCTTGGGCAATCTCACTGATTTGTTCATGAATAACCATAAAACAGTTGGCAGCGGTGATAGAGGTCATCACCCCAGAACTTTGTATTGCTAATGGAGTAACAAATAAGTTGCCTGATGTATCTTGCTGCAGTGTTGCACGTTGGAAATCTCGTCTACCGGCTTTTCGCTTCAATTCACATGTTATTTTGGCATTGAGGGTAAGTGGAAATGTGATGTTTTTTTCACCCTGCATTTTTCTAACAATTGGCAACATCAAGAGCTTGGCGGTAACGAAGGCGGAGACGGGGTTGCCAGGTAAGCCACAAAATAGCGTATTGGCAATATGGCCTAGCGCAAACGGTTTGCCAGGTTTTATCGCAAGCTTCCAAAATGTAATGCTGCCAAGCTCTTCAATGATATCTTTAACAAAGTCGGCATCGCCTACTGATACACCGCCACTGCTCACCATAATGTCAACACGTTCGCTTGCATCACTAAACAATTGGCGTAATGTGGTCTCATCATCTTTTACAATACCAAAGTCTACGACATCAACGTTAAGTTGAGATAAGGTTGCTGATACCCCTAATCGGTTTGACTCAAAGATTTGCGTAGGTAAGCGTTGTGTACCCGGAGCGGCAAGTTCACTGCCTGTAGCCACCACGCCAACACGTACCTTCTTGAACACAGAAATCTCTGCTACGCCTTGTGAAGATAACAGCATTAAATGCTCTGGCCTAAGTCGCGTACCTGCGCTAATTAAACAATCGCCAACGGCAATATCATTAGCTTTTCGCCTAATGTTTTCACCGTCTTTTGGTAGATGGTTAATAAGCACTTTACCGTCTGTACTACTTGATGTGTTCTCTTTCATCACGACGGCATTCGCCCCGTCTGGTAACGGGGCGCCAGTCATAATTTTAATCGCACTGTGCGTCGTTAGTGTTTCGCTTGCATCCATCCCAGCCGTAATAGTCCCTTGAACAGAAAGGGTATTATTCGAGGGCATAGATTGTGTATTAACCGCAAAACCATCCATCGCTGAATTGTCCCAAGGAGGTACATCTTGTGTAGCGATAATGTCGTGAGCGCATATTCGACCATGGGCGTGAAGAATATCTACCTGTTCAGTTTTAGTAACGACAGGCGTAGCACGCATTGCGTTTTCAAGGGCAGCGTCTAATGATAGCCATTTGCTGGACATGTTATGCACTCGTTATGATTGAGAAAGTCGCGAATTATCACTTAAATAAAGCAATAAACCAATGGGTAAAAGACAAAAGTAAAAAGGGTAGTCGGTACGGTGTTTAAAATAAAAAGGCAGCGCAAACCTTCAACTGATTTCACTGCCTTCTTTATGTGTGAGTATTATGCTACTAACACCTTGGGGTGGGTTTATTCGAAGTCTTGATTGCTTATCCACATTACTTGATAAGGCGCAAGCTCCACAAAACCTTGCTCTATGCTTACTTCTTCACGTGTCACTAAGTCAATCCAATTGTCCGTTCCAATCAAATTGATATCGGACAGTAGAATAGATTGTGGTTCGTCTGAAATATTGCTGATGCAAAAAATACTTTGCTTACGATCGAGACTTTGACGCCAATACCCAAATACTTTTTCACCCAACTGTAACGTAAACTGTGTGGCGTTAGGATGAAAAGCGGGCTGTACTTTCCTAATGCGGATAAGTTGCGATACTCTTGTTAGCACTTTATGGTGCTGAGAGTAGGGTGAATCTAATAATGCTTCAAGCTCGCTCAAATCCCAACGTCTGCGATTAATTGAGCGATTCTGCCCCGTATTTGCCACTTTTTCGTAGTCGTTAGAGGTTCCTAATAGACTATGTATATAAATGCCAGGGATCCCCTCCATACCAAGCATAATGGCATGAGCACAAATGAACCTATCGGTTTGAAACTTATCAGGCCCCTTCACCGTGCCTTGCAGGGCATCGAATAGTGTAATGTTTATCTCATAGGGCTTTTGCTGACCATGCTCAGAGGCGCGCCATGAAATCTTTCCTCCGAAGTTTTGCATAGCATGAACGAGATCTGAAATCTCTTCGTCACTAAGTAACCCTTCTGCAGGCCTTAACCCAATACCATCATGAGAAGCAATAAAGTTGAAATACGCTGTCCCGTTTTGTGCAGGAGGCATGCTCATCATCCAGCTTTTCAAATAAGTGCAGTTGCCTGATACCAACGTATTCACCAACAATGGCGGTAACGAAAAGTTATATATAGCGTGAGCTTCATTAGCATTACCAAAATACGTGAGGTTTTCACGATTTGGAATGTTCGTCTCCGTGATAATAATAATCGACGGGTCGACATGCTCAATAAGCGTTCTTAGAAGCCTAATTACCTCGTGAGTCTCGGGCAAATTGATTGATGTAGTGCCAACAATTTTCCATAAGAATGCAACGGCATCAAGGCGGAAAAGTTTTGCGCCTTTATCGATATACAACTTAATTATTTCGACAAACGTCAACAGTACGTTGGGGTTTCTAAAGTCAAAATCGACCTGATCGTGACTAAAGGTACACCATACATGTTGTACCCCATTCGCCGTTGGCGTTTCACGTAGCAGCGGCGACACCCGAGGTCGGGTGACCATGCTTAAATCGTTGCTTGGGTCGCTGGTGAAGAAAAAGTCCTTTCCAGTGCCTTCTCCTTTGACAAAGTTATCGAACCAAATGCTGCGTGCAGAGCAATGGTTGATCACCAAGTCTGTCATCAATCCATAGTCTTTTGCGATAGCCTCAATATCATCCCATGTACCTAATGACTCGTTAACACTCGAATAGTCGATAACCGAGAAACCGTCATCTGAGCTGTAAGGAAAAAACGGCAAAATATGAACGTTATTAATCGTGTTCTTGCAATATTTATGAAGAAAACGATTGAGTGTAACTAAAGGACGCTCATCTTTTTCAATGACACTATCACCGTAGGTGATCATGACAATGTCATCCTGATCCCAATAGTTAAAGTGTGATTGAGGGTTGGCAATATCGCTAGGCTCTACGATACCTATCGCGTTCATCAGTGATGTGGCTATGTCAGATGTGCTGTCATTTAACGGCACATCGGCATAAATCATATCAAGATGGTGTGTGACTTTTTCGTGAAGCACTTGCCATGTCATGTTATTTACTCCATAAACTCTGCGGTATCAGCGTCAACGGCCTCCAACAAGCGATCTAGAATGTCTGGTACTGCGCTAGTTACGCGATTCCAACTTGGAATGAATGGGGTTTCCATTGGATTCGCTAAAAAGTTTTCACCTGCTTTCATTATATTACTTGCAAACATTTCTACTGCTTTTTCTTCGCTATGAATATCCAAGGTAAGTCCGTTCATTACGGCATCGTTGTGATACGTTTCAATGAAGTCTAGCGCAATACGGAAATAGGTAGCTTTAATCGAACGAAACATTTCGTTACTGAAGGTATAACCTTGTGTCGCAAGTTTCCTAAATATTGCCTTGGTGATATCGATAGACATCTTCGATAACCCACCTTCATCATTGTTCAATGATAAATCTTGATGTTTATGGTCATAGATATCACAGATGTCAGCTTGGCATAAACGGTTGTGAGAGTAGTTACGGTGCATTTCAGACAGTACGCCAATCTCTAAACCCCAATCACTAGGAATACGAATATCATTGAGCACATCTCGTCTAAATGAGAATTCACCTGCAAGCGGGTAGCGGAAGCTGTCCATAAACTCTAAGTACTCATTATCACCCATGATGCGTTTTAGCGCGCGAAGCAGTGGTGTCACTAAAAGTCGTGAAACACGGCCATTAATCTTGCCATTTGCAACACGGGCATAGAACCCCTTACAAAACTCATAATTAAATGATGGGTTCGCCACGGGGTAAATCAGTTTGGCCAGCAAATCTTTGTTGTACGTCACAATATCACAATCATGCAAAGCGACTGATTCTGCTCGGTTAGAAGCCAGTACATAGCCCATGCAATACCACACATTTCGACCTTTACCCAATTCTTTAGGCGCCAAACCTTGAGCCTGCAATTCATCATCGAGAGCTTTTAAGCGTGGGCCATCATTCCATAATACGCGATGATGTTGTGGGAGTTTCCCAAAGAATTTGAGCGCATGTTTGTACTGTTCTTGTGTCGCTCGGTCTAGACCAATAACAATTTCAGACAAATAAGGCACAGAGGTTAGTTCATTAACAATATGCGGTAGCGCATCGCCTTCTAATTCAGAAAACAGCGATGGTAAAATTAGCGCCATCGGGCGCTTTTGCGAAAAGCGGAGTAATTCGGCTTCTAGTTCCTCTGTTGGTCTGCGAGAAAGGTTATGTAATGTAGTAACCACACCGTTTTGATAAAAGTCAGCCATGTATCCTCCTGATCATAGGGAAAGCAATTGAGTAAGCATTTCGTTCCAGCCTTCAGGGCCGGGTAGGGTGCTGGTATAAACCTCTTCTTTTTTTACAGTAGGCGGAGGGTTTACCGGTGATAAAATTCTAACTGGCATATGCGCAGCTTCTAGCATTGCGATATCGTTCTTGCCGTCGCCCAAAGCAACGGTGGTCACGCGTTCGTTATGTTGTTTTTGATATTCATTAGCCAACCATGTAAGGGCTTGCCCTTTATCACAGTTACCTGAAACATGTATAAATCGGCCTCCTTCTAACGGGTAAGCACCACGCTGTTCAACGGCGTCAATGAAGGCGAGTTTCCTTTCAGTCGTACTTTTCCATAAAATCGGTTCGCCGAATTGGCGCTTGGCGGCAAGCGACGCAGACTGTTCATCTAATCCCGTACAAGCTTGAATCTCTTCAACGCTCATCTTTGAAAACTGGTCATACTCACCCGCAAAGTCTGAGTTAATTTTTTCTAGCAGCTTTATCCAATAATTTTTGTTTGAAATAAAAGCCTTACACCAATATCCATCAACCCATAGTGTGCCACTTGGTTTTTGCTTGAAAAAACCATGGGGAATATAAATAGCGGCGCCGTTTTCAACGATAAATGGGCCATGCAACCCAATCTTTTCTCGCAATGGCTGTAATTCTGCAAAGGTTTTGCTGGTAGTAGGAACAACCGGTATTTGTCTTTTTTCTAATGCGTCGAGCGCTGGTTTTGCCGCCTCAAATGAATAAGTGTGATGGTCTAACAGCGTGCCATCCATATCGGTAAAAACGAGCGTTTTCGTCATTACTTGTTTTCCTGATTGATTATTTGTCTATTGGTATCGAGGCTAAACACCGTATCACAACGCGCCGGCAAGTGTTGAAGCGCATGTTCAGTGAGCCGTTGATGGTGCGCAATAAACCGAGCAATGTCATCATCGCTCATGACATTATTGCCTGTTGTTCCCGCCGACTCAGCAAGCTTATGTTCTTGTTCTAATCGCCATTTATAAACACAATCGAAACTTGGAGCTTTAAGCATAATAGTGTAGTCAGCCAGATCAAATAATGTTTGATAACTGCCCCCTAATTCAGTATTTACAAAGCGACGCCAGACACTCAGTGGATCTTCGTCTTTTTCTAGACTGTTCACTGAACGAGCTAGCGCATCGTCTTTTTGAGGAGGTAATCCAACACACCATCCTTCAAGAATAATAATGTCAGGGGGACTGGTAACAACTGGCCATTGCTCGTGTGGGAGGGGGTCATCGAGCGCTTTTTCAAAGCGAGGTAAAGCCACATTGCCAGGCTCGTTCAACGCGTTCATCGTATCGAGTGCTAACGAGACATTGTGTGTACCGGGAACACCCCGCGTTTGAAGCAGCGGATGAACTTTGATTGCAAGCGCCCGTCTCTCTGACCGACTTAAATAGAAATCATCAATTGAAAGTGAGACGACCGACTTCTCATGTTCGCTCGAAAGGTAGGCACCCATGAAACTTGTAAGCGTAGACTTTCCAGAGCCCTGGCAGCCATTTATCGACACGACAAATGGCTTATTTGCATCCTCTTGGTGCGCTAGGACGCGTTCACACAACGGGATGAACCAATGTTGTGCAGTTTCTGCGTAGGCGCTTGGTAACTTATGCGTCTTAAGAAACCCGTGAATATCCATGCTGTCACCTTGTTGCGTACTGTTTTAGTACATTTTAACTGTTTAGGGTTACAACATTTATGCCAACATCTACAGTTACGGTGCCGGGAGTTAATTATCTGCGATTGGCAATAATTACGGCTCGTCTTGGTGCAGGGTAGCCCTCTATGGTTCGAGTAATATCTTCAGGCATGAGAAAATCTTTCAATGACTGGGTATCCATCCATTCCGTTGTCCGTTGCTCATCAAGTGTTGTATCGTTAACATCTACAACCCGAATATTTTCAAACCCTAGTCGTGAAAGCCAAACGGTAAGTGCATCGGTACTTGGTAGGAACCAAACATTGCGCATTTGTGCATAACGTTCACCAGCCATCAGTACCGTTGTTTCATCACCTTCCACAACCAGTGTTTCTAGCACCAGTTCACCGCCTTTGCGTAACTGATCTTTCAATTGTGTTAAGAACTGCATGGGGTCTTTTCTGTGATAGAGCACCCCCATAGAAAATACGGTATCAAAAGCGTTTAAAGGTTGCATTTCCTCTATGCCTAACGGCAAAAAGTGAATGTCTTCGTGGGGAATGAAATGCTTAATCGCTTGAAATTGAATAAGAAAAAGCTGTGTGGGATCGATGCCGAATACACGATTAGCTTGTTCACCTAACATACGCCACATGTGATAGCCGCTTCCACACCCTACATCAAGAACATTTCGTCCCTTCAACGGGCTAATATGGTCAACAACACGGTCCCATTTCCAATCAGAACGCCATTCGGTATCAATATGAATATCATGAATATAGAAAGGGCCCTTTCGCCAAGGCATAAATTGTCGGAGCAAACCGGCAATTTGTTTTTGTGTATACTCATTGATGTCCGACAAAGCACCCACTTTCACCGCATTTTCTATATCTACGGATGAAGGGGACGTTTCAGGAAGTTTAGCGAGTAGCTTGCACCATTTATCAAATTCGCCATGCTTTCGTGTCCGTTGCCAGCCATCAAGTTGCGCAGGGAGGGTTTGAAGCCAATGGCTGAGTGTTGTATCTAACAACGAACGGTAGCATTCGTTAAACCATGATTGTTCAGCTTTACTCATGTGATTTTCTTACTCGTTAAATGATTGTTGATTGCTTAGTAACTATTTCTGGTGTTACTTAATCGCTACCAACGAGGTAAAATTAAAGCACTTAAACCACATTACAACATCCGCAAATCCCACGTCTTTCAGTCGAGTTTCGTGTTCTGAAAACGTATCGGTTAGCATGACCTTTTCTAACGATGCACGTTTTTGACTTACCTCTAGTTCGCTATAGCCATTGTTACGTTTAAATTGATGGTGCAAGTCTATTAATAGCTCGTTACCGGTAATAGTAGGGTGCTTTATTTTTTCAGATATCACTAAAACACCGCCTTTATTCAATCCATTATAAATAGACTGAAGTAACGCTTTTCTATCTGATGGAGGAATGAACTGAAGCGTAAAGTTCATAATTACCATTGAGGCATTACTTATTTCAGTGTCTTGTGCATATTGTTGTAGTATTGTGACCGGGTTTGATAGTGCAAATGCTTGAACCATGCGTCTACAGCGGGTAACCATTGCCTCAGAACTATCAACACCAACAATGTTACATGGTATCTCTTGCGTAGCACGAGCAACAGACAAGCTCGCTGCACCCAGTGAACAGCCTAAATCAAAAATATTGCTGTTAGGTGTAGCGAAGGTCTTCGCTAACTCACCAATGGTATGCACGATAGTCTCATAGCCCGGAACTGAGCGTTGAATCATGTCAGGAAAAACATCTACTACTGACTCGTCAAACTTAAAGTCTGCGACTTTCGTTAGCGGCGTAGCGAAAATGTTGTCTTGCTTTTGCACAAATAATACTCAATTTCTGATTCAGAATGGTAATTTTACCGTTACTTGTGTAAATGCCAATGAAAAACGTTAAAAAATAACAATTAACTGACATTTTTTGATTAAAAGGGTTTTCCAATTTAACCTAAAGTATTAACCTATGAGCAGATGAAGAAAAGGAAGCAGTATTGCTGATGACAAAGATATTAGTTGCAGACGATCACCCATTATTTCGTGAAGCGTTAAGTGGTGCATTGGCACCTTACTTTGAAAATGCCCAAATATTAGAAGCAGGTACTCTTGAATCGGCTGTTTCTGCATTGAACGAACATGATGGTGTAGACCTCGTATTGCTTGATTTAAATATGCCTGGTTGTGAATATTTTAACGGCATAATTACGTTGCGAGAGCTGTTTCCTTCCATGCCTATTGCAGTGATTTCTGGCAGCGATACCATTGAGGTCGTAGCGCAAGTAATGAGCTTAGGTGCAGATGGTTTTATTCCGAAGGTAACGGCTACCAGAGAGGTAGCCCAAGCAATCGTTGATATTATTGGTGGTAAAAAATGGCTCCCTGAAGGGACGGATGAGCAACTTGATAAAGTCGATGACGAATTGAAGGTGTTGCTACAACGTTTTCGAGAGCTAACGCCCAAGCAAATCCAAGTGCTATCTTTTCTTCGTTCAGGTTTAATGAACAAGCAAATTGCTCATGAGATGAACGTCACCGAAGCGACAATCAAAGCACATATTAGCGCAATTCTTCGTAAGCTAGAGATTAACACCCGCACGCAAGCGGTGTTATTAATGGACAAGCTTCAGCTAAACTAATCGTAAAGCATGTTAGTAGATAAGCCGTAGACGTTAGTTTACGGCTTTTTTGTAGGTGTCAGTCTTATCTCACCGTCTTTTGTAACAATATCAAGCCCTTTGTCAGGGATCTCACTGTAAACGTTACCGGGCTCATCAGAAAGAAGCTTTGTAACATAAACAGCCCAATATTCAATATGAGGCGTTCTATAATCCTTAAAGAAGGCTACACCAATTTGGTCTTGTTCTCGATAAAAAGGAATTTCAGCCAGCAAATGCTGTCTATGATCCTTTGAAACTTTTAATGCATGCCAAACGCTTTTAGCGGTTCGATAACCACCTGCGAGCGCCTCAACCTGATTGCTCATCGCATTTCCGTAGTAATCTGGAAGCGTTAGTCCAGCGTCACGCAACCGGCTATTTGGACTTCCACCTAAAAAATGTGATACCAGCCCACGCTCTGCCATATCCTCGGCTTTTCGTTCTGCCACCTCTACCAACGTTGGGTTGCAAATAAGGGAAGGGCGTGTCTGCTTTGGGTCGTTGAATATTAACGATGCCAATGCTTTCGCCTCAGGTGTATTACCGCACACAAACGTGCTGTCTCTCTTCTCAGAAGCACCAACTTGCTTTGCTGGTTCAGCATTTATGCAACAAGCCGCTAATCCAAAAAAGAGGGCGGTATTCAGGGTAATAAAAAGGCCGCTAGCGCGGCCTTTTTTAGGAGGTATTGAATTAAGCAGCTTTGCCACCTTGTTTCTTCTTAGCGCTATTTGAGTTCACTTTAGCAATTAACTCTTCATGATCAAAGTCATCCACGTTAATTGTTCTCAAACGACCCGCTTCTGTCTTACGAAGAAGCGACGCTTCATCTTCGTCAATGATGCCATCTTTCAGCGCTTCATCTGCAAGCACGTCTAAGCGAGTAAAAGGTAGCTTCGCTTTTTTGTGTTTACAAATACGCTCAAATACCGGCTCACTAGCAAGAACGTCATCAAGGGTTTGCTCTAAATCGCCGAACAGGCTGCCATCTTCACGTGACAAGTATTGTCCGTAGCCTAGTCGGCTTCGAGCACTCGATGGCGTTTGAAGCATTTGTGCGATAGCATGCTCTGTTTTATCAGATGGCTTACCTACACGACGGCCAAACGGAATAACCATACCACGCAAAACAACCGCGATAGCTTTATTAGGGAAGTTCGCTAAAAAGTCATCTATGGCAGTCTCGATATCATGCAATGTGTTTTGCATCGCCCAATGAAGAAGCGGTAAATCTTCTCGTAAACGGCCGTCTTCGTCAAAACGCTTCAACGTAGTACTGCCCATGTACAAACCACTTAAAATATCGCCTAAACGCGCTGATAAGCGCTCACGACGTTTTAATTCTCCGCCCAGAACGCCCATAGATACATCGGTAAGCAATGCTAGGTTGGCACTGTAGCCTTGAAGCAGCTTGTAGTAACGAGACGTATCATCAGTGAAAGGGGCACTACTAAACGCGCCACCAGTCAATGAGAACCAAATACTACGGACAGTGTTAGAAACTGCAAAACCAATGTGACCAAATACGGCTTTATCAAAAGCGTGCAGTGCGTCTTTTTTGTCTTCAATCGATGCGGCTTGAATTTCTTGTAACACAAACGGGTGACAACGCATCGCGCCCTGGCCAAATATCATCATGTTACGGGTAAGAATATTCGCCCCTTCAACCGTAATGGAAATAGGCACACCCTGATAACCACGACCCAAATAGTTATTTGGCCCAAGCATAACCCCTTTACCGCCATGAATATCCATCGAATCGTTAATGATTTGACGCATTTTTTCAGTTAAGTGGTACTTACAAATTGCTGAAATAACGGAAGGTTTTTCACCCAAATCTACGCCTACGGTAGAAAAGCGAGTAACGCCATCCATTAGATAGGCGTTACCACCTATGCGCGCTAGCATTTCTTCCACACCTTCCATATGACCCACTGGCATGCGGAACTGACGACGAATACGTGCGTATGCGCCTGTCGCGAGCGACACGGATTTAGCACCGCCTGCCGCCGAAGATGGAAGCGTAATACAACGACCTACTGACAAGCATTCCATAAGCATGCGCCAGCCTTTTCCGGCCATAGACGGACCACCAATGATATAATCGATAGGAACGAAAATGTCAGTACCGTGAATAGGCCCGTTTTGGAACGGCGTATTTAAAGGGAAATGACGACGTCCAATCTCTAACCCCTTCGTATCTCGTGGGATAAGCGCACACGTGATACCTGGGTCCTTATTATCGCCCAATAAACCATCTGGATCTTGCAGTTTGAATGCCAGACCAATTACCGTGGCCACAGGCGCAAGAGTGATGTAGCGCTTGCTAAACGTAAGACGCATTCCTAGCACTTCTTCGCCGTTGAACTGGCCTTTACAAACAACGCCCACATCAGGGATTGCGCCAGCGTCAGAGCCAGCTTCAGGGCCAGTAAGGGCAAAGCAAGGTACCTCTTCACCTTTAGCAAGGCGAGGAAGGTAATAGTCTTGTTGCTCTTTAGTACCATAGTGTTGAAGAAGTTCACCAGGGCCTAATGAATTAGGTACACCAACAGTGCTCGACAATACTGCGCTTACACCGGCAAGTTTTTGAAGCACACGAGATTGCGCATATGCTGAAAATGCTAAACCCCCGTATTGTTTTTTGATAATCATGGCGAAGAACTTATGTTCTTTTAAGAATGCCCATATTTCTGGCGGTAAATCTTGATCTTGGTGATTAATTTGCCATTCATCAACCATAGAGCAGACTTCATCAACTGGGCCGTCAAGGAACGCTTGTTCTTCTGCGGTTAAACGCCCTTTAGGGATACGGTGTAATTTCTCCCAATCAGGTTTACCACTGAAAATATCGCCGTCCCACCATACCGTGCCAGCATCAATCGCTTCTTGCTCAGTGGTCGACATCTCTGGCATAACCTTACGGTAGAATGCCAAAAGCTTGGTGGTAATGTATTGCTTACGAACATTTGCCACAGCGAATGGTACTGTAAGGGCAAGGTAGACTACCCATCCAAATAAACCAATGTCGCCGAATAATGTGCCTAACACCATGACGCCGCCACCTAACATGACTGCTGTCATTAAACTGGTTCGTTGATAACTGGCAACGGCCAGTGCCAACACGACCAGTAAAAACCATATAAAATCTGCCATACATCACTCCTGAAAAGGCGTTTAAATAAAACGCAGGTCACCCCTAATTGTGGGCTAAAATCTACAAATAAGCCCACTTTGTGGCTCAGGTCTGACCAGCATCTGTAAAACTATTATTTAATGCAGCAAAGATCAAGATTTTTACATGAAATTTGCATTAATTTACAGCGTACACGTGTAACTATTAATTGATTGAAAACTATGAGAAAAGAGGGGAGGCAATACCGATCATTGTACCGCCTTCGCTGTTCATAACATGACTAGAGTGTGGTGTATTTCTTCAATCTGATATCGCCTTGCTCATCACCATCTTTGAACTGTTGCAAGCGAACTAACGCGTAATCGAGGGATGGCGCAAACCATGCGAAGGTTTCGCGGGTTTTGGAGGCTCTGATTAGTTTTACTTTTAACGCCTGAATGTCACCGTAGGGTAATGACACGACTTCTGAATCGACCACTTCTACGCCGTATTCGCGCTGTTGGCCGCGATAGTTGATAAAGCGGTAAGAGAATGTCGTTTCTCCTCTAGCAAGTTGTTGCGCGAGATCTAAACGGTAAATTTGATTGTCAAATTCGCCAGAATAAGTAAAGCGAGCCTCGTCACCAACCACGATATTTCCGTTATTACTCGTATCAAACGTGACGTCTAACGACTTGTCGGGACCGGTACCAGAGCGTGAGTAGTAATACTTTGATGGTATTACTTCACCTTCTTTCACAAAGAAAATAGAGTGTTCGGTACGTTTATCCGACAGAAAAAACTTAGACACTTTTGAGGAGTAATGCAGCGAATATTGATCATTACCCAAAGATGTCAAAGTGATTGATGCGCTCCCAACGTCATCCCCCCATTTGTAAGCGGTGTAAAGCGCTTCGTAGGGAGAGAGAAGGGACCCGCTGTCGACAGGCTCGTTGTCTTCTGAAAATGCTGTCATTGGCGCAACACAGAGTGTTAGCGCCACAAGAAATGAGCGTTTAGTCGTTCGCATAACCTGATTCAGGAAGCGTTTTGTCATCAAGTATTGCCTTATTATTTTGCATCTTCAACCTGCCTTCACTAAACCAGCGTAAAACAAGAGGATAGATACGACGTTCTTGTTCTTGAACACGTTCTGCGAGGTCTGATGGCACGTCATCTTCAAAGACCGGCACACGGCTTTGTATGATAACAGGGCCACCATCTAACTCTGGTGTGACAAAATGAACGCTTACGCCGTGTTCCTCGTCACCACTGTCAATTGCTCGCTGATGCGTATTCAACCCTTTGTACTTAGGCAACAAAGACGGGTGAATGTTCAGTAGTTTTCCAGAAAAACTATTCACAAATTCAGGGGTTAAGATGCGCATAAACCCAGCAAGCACAATACAGTCAACATCAAGTTTTTCAATCTCGGCCCGTAATGCTTTGTCATAGGCGTCACGATCGTCAAATGTATGATGGTCTAGCGTGATTGCTTTAATGCCCGCATTCTCGGCACGGGTTAATCCGTAGGCATTAGGGCGGTTGCTGATAACGGCCGTAATCGTTGCATGTAATCTACCGGCTTCGATATCGTCGATTATTGCTTGTAAATTACTGCCGTTACCAGAGATGAGAACACAGAGTTTTGTTACTGTATCTGTCACGCGATTATCTCAACTTGTTCTTCGCCGTCTTTCGCTTCAATGTGGCCAATCAACCATGCATTTTCGCCGTGTGCGTTCAGTATAGAGATGGCGTCATCGGCTTTATCTTCATCAACCACAATAACAAGGCCTACGCCGCAGTTGAACGTTCTATACATTTCATGTTTTGTTACGTTGCCAGACGCTTGAAGCCAGTTAAAAATAGCAGGCCACTGCCAGCTGTTTTCGTTTACCACGACTTTTGCGTCGTCTGGTAAGACGCGGGGGATGTTTTCCCAAAAGCCGCCGCCCGTAATATGAGAGATAGCACTAACCTTTACTTCTTCAAGCAGCGCGAGTACCGATTTTACATAAATTTTCGTAGGCTCAAGCAAGTGCTCGATGAGAGGCTTACCTTCAAGTAGTTCATTAACGTCGGCGCCACTTACTTCGATAATTTTTCGTACTAACGAGTAACCGTTAGAGTGAGGGCCTGATGAACCCAACGCGATAAGCTTTTGCCCAGGCTTTACCGTTGTGCCGTCAATAACATTGTCAGCTTCTACCACGCCAACACAGAAACCCGCGATATCATAATCACCACCGTGATACATACCCGGCATTTCAGCTGTTTCACCACCAATAAGTGCACAACCCGCTTGCTGACACCCTTCGCCTATTCCAGAAACCACCGATGCAGCTACGTCAATATCGAGTTTGCCGGTTGCATAGTAGTCTAAGAAGAAGAGCGGTTCCGCGCCTTGTACAATAAGGTCATTAACGCACATGGCGACAAGATCGATACCTACGCCATCGTGTCTATTTGCGTCCATAGCAACGCGCAGCTTAGTTCCCACTCCGTCAGTGCCTGATACAAGCAACGGCTTTTTGTATTTGCTTGGAAGCTCGCACAACGCGCCAAACCCGCCTAAATTGCCTTTCACTTCTGGTCGATGTGTTTTCTTTGTGACAGTTTTGATTCTTTCGACTAGCTGATTACCAGCATCGATATCAACGCCAGCATCTTTGTAACTAAGAGAGGTTTTATTTTCGCTCACGGTTGTGCCCTAGAACTAAGAGGTAGAAAAACGCGAATTCTACCAGTATGTCGCCACATGTCCAATTTTCAGCGCATTAAACAGGGTGAATAGTTCATGTTTTTTTGCTCCGGCGGCCTGTTTGACCCGTAACAGAATGTTATTCGCTTTATTTTTCACTTGTTGCTGAAAAAAACAGTAATATAGAGGACAATGGGTGAATGATGTGTTTTAAGCTTTCGTGCGCTAAAGGGGCATGTAATAGATTGATGATTATTAGAAAAGGACGACTTGCATTGATAAACGCTCGCAACATAATAAGCATGGTTATTTGTCTCATGGCATTAATAGGCCAATCGGCACAGGCCGTTGAGCGTTTTAGTACTAATGAAGCTAAGATCGCGGTTGATAATCAAACCCAAGCTACGCAAAAAACGGCGCTGAAAGCGGCGTTTAAACAAGTGTTGGTTAAAATGTCTGGCTTATCTACCGTTATTGATAATGAAGGAGTTCGTGCCGCACTTCGTAGTCCCGATGCTTACTTGCGTTCATATCGTTTCAGTTATGAAAACAATCAACCTTATTACATTGCAGAATTTGACCGTAAAAAGATCACTGCATTACTTCAAAAAGAACAGTTGCCGCTTTGGGGAGATAGACGTCCAGAAACCTTGATATGGCTTGCGGTTGAGGATGAAAACGAAGTAAGGACGATACTCGATGAGAGTACCCAAAACGAGATAATGCTCAGTTTGAGTGACACTGGTAGAATGCGAGGCGTACCCATTAGCGTACCCTTAATGGATTTGACCGATAGCGTTGCGATAAGTATCTACGACGTGTGGGGTCGATTTGTCGAGCCATTGTCTAGGGCGTCGTCGCGTTATCTTGTTGATAACATAATTGGCGCTAGACTCTACAGAAATGTCTTGGGCGATATACCGGATATTGAGTCTGGTGAAGTCACAACCGTAGATGCTGCAATCAGTGAGCAATCTGGGTTGGAAAATGAAAATATTCAAGATAGTTCTGTTGACGGCGGTACAAGCCAGTTGGATGGTATGGCGACTGATGCAGCACAAGGTGAGTTTAATAGCGGCAAAAACGAAACAGCTAAAATTGCACCATTTTCTATCGAGGAATTCAGTGACTACGCACAACGCGCCGAGGCCGGTGATTATGCGTTAGATTGGGTTTTTATCGGAAATGGTAAAGTCAGCTATGGCTCTATTTATGATAACGATCCCGCCATACTTGCAACCAGGCTTGTTGATGCCTATGGGAACTACTTATCATCGCTTTACGCCGTTGTCGCTGGCGCATCTAATGCGGAAAAAGTCTCAATATCTATTTCTGTTTCAAATATTAATTCGATAGCCAGTTACGCCAAAGCGACTGAATACCTCAACAGCCTGAGCGTAGTGGACAATGCAATGTTAACGTCTCAGTCCGGTTCAGTAGCAACATTTGATGTCACACTATTTGGCACAACGGAAGACCTATTAAACACGGTACGGCTTGATAAGTACCTGAAGCCCGTTACTGATGCTTATGGGCAGGTTGTCGATCAAAACACGTTTTATTGGAATCAATAGACACTATGCAATTGCCGCTTCCTATTACTTTACCGACTGATGAAACCTTTGATAGTTTCGTCGTTGGCGGTAACAGTGAAATAGTCGCGACACTCAAAAACGTATCGGCGCACCAAGATTGGCGTTCGTGCTTGCATTTGCAAAACCTCCAGGGGTTACAACTGCCTCTGATTACGCTTTTAGGTGGCGAGGGGATTGGTAAAAGCCATTTGTTGTTTGGGTTGTGCCACCAATTATCTGAACAGAACGTAAGTTACCTCTATCTTAACTTAAATGACCACCAGCAATGGTCACTTGCGATTTTCGATGGCTTAGAAAATGTGTCGGTTATTTGCTTGGATAACATACACGCGATAGCAGGCAAGGCGGATTGGGAAGAAGCACTATTTGACTTATTTAACCGTGTTATCGAGCGCCCAGGCGCGTTAGTCATCTGCAGCAGTCAATTAGGACCAGCCAGTCCCTTATTTTTATTACCTGACCTTAAGTCGCGCCTCGCGTGGGGTGTCATTTATCATATTCATTCGTTAGACGACGAGTCAAAGAAAGAGGCGGTACGATTAAGGGCGCAGCAACGTGGGCTCAAACTTTCTGAGCATGCTTTACAATTCTTACTGACCCATAGTGAGCGAGATTTAAGAAGCCTACTGGCGTTACTTGCACGTCTTGACACACGCTCGTTACAAGAAAAAAAGCGGCTTTCGGTGGCGATGGTCAAACGCGAATTATGCCTTTAAAACTAAAAAGCCATCGTGATGATGGCTTTTTTGTGCGGTAGCAAGGGCGTTGTTCCTACTGAAATTGGTGACGTTCTAGCTGTTTATGCTTTTCAATCAAGGCTGCTTTTACGCCATCAGGCATGTTAAGTGGTGCGCTATTCTCGTCCATCCCCAATACCAAGGTTTCAAACCAATCGCTATTTAACGGAAAGAGAGTAGGGCCGGGAAGTTGTGATTGAATTAATGGTACATTCAATGAAGGTAATACCCGACTCACCGCGTAATCCACTCTCATCACCGTATTATCATCACTGACTCTATTTCGTTGTCCCCATGTCACGGTGTAATCACGGCTGTTGATAGTATCACGGGTAAATACCGCAACATCCGAACTTACTCCGAGTCTATATAGCATCATAAAACGCTCGACTAATGTGGCGAAGTCCTCCCGTCTTGTGTAATAAGAATAAAAACTAACAGCGCCATCTTCTTCAAACCAATTGGCAACTTGTGAGGCAGTATAACTTTGCTGGGTAGCAGAGGCGGTATCACCTCCATATCTCACATCGGCGAGCGCGTGTAGCTGAGCAGACGTCAATGGTAAGGCATTTTCAAGCCCGTCAGACAGTTGTGCATTTCGATTTACAAAAGCCAGAGGAGAGTCTGAAGGAGATAGGCTACCCCACGTTGTGTAATCAAAAAAATCATTCGCATGGGCCAACTCGTGATACATCAACCACGTGAGTGCGGCTTCAACCCCTTCTTGTGTGCGCGTTACCCGTGATGCGGCTGAAAGGCCTGGCTGTGGAAAGTAGTATTCTCCTTCCTTAACGTAACGCCAGAACGATGAAAAATTAAGGGCGTTACCAAAACCGCTGCGGTAGTCTGGGCGCGTATTCAGCGTATCTCGCTCAGCTGGCGTACGCCAAAAGTTATTGGCATCTAGATAAATGGCACCGGTTACCGCCCAGTAAAATGAGGGCCTTACCTCATATGAAATCACTACTGCGGTGGTCGCTCGTAACAGTTTTCGCATGTCTTCACTGCTAGCCGATGTTTCTAAAAACGATTTAAATGCATCTCCCATCCACGGGTGGGAAACGTACGTCCTGTCCAATACATCATCAATAGATGGGTTCTCGGTGACCTGGCCTAGCAGCGGCAACGTTGCAAAACTGCAGCTTTGCGTAAGGACGTTATTATAAACACAGGACGAAAGTGCGTTAGCATAGGGACTATCGGCGCGGTATGGTTGCATGTGTGTCGTTACGGTTTCAACAACGCCGTTAGACGTATTGACAAAATAGGCGTCGGTGTCCACAGGCGTATCTTTAACGAGCACTTGGGCGGTATCAGATGCGGTTGTGCCATCTGAGTAGAAAAGTGTCGCTCGCATTTCTACTATACTGTCTGACGTAACACGGGGAGCCTGAAAAAATACGCTGTAAGAAAAGTCTCCGTCATCATAGGCAATGTCAGCAACAGTGGGCCCAGACACCTGCTCCCACGTAATGTCCGTCACGTCTTTCAATGTATTATTGTCTACGCGAAGCGATACTCTTCCGCCCTCACTCGTTTCGTGACCCAATCGCAAAATAGCTTGAGGTTGCTCTGAATCAGAAACGGTAAGGGTGGCGGAATCGCTTACTGATTGACCGTTATTAAGCGTTGCTTCCACCGTAATCGCGTATTCGCCAGCGTTATTAGCATCAAACCCAATTACTTGTGTATGTGAGGAGAGCGGCGATATCCCGCCTGAAACGGTCCATGAAATGTCAGTTATTCGCGTATTGACGGGAGCAGCAACCGCAAAGTCTACCGATTCGCCTGCTGAAACATTCGTTATGCCCTGTATTTCGAATGATGCTGGCGGTGTAGGTGTAGGTGTAGGGGAGGGAGTACCAGTGCTTTCACTTCCACCCCCGCCTCCACAGCCATAGAGTGTAAGAAGCGATACCGACAATAGCCATGGTTTCATTGTTTGTCTCCTTCGAAATACGCTTTTTCGTCTTGCATTTCATCTTTAAGTTTCCGCAACCCCAGCCCCAATTCTCGCCCCCGTTTTCTTGCAAACGCACTACAACCGACAAACATACCTGTACACAGTATAATTTCGATAATGGCATAAAAACGCTCTGCCGGAATTGCATAAGCAACGGTACACCCGTGAATTAAATAGAATAAAACAACAAAGTTAGCCCAAGCATGGGTGTAAGGCTTTCCTTGAATTACGCCTTTAAGCGGCAACACCAACGGAACAACATATATCAAGGTGATGAAAAGCGGTGAATAGGCGGTAGTCTTAGATAGAAAAAATTGCCACAACACAATCCATGCCAGTAGTAAAATATGGCAACTTAGTGCCAGGTATCTCACTGTTTTTGTATCTGATCCCATTTAAAACTCCTAATCGGGCAACGACGAAAGTGCTTCAGCCATTGTGGCAAGGCGTTTACCTTGCGCAATACACAGTACACGTTCATCGTTACTTAAGTCGGTTTGTTGGTTATGTGATACATGAGTAACTCCGTATGGCGTTCCGCCAGTGGTGGTAGTATGTAGCTCAGGCTCACTGTAAGGCAACCCGCAAAGCACCATGCCATGATGCAGTAAAGGAAGCATCATGGAAAGTAGCGTAGACTCCTGCCCACCGTGCATTGAAGAGGTTGAAGTAAACACGCACGCGGGTTTGTTAATAAGAGCGCCTTTTAACCACAACGAACTGGTTGAATCCAAAAAATGCTTCATTGGCGCAGCCATGTTTCCAAACCGAGTTGGACTACCTAGCGCAAGCCCACTACAATTTTTCAGTTCATCATGAGTCACCACTGAAGGTGCATTTTCAGCAGGCGCAAAACTGGTTCCACTGTCGTCTAGCTCCGCCACTGTCCGCACAATAGCCTCAAGCCCCTTAGCGGCGACGCCCTGAGCGATAGCATCCGCTATCTTTTTTGTGCTACCATGTTTACTGTAATAAAGCACAAGAATGGGTTTCATTATAAAATTTCCAATACCGATTCAGGTGGACGCCCTAGTCGCGCTTTGTCATCCTTTATGACAATGGGACGCTCGATAAGTTTTGGTATTTTAACCATGGCTTCAAATAACATTTGATCTGATACGGTGTTATCCATCAGCCCAGCCTCTTTAAACTCTTTGTCCTTTGTACGCATCATTTCCCGTACTGTATTAACATTAAGTTTTTTAAATACGTCTTTAAGCTCATCTTCAGTGAGCGGTGTTTTGAGATATTCAACAATGACAGGGGTTATCCCGTTTTCTTCGAGCAACGACAATGTCTGCCTGCTTTTAGAGCAACGAGGGTTATGAAGTAGTGTAATAGTAGTCATTATTTATCCAATAGTAGAATTGCAGTAGCGCATGCGCGGACTATTGCCTTTTTAAAACGAATTTTCAAGCGCTGTGCATGGTAAATGTAAATCACTTGCGATAATTGCGCTAAATAGGCATGTTATACATTATGGGTAGAGGCGTATAAAAGCGAGAATAGGTGGCTTATTGGTCATGGCACATTAAGCTCCCATTACTAAGTGACCAAAGGTAAATGTCGATATGCGAAAACTAGTGTTGTTATTGCTCTTTCTTGTACCGCTTGCGGTGGGCGTTTTGGTGTACCAGTCGCAACAATTTGATTTTGAAACAGTGGAGGGAAAAACACATTCGTGGTCTGATATGCGAGGGGAGTGGGTAGTCATCAACTACTTTGCTCCGTGGTGTGCACCGTGCCTTCGAGAAATGCCCGAACTTAATGCATTAGCCACTGCACTGCCTTCGAATACTCGCCTTTTTGCAATAAACTACGACAGATTATCACGGGAAGATTTAGCTGACCTCATTACTAAGTACGACATTAAGCTTGATGTTATTTTTGCGCAACAAGACACACTGCTACCGATAAGCAAGCCCGCTTATTTACCCGCGACCTTTATTATCGGCCCTGATGGTGAAATTAAGGAAACCATTATGGGAGAGGTAACAGAACAAGGCCTCAAGAACCGCTTGCGCGTGTTAAAAGAAACATAGCGTATGCCATGAACTACAACCGTTCTAGACGCTCTTCTTGGTCTCTAAACTGTTTGATACGGGCTCTTATACGCTGCTTCTGTAAGTGATCATCACCGGCAAAATTGTAAGCAAATTGCAGTTCATCAACCGCACGACTATAGGCCCCATAGAGGGCATAAACTTCCGCTTTACTCTGATGCATCTGAGAGAACCGTTTCGCTTTTTGATAGGCTTCACTCATCAACTGATGCGCAATTTGATAGTCCTTTCTTACTAAAAGAAAATCTTTAAGCAACGTAACTGCGTCGTCATACATGCCTGCGCTTATCATGGCGTTTGCTTGGTTAAGCGCTAATACTTGATTTCGAGGGCTATGCTCAATATGCGGCGCTAACATATCAATGGCTTTTTTAGGCTCGCCCGCTGCAATATAGATGTCAGTGGCGGCATCTAGATAAAATAGGTTACTGGGGTCGTTTTTAAGCAGATTGTTAACAATAATTTCCATTGCCTTATCGTTCTTGTCGTCACGCATATATGCTAAAGCTAAGCCATAAAGGGCCGCTTTCTCACTGCGTTTCACCTGCGCTGCTACCGCCGCTTCAAAATATTCTACCGCGTAATCGGGTTCAAACGAGTAGCGTGCCATGATCCTCGCTTTCGCTAATTCAAAGCGCTGACTAATAGGTAAATAACGACGTGGGTAATCTGCTGCTCGCGCTCTTGCGTCTGCAATACGAGTTTCAGTTAACGGGTGAGTTAACAACCGTGCTGGAGGACGCGATACCATGCGGTATTCCTCAGCCAGGGTAGAGAAGAAACCTGCCGCAGCGGTAGGGTCAAAGCCAGCTCTCGCTAACATCGCTATGCCGATGCGATCCGCTTCTTGTTCGTTTGTGCGGGTATAATCTATTTGCATTTGCGCGTTGGCTGCAGAACCGGCTTGCATAGCCGCGATACCCGCTTGAGGGTTAGCCATCGCAATAAGCACACCGCCAATTAGCGACGCAAGAGCCAAAGGAGATGAGCGTTGTTGAGCTTGCATGCGTCTGGCAATGTGGCGTTGTGTAACGTGAGAAATTTCATGGGCCAGAACAGAGGCCAGTTCACTTTCAGTGTTTGCTCGTCGCATTAGGCCAGCGTGCACACCTATGTGTCCACCGAAAAACGCAAAGGCATTAATGGCGTCGTTATTTACCCAGAAAAATTCAAAAGGAAATTTTGCGCTATCTGCATGAATAACTAACCGATTTCCTAAATCTTGAAGGTATTCATCAAGTACCGGATCGGCAATAAGCGGGCTTTGGCTGCGCATTTGACGCATAACGGCATCACCGACAATCATTTCTTTATCTAATGAAATTGCATCAGAGGCGACAACACCAATCTCTGGAAGGGTATTCTTATTGTCATATGTTACGCTTTGTGCAACCGCGGAGAGACTCGTGGTTACTAAAAAAGAAAACGCAGCAAGATGTACAGAAAATATATTTTTCATCTACCCGTATTTTTACTCTTTGCCATAATAGTTATTAGAGCATGAAAGTAACGAATGAGTTTCAATTATTTATCGTTAAATTATGCAGTTGGTCGAGGATATCAATGTTTCTGTTGTTTTTCACTCTGTCCAATTCAATGTAGATATTGATGCACTACACCTACCAGTACCTATTTCGTAAAATCCGAGAGGCATTATATTGCTATAACCTACACCTTTACTTATGATGCGTGTTCTATTTTCTTGTATTCCTTGGATGTTTTTATGATTAATGTGTTTGGTCGTTGGTACCAGCGCAAGTTTTCAGATCCCGATGCGGCGATGCTGCTTATTCTTATAATAATCACGACCACAGTGTTGTTATTGTGGGGCGAACTGATAATGCCGGTGCTCGTTGCAGCGGTTATTGCTTATCTCCTAGATTGGCCCGTAACGCGTTTGATAAAAATAGGTATTGGCCGAGGAATAGCATGCGGTGTGGTGTTACTTGGCTTTCTATCCTTAAGCATACTAACTCTAATTGGCCTTGTTCCTATCATATCGAAGCAAAGCGTTAATCTCATTCAAGAAACCCCACTCATTTGGCAAAAAGCACAAGACTGGATTTTAACGTTACCCGATAAGTATCCTGACTATGTTCAGGTTTATCAAATTCATCAGATGATGGAAGGGTTGAACGATAAATTGGTTGAAGTAGGGGAAACGCTCCTCACTGCATCATTTAGTAATATAGCGAACGTTGCCGCCTTACTCGTGTATGTTGTCCTCGTACCGTTAATGGTCTTTTTTATGTTGAAAGACAAGATGTTTTTCTTGGAGAGTATTTCTCGAGTATTACCAAAAGAGCGTCGACTTATTACTCAGGTTGGCCACGAGATGAATTCACAAGTCGCGAACTATATTCGCGGAAAGGTAATAGAAATCATTATTGTAGGCGTAGCAAGTTGTGTAACGTTTGCACTAATGGATTTACGCTACGCCATATTACTTGGGGTACTGGTTGGCATTTCAGTACTTATTCCGTATATCGGTGCCGCTGTTGTCACTATACCTGTCGCCGTTGTAGCGTTATTCCAGTTCGGGCTTACCCCAGAATTCTGGTACTTAATGACAGCGTACATGATTATCCAAGCCTTAGATGGAAACTTATTGGTACCGCTATTATTTTCTGAAGCAGTCAGTCTTCATCCGCTTTATATCATTATTGCAGTGCTGGTTTTTGGCGGTCTATGGGGCTTTTGGGGCGTTTTCTTTGCAATACCCCTTGCAACATTGGTAAAGGCTGTAGTGACCGCATGGTCTAGTAGTCCGATGGAACCCATAGAGAAAACGTAAAACAAAAAAGCCCCAATCGAGGGGCTTTTTTTATGTGCTACTACACCAAAAATTAAGGCGCGTAAATTAGGCGTTGCCGTTTATATAATCCAGCACGACTGTGTGGTGATCTTTGGTTTTGAATTTAGTGAAAACATGTTCGACCACGCCATTCTCATCAATAAGAAATGTAAGGCGGTGGATGCCGTCATATTCTTTGCCCATGAACTTTTTAGGCCCCCATACGCCAAACGCGTCAGCAACAGCATGATCTTCATCAGACAGTAGCGTAAAGTTGAGGCTTTCCTTGTCTACGAACTTAGGAAGGCGCTTAACGGCATCAGGGCTAATACCAATGACGTCTACATTTTTAGCGGCAAGTTCATCTTTAACATCTCTAAGCCCTTGGGCTTGAACGGTGCAGCCAGGTGTCATCGCTTTAGGGTAGAAATAAACTAATACTTTTTTACCGGCGTAATCAGCAAGCGATTTGGTCTCATCGTTTTGGTTTGAAAGTGAAAATTGTGGTGCTTTATCACCAGCCTGTAACGTTTTCATTTGCGTCCTTTTTGTGCGTGTCTATTACTTTGCCTGTTACGTTTAATGAAGCAAATAGCGCCATTAGTTCGGTCTCGAGTTTTTCGAAATCTTCCGACTCGGCCATATTAACAACAAACTTACAACGCATCGATTCTTTGGTCGACGTTGATGCCTTAAATGTTCGTTGACGAAATGCGCTTATGGACGCATTACGCTCAGCGAAAAAGCCAGTGACTGATTTAATCAGCCCTGCCGTATCCTCTCCGCTAAATTCAACATTAAACAGATGTTCTAAATTTTGCTTTTCGTGGTGGCTGGTACGCTTCATCATTGATAGAAGATCAAGCCGCTGACAGACAGACGGTAAAATACATTCCGCTTTAGTGATAGCGCTCTGACCGCCTTCGATAATCATAGTAAGAGAAAACTCTTTACCATATATCGCTTGACGGCTATCAAGAATATTGCACTGTGCTTCAGAAACCGTGCTTGCAAGTTCACTCAGAATCCCGCTTTTATCTGTACCTAAAATAGTCACGATAAGTTGATGTTGAGACATGCAGTTTCACAATAAAAAGTAACATGGCGCGATGTTAGCACAGAGTTTTTTCCCAAGTTAGTGCCTTTTTAACCACTTTCGTCACCTTATTCATAAAATCTTGTCATTTACCCCGCATGACTGCTTGTGTTTAAGCACTGAGATATTTAACATGTGCGCTCAGATTTTGCGGAGAGATTATGTTTACTGGCAGTTATGTAGCACTTGTCACGCCGATGTTCGAAAACGGCGATGTTGATTATAAGTCACTTGAAAAGCTAGTTCGCTTTCATATAGAGCAGGGAACCCACGGCATTGTCTCTGTTGGCACTACTGGCGAGTCGGCCACGCTACCATTCGATGAGCATGTCAACGTTGTAAGAGAAACGGTTGCGATGGTTTCTGGACACATTCCCGTTATCGCGGGCAGTGGAGCAAACTCGACCGCTGAAGCAATCTTCCTTACCAAACAACTTGGCGTACTGAACATTGATGGTTTTCTCAGTGTAGTGCCTTATTACAATAAACCTCAACAAGCGGGTATGGTGGCGCACTTTAACGCAATTGCCGATGCCAGTGACCTTCCAGTGGTTTTGTATAATGTTCCTGGCCGAACGGTTGCAGATATGCTTCCTGAAACGGTCGCTGAACTTTCTGCTCACAAAAACATTGTGGGTTTAAAAGATGCGACAGGTGATATCTCAAGGTTGAAGGCGACGCAGAAACTCGTTCCTAACGACTTCGTTCTGCTAAGCGGTGATGACGGCACAAGCTGTGAGTTCATGTGTGAGGGTGGGCATGGCGTAATATCTGTGACCGCAAACATTGTGCCTGGCGCAATTTCTAAAATGTGCGACGCCGCATTGCAAAAAGATTTTGTGGCATGTAGAGAGATAGATAAGTCTATTGAACTGCTCCACAGCACACTGTTTATAGAACCTAATCCAGTGATGCCGAAATGGGCATTATATAAAATGGGGCTGATGAATAGCGCCCAAATGCGACTACCGATGGTTTTACCGGAACTTGCGAGCCAAAAACATATCGAAGAACTATTACAAAAATACGCATTGATATCTGGTTAATAAGGAATGCAGATGAAAAAATCGCTGGCTATAGCAAGTTCATTGGCTGTAATTGTACTTGCGGGATGTTCGAGCCAAACTGATAGAAAGACAGCTTCAGGTAGTTACAAGTACTTAGAAACAAAAGAACAGGCCCCCTTAAAGGTTCCCGAAAGTTTAGATGCGCCTGCGTTTTCTCGTGAGTTTGCATTGCCGGAACTAGGCGACAATGCCGACCCTGAAATCGTAGGAAAGAAGATGGTTATTCAGTCGCCATCATTAGTGCTACCCATCGTTACCGGCTCAAGCGTACAAGAAGGGAAAAGCTCAGCAACAATTACCTTTGACCAAGTTGACGATAGCCAACCGTTGAGCCAAGCAATCTGGAATTCGTTATTGAGTTTCCTTGATGAGCAAGGCATCGGTGTAGACTCGTTTGATGCTGAAAGGCAAGTATTGATCACAGACTGGATGGTGATCACCAAAGAAATAGAAGGCCCTTGGTATAGCATGACGTCTTCTGAGAGCGAAATTGGTCGCCGCTTCGAATTTAGCCTAGAAGTGAAACCACATGGTAGAAGTGCAGCACTTACCGTAGATTTGAAAGACTATCTCGAAACCCAAGGTAACGACGTTATTGCTGAAGTGTCATCGATGAAAGAGCGTCGTGAAGAAGTTGACGTATTGAATCAAGTTATTGTTCATTACGAATACCAAGTGCAGCTTGCTAAAACGCGACGCGTTGCTCAAATTAGACAAGGCCTTCAGACTGAGATGGGGTTCAATGCCGATGGCGATGCCGCGTTTATCGTTGCGTCACAATATGACATTACTTGGCCTAGAATGCTGTTGGTACTGCGTAAACTTGGTTTTGATGTAAAAGATTTAGATAAGTCGAATGGCCTTTTGTTTGTAAGCTATAATGGGGCAGACAATAGTTGGTGGGATGGTCTGTTCTCAGGTAACGGCGACCTACTTAAGAAAGGCGACTATCGCTTGAAAGTTGAAGCTGCCGGCAGTGACCGTACTTCTGTTACTTTTATGAATAATGAAAGTGTACCTTTTGAAGCCAATCAAGTTTCCGACCTATACAGCACTTTTGCTGAGGTCATGTCAGAAGATAACCTTGATATTTAATTGAGACTGAGCATGGAAAAACGTGATGAGCTTTACCGCGGTAAAGCAAAAACAGTGTACTTTACTGATGATAGCGAAAAGCTGATCCTTCATTTTCGTAATGATACGTCAGCCTTTGATGGTGAAAAAATTGAGCAGCTCGATCGTAAAGGTGAGGTGAACAATAAGTTTAACCACTTCATTATGACTAAGCTTGAAGAGGCGGGTATCAAAACACAAGTAGAAGCGCTCGTGTCTGACACTGAGTCGCTTGTTAAAAAGCTTGATATGATCCCTGTTGAATGTGTGGTAAGAAATCTTGCTGCTGGCTCTCTTGTGCGCCGTTTAGGTGTAGAAGAAGGCCAAGCATTGACGCCGCCAGTGTTTGAGTTTTTCTTGAAGAACGACGCATTGCACGACCCAATGATTAACGATTATCACATCGCGTCATTCGGCTGGGCAACCGAAGAACAAATCGAACAAATGAAAGCGATCACCTTTAATGTGAATGCGGTGCTTAAAGCGTTATTTGATGAAGCGGGTATGTTATTGGTTGATTACAAACTAGAGTTTGGCGTCGACAATGCGGGTAACATCGTATTGGGTGATGAGTTTACACCCGACGGCTGTAGATTGTGGGATAAAGAAACCCGCAAGAAAATGGATAAAGACCGTTTTAGACAGGGTCTTGGTTCAGTGGTAGAGACGTATATTGAAGTGGCTCAACGTTTAGGTTTAGCGCTTTAATTTTATTACTTCACTACATGCGATAATTGAAAGAAAAGAGGACCATCGAAGGTCCTCTTTTTTTTGATAAAAGGATAGGTTAATGAATCGTTCACTCTTTCTTGTGAGCCTTGCCATGGTGGCGTTTGCCGCCAATTCTTTGTTGTGTAGAATGGCGCTTGTGAACACGAGTATAGACCCTGGTTTATTTACGATAGTCCGCTTAATGAGTGGCGCACTGTGTTTACTTATTCTGGTTACTATTACCAGGCAGCGAGTGTTGCCGTCGAATAATTCACCGACAAAAAGGCAATCTATTACGTCAATCATTACCACCCATGGCACGTTACGGGGAGGGTTATCACTGTTCGTTTACGCTATTACGTTCTCATACGCGTATGTGTCTTTAAGCACAGGCACGGGGGCGTTATTATTGTTTGGTGCGGTTCAGCTTACGATGATTGCTTACGGTCTACTTCATAAAGAACGTTTTACCTTGCTGCAGTGGACAGGGTTTGTTATTGCAGTTAGTGGTGTAGTGACACTGCTTCTCCCTAGTGCCTCTGCGCCTAACCCAGTAGCGGCCTTGTTAATGGTAATTGCTGGTATAGCGTGGGGGGCATACTCCATATTTGGTAGAAGGAGTGGTGCGCCTTTACTGTTGACGTTCGGAAACTTCGTATATTCAAGCTTACTGCTTATTCCGCTGGCGTGTTGGCTGTGGTTATCTGATGGGGTTAACTATGATAGTGCTGGCGTAATGTATGCGCTTATGTCGGGTATTTTAGCATCTGGTGCGGGTTATGCCGTTTGGTATAGTGCGCTTTCGCTTATTCGAGCGACTACCGCGGCAACGGTGCAGCTATCTGTACCCGTAATTGCTACGTTGATGGGCTGGGCCTTCCTAGCAGAACCACTAACATTACAAGTTATGCTCGCTTCTGCATTAACACTCGGTGGGATTAGTTTGGTTATTCGTTACGGTAAAAAAGCGTGAAAATTAATGAATACGGGCAACGCAGTCTTTATATTTAAAGAATGCGTTGCCCGTTATACCATGGCGCTCAATACAGCGTTTGGGGTTTATATTTGAATTAGCTTAACGTCGCGAGTGCGTCCGCAGAATACTCTTTCAGTTCATCCATACGCTGTTCTTCTATTTTACGTGGCCAATTTGGGTCTTGAAGAAGTGCTCTTCCTACGGCAACCAAATCAAATTCGCCTTGTTCTAGGCGCTCAACGAGGTCATCAATAGAGCGCATGTCTGAGCCTTTGCCCTGGAACGCGCCAAAGAAATCACTGTTTAGCCCAACAGAGCCGACGGTAATTGTTGGCTTTCCTGTAATTTTTTTGGTCCAGCCAGCAAGATTAAGCTCGCTGCCTTCAAATTCACTTTCCCAATAACGGCGTTGGGAGCAATGGAATATGTCTACACCCGCGTCGCTCAATGGGGTAAGGAATTGCTCAAGCTCTTGTGGTGAATGTGCTAGTCGAGCAGTATAGTCTTGCTGTTTCCACTGGGAGAAGCGCAATACAATAGGGAAGTCTGGTGAGGTCGCTGCACGAATAGCTTTAATAATTTCTACTGCAAAACGCCCACGGTTTTGCATGTTGCCGCCCCAGCTGTCGGTACGTTGGTTCGTTCCTTCCCAAAAGAATTGGTCAACTAAATAACCATGTGCACCGTGGATTTCTATGCCATCCATTCCTATTGCCTTGGCATCTGCCGCGGCCTGCGCAAATGCCGCGATAACGGCTTCAATATGCTCAACGGTCATAGGCTCAGCCCCTTGCTTGCCAGGCTTAAATAGTCCAGATGGGCCAGCGCTTGGCAATTCAGGGTAGGGCGCTTTTTCAGCAACTCTTGCCATGCCGACATGCCATAACTGAGGCATAATTTTACCGCCAGCACCGTGTACATCTTGGACCACTTTTTTCCAGCCGGCTAATGCATCTTCACCATGAAACTTAGGAATATTAGCGTCCATCGTCGCGACGTTGTCATTTACAGTGGTGCCTTCAGTAATGATCAGCCCGGTACCGCCTTCTGCGCGTCGTTTATAGTAGCCTGCAACATCGTCGGTCGGGATGCCATTAGGTGAAAACTGACGCGTCATAGGGGCCATAACAATACGGTTATCTAGTGTAAGGTTACTGCTGTTAAACTTTGAAAATAAGGTGGTTTTCGACATTGTAGTTCCATGTTTAATTACGAAATACGATGGCAAAATAGTAAGGCCAAACCTTATGAAGTCAATTTTCTATTAATGATAGTGATGCATAACCATTGATTGGGTGGCGTTATTCCCACCGCGCTGTAATAAGCAATGTGAATTTGATAGCGTTACTATAAATGTACCAAGGACAATAAGAATGCGTGAAATTATCTTTAATACCGATGAAAAAGCTAACCTAATCGAAAAACTTCAACACTATGTCGATAGAGAGTTAGGTATTGAATTAGGACAGTTCGATGGTGATTTTTTATTAGACTTCATCAGTCGTGAGATGGGCCCCCATTTCTATAATCAAGGAGTCCATGATGCTAGGGCGGTGTTTGATTCGCGTTTAGAAACAATAGATGAAGATTTGTATGGAATTTTAAAAGAAGTGTAGCGCAATAGGGTTATCGCTACGTTTCGGACATTTCAATTTAAGTATCGTTTATAGCGGTACTTTTATTTTTAGCGGACACTTAGCCACACAACAGCAGGGGAGTATTTCGTCATCGTCGATAAATGCAAGTGGATCGGTGGTATATTCAACTTCCCCATCGAGTAACTTAGTTCGACATGCACCACAAAACCCTTCTCTACAATGAAAATGGATATGGATATTTGCGGCTTCAAGCGCGCTAAGAAGGGTTTTTTCGGGTGAGGCCTGAATCGGGCCCACATCGACTACGTCGATGCGAAGCCCTTTACTGTCGTTCGTCATTGAGCAGTATAACTACAGCTCGAAATCGGCAAATTCATCTTCGCTTACAGCAGAATCAATCTGACCAACAAGGTACGAACTTATCTCAGATTCTTGAGGAGCAACTTGCACATTGTCTGAGTTAAGATAGTTGTTCATCCAAGGAAGAGGATTACTGCTAACATCAAACGGAGCGTCAAATCCTATGGCTGTCATGCGCTGATTCGCAATATATTCGACATACTGACAAAGAATTTCTTTGTTAAGCCCAATCATTGACCCATTTTGGAACAAATAGTCGGCCCATTGCTTTTCTTGCTCTACCGCATTTAGAAAAATATCACGGGCTTCGTCTTTACATTCTTCAGCAATCTGCGCCATCTCTGGGTCGTCCTTGCTCTTTGCCCACAGATTTAAAATGTGCTGTGTTGAAGAAAGGTGTAGGTTCTCATCACGCGCAATAAGGCGAATGATTTTTGAGTTGCCTTCCATTAGCTTACGCTCAGCAAATGCAAAGGTACATGCAAAAGACACGTAGAAGCGGATAGCTTCTAGCGCATTAACTGAATTCATACACAAGAACAGTTTTTTCTTAAGTTCATACATATTGATGGTATGCGCTACACCATCAATGGTGTGGATCCCTTCACCCTGAGTCTGCCATAGCTGAGTGGCAAAAATAAGGTCATCGTAGTATTTAGAAATATCAGCGGCTCTTCGCTTTATCTCGTCATTTACAACGATATCTTCAAAAATTTCACTTGGATCAGAGAAAAGGTTGCGCAATATGTGCGTGTAAGAGCGAGAGTGTATGGTCTCGTAAAACGACCATGTTTCAACCCACGTTTCTAATTCAGGTAATGAAATAATTGGCAAAAACGCGATGTTTGGACTGCGGCCTTGGACCGAGTCTAATAGCGTTTGATATTTCAGATTAGAGATAAAAATGTGCTTTTCAGGCTCAGTAAGCTTCTGAAAGTCAACGCGATCTCGTGTCACATCTACTTCTTCAGGGCGCCAGAAAAAGCTAATTTGTTTTTCAATAAGCTTCTCGAAAATAGCGTGCTTTTGTTGGTCATAACGAGCAACGTTAACGGGATTGCCGAAAAACATTGGCTCGACCAAAGGATTAGTGCTTTGCTGATTAAACGTAGTGTATTTCATGGTGACCTAACTGAAAACTTAATGATAAACGCGTTTATTAATTAGTGTTCTTGCTGCGATTTGTACTTGCGGAAAACCCGCTAGGGTGCGCGCTATATTTTGCACGCACCGCCAGCACAATCATCGTCTTCTTCTATGACGACTTCTTCTTGTCTAGGTAATGGAACATTTGCCTTTGCATCTAGCGCAGAAGTATCCGACGCTCCATCCCTGGTATTATGGTAATACAAGGTCTTTACGCCCAGCTTATAGGTGGTAAGCAAGTCTTTCAGAAGTAACTTCATCGGCACTTTGTTACCGTCATAGCGGCTTGGGTCATAATTGGTGTTTGCAGAAATCGTTTGATCGATAAACTTCTGCATAATACCTACTAGTTGAAGGTAACCGTCGTTAGACGGAATGTCCCATAACAACTCGTAGTTATCTTTTAACGTTTCGTATTCTGGAACAACCTGCTTCAGTACACCGTCTTTACTTGATTTAATGCTAATAAAGCCACGCGGCGGCTCAATACCATTTGTTGCATTTGATATTTGCGACGATGTCTCTGATGGCATAAGTGCCGATAGCGTAGAGTTACGCAAACCGTGTGTTTTTACTTCTTCGCGAAGGGCATCCCAATCGTAGTGAAGAGGTTCGTTGCAAACGCTATCAAGATCTTTCTTATAGCTGTCGATTGGCATAATGCCTTGAGAGTAGGTGGTCTCGTTAAATTTAGGACACGCGCCTTTCTCTTTCGCCAAATTGTTCGATGCTTTCAGAAGGTAATACTGCATAGCTTCAAATGTACGATGCACTAAGGCATTTGCACTATGATCTGAATACTTCACACCATTTTTGGCCAAGTAGTATGCAAAGTTTATAACACCTACACCCAATGTACGACGACCCATTGTGGCGTTATAAGCCGCAGGAACGGGATAGTCTTGGTAATCGAGTAAGTTATCAAGCGCACGTACCGCAAGGTCGGCTAATTCTTCGAATTCGTCTAGAGACTTAATTGCACCTAGGTTAAATGCAGAAAGCGTACAAAGCGCGATTTCGCCATTTTCATCGTTAACATGCTGCAAAGGCTTAGTTGGCAGCGCAATTTCAAGACAAAGGTTGCTTTGGCGAACAGGTGCTACTTCTGGGTTGAAAGGACTGTGCGTATTACAGTGATCAACGTTTTGAAGATAAATACGACCGGTACTTGCGCGCTCTTGCATGAACAAGCTGAACAATTCCATCGCTTTTATCTGCTTTTTACGAATACTGTCATCGTTTTCATACTTTACGTAGAGTTCTTCGAATTTTTCTTGATCAGCAAAGAATGCGTCATAAAGTCCAGGCACATCTGAGGGGCTAAACAATGAAATAACGCCATCTTTCATCATGCGCTGATACATCAGTTTGTTAAACTGCACGCCATAATCTAGGTGACGAACGCGGTTTTCTTCTACACCACGGTTATTCTTAAGCACTAATAACGATTCAACTTCCATATGCCATAGCGGATAAAACAACGTCGCTGCGCCACCACGAACACCGCCTTGAGAACAGCTTTTTACTGCTGTTTGGAAGTACTTGTAAAATGGGATACAACCGGTGTGGAATGCTTCACCACCACGGATAGGACTACCAAGCGCTCTGATACGGCCCGCATTTACGCCAATGCCCGCACGTTGGCTGACGTACTTAACGATTGCACTTGCTGACGCGTTAATAGAATCTAGGCTGTCACCTGTTTCAATCAATACACAAGAGCTGAACTGACGAGTAGGGGTACGTACGCCTGCCATAATAGGCGTTGGCAATGAAAGCTTGAAGGTTGATGCAGCATCGTAGAAACGACGAACGTAGCTCATGCGTACGTCTTTGTCGTAATTTGCGAATAAACACGCTGCAACAAGAATATAAAGGAACTGAGCGCTTTCATATATTTCGCCAGTTACACGGTTTTGAACGAGATACTTGCCTTCTAACTGTTTAACCGCCGCATAGCTAAAATTCATATCGCGCCAATGGTCGATATAAGTGTCCATCTCAGCAAATTCTTCCGGCGTATAGTCTTCTAGAAGATGGGCGTCGTATTTACCCATTTCTACCATCTTAGTCACGTGATCGAGTAATGCGGGCGGCTCAAATTGGCCATAGGCTTTTTTGCGAAGATGAAATATCGCAAGGCGCGCAGCGAGGTATTGGTAATCTGGCGCTTCTGTAGAGATAAGATCTGCCGCTGACTTTATAAGCGTTTCATGAATCTCACTGGTTTTAATACCGTCATAGAACTGAATTTGCGCTTTGATTTCGACTTGTGAAACGGAGACATTATTCAAGCCTTTTGCGGCCCACGTCACCACTTTGTGGATTTTCTCTAAATCGATGACTTCTTTTTCGCCGTTGCGTTTGCTGACGGATAGATTGTTATTCATTGCTACTGGCCGTTATTTGTTAGCGCTTAATGCGTGGGCTTTAGCCCTGTTCTATTTATAATAATTAGTATTGAGCAACGTATTAGCGTATTGCCACTCACTACTAACCAGACGATACCGCTATCCTAATAATGGACGTGATATCACCTAGGTAATCAAACGTGTATTTTTGTTCAACAGAGTGATCGCAACTTCATTAATGCGATCTTCACGATCACTAAAAAGTGCGCTGCGGATCATGCGTTGGACTCAGCACAAGATAGTGAGGTTTTGGTATTAATGCAACCCAATATCTGGTGCTTTATCGAGCACTTAAACTGGCATGAAATTTACGTTAGTGGAGACTAACTTTTTAGCTTTCTACAAACCTCTAACATCGCAATTGCAAGCACTATTGTAAAAAATTGTTTCTCTTTAAATTAATTTATTACAAGAATCTATTTTTTATAAAAACACGATATATAGTGCGTAAAATATCTACATAACCCTAGATGTAGTGTTAATTTATTCTGGCAGCACTGTATATAGTAGGTAATTTACGTCGACGTTTTTGTTAGAGAGATAGAAGCCTTGCGACATCGGGTCCATATGCAAGCCCGTCATATCTCGAGGAAGTAACCCAGCAGCATCGGTCATCCTAAGCAGTTCAGAAGGCTTTATAAAGCGAGAGTGATCATGGGTCCCTTTAGGGACTAACTTCAAGATATGTTCAGCGCCTACGATCCCCATTAAATATGACTTAATATTCCGATTTAATGTTGAAAAGAAAACTTTTCCACCAGGCTTTACAAGCGATGCACATGCTTTTACGACTGATGCAGGATCGGGAACATGTTCAAGCATTTCCATACACGTAACAACATCAAAGCTATTAGCATGAGACTCAGCGTAGGCTTCTGCGGTTATGCATTGATACTCTACATTTACGCCCGACTCTAATCCATGTAGTTTGGCAACGTCGAGTGACGCTTGTGCCATATCTAAACCGGTTACGTTCGCTCCGGCTTTTGCCATTGCTTCTGCTAAGATACCACCGCCGCAACCGATATCTAATGCGCGCTTGTCAAAAAGTCCTTCGCAGTGTTGGTTAATAAAGTCCAGACGAAGAGGGTTGATTTGATGAAGAGGCTTAAATTCTCCTTCTGGATCCCACCAGCGCGAGGCTAATTCTGAAAACTTTCCAATTTCTTGATGATCAACGTTTGTCATAGCACTTACCATTCCTGGACGAACTCGACGTAGACGTGCCGTGTTCATAATAATTATTCTACATACAAATAGGTAAACATTTGTACATTATGCGTATCTTTATGGCCTTTTAACATACCTGATATTTGTCATACTTTTCAGCATTTTTAGTCGTGCATGATAGGAAAAGTGTGTTGCTTGGATGAAAAATAATCGGTTAAGGTGTGTTACACAAAGAAGGGGAATTAAGCGCTACATAAATGTATCATCAAGTGATACACTCGCAAGAAGATTATGACCCCCATAATAACAATGCGCGCCTTGAAGCCGCTTCTACAGTTGTTGTAAAGTGACTTCGTTGGATAACGCAGAACAAACTAAGATAAAGGGATTAAGCAGTTTATGTCAGATAACGCTAAAGAAATCCTCCCCGTTAATATCGAGGAAGAGTTAAAGAACTCTTATCTTGATTACGCGATGAGCGTTATTGTCGGGCGAGCCTTGCCTGACGTTAGAGATGGTTTGAAGCCAGTGCATCGTCGCGTGTTGTTCGCGATGAATGAACTTAAAAATGATTTCAATAAGCCATATAAGAAATCAGCTCGTGTAGTTGGTGATGTTATTGGTAAATACCATCCTCATGGTGATTCAGCCGTATACGACACTATTGTTCGTATGGCCCAACCGTTCTCACTTCGTTACATGCTTGTAGATGGACAGGGTAACTTTGGTTCTGTTGATGGCGACTCAGCTGCTGCTATGCGTTACACCGAAGTACGTATGGCAAAGATTGCCCACGAACTACTAGCAGATCTAGATAAAGAAACCGTCGATTTTGTACCTAACTATGACGGCACAGAATTCATTCCAGAAGTACTTCCTACGAAAGTACCGAACCTATTGGTAAACGGTTCATCCGGTATTGCTGTTGGTATGGCAACAAATATTCCTCCCCATAATCTGACTGAAGTCATTAATGGTTGTGTTGCACTGATTAACGATCCATCAATCACGATTGACGATCTTATGACGTACATCCCGGGCCCGGATTTCCCTACCGCAGCAATGATAAGCGGTAGAAAAGGAATAGACGATGCTTATCGTACTGGCCGCGGTAAAATTTACATGCGCGCTAAAGCGGATATCGAAACCGATGCGAATGGTAAAGAAACCATCATCATCAATGAGATTCCGTATCAAGTAAACAAAGCACGTTTAATTGAGAAAATCGCTGAGCTTGTTAAAGAAAAACGTATCGAAGGCGTTTCGGCTTTACGCGATGAGTCTGATAAAGATGGAATGCGTATTGTCGTTGAGGTTAAACGCAATGAGTCTGCCGAAGTACTGCTAAACCATTTGTATGCAAACACCCAGCTTCAAACGGTGTTTGGTATCAACATGGTTGCGCTTGATAACGGCCAGCCAAAGGTTTTTAATCTTAAAGAAACCCTTGAAGCGTTTATTCTTCACCGTCGTGAAGTGGTTACCCGTCGTACCGTATTCGAGTTACGTAAAGCACGTGACCGCGCTCATATTCTTGAAGGCTTAGCGATTGCGCTTGCTAATATCGACCCAATCATTGAGTTGATTAAAGCGTCTCAAAGCCCTGCTGATGCGAAGAAATCGCTTGTCGCGCAGGGATGGGAACTCGGCGATGTATCGCAAATGCTAGAACGTGCTGGCGATGATGCAGCGAGACCAGACTGGCTTTTACCTGAGTTTGGTATTCGTGAAGGTAAATACTTCTTAACTGAGCAACAAGCACAAGCGATCCTAGACCTTCGTTTACACAAACTAACAGGTTTAGAGCACGAGAAGATCCTTGAAGAGTACAAGCAACTTCTAGAGGTTATTGCTGAATTACTTTACATCCTGAACAGCCCTGAGCGCTTGATGGAAGTTATTCAAGAAGAGTTAGAAAAAGTACGTGAAGAATTTGGTGACGAGCGTCGTACGGAAATTACTGCGGCAAGCCACGATATTGATATTGAAGATTTAATCGAACAAGAAGACGTTGTAGTCACCTTGTCTCGCGAAGGTTACGTTAAATATCAGAAACTGACCGATTATGAAGCGCAGCGAAGAGGCGGTCGCGGCAAATCAGCAACGAAGATGAAGGATGAAGATTTCATTGAAAAGCTGTTGGTGGCCAATACGCACGACCATATTCTGTGCTTCTCGACCCGAGGACGATTGTACTGGCTGAAAGTCTATCAATTGCCATTTGCTAGTCGTAATGCGCGTGGTCGACCCATCGTTAATATTCTTCCATTAGAAGATAATGAGCGCATTACAGCTATTCTTCCAATTAAAGAGTTTGAAGAAGGTAAGTACGTGTTGATGGCAACAGCGAACGGTACGGTCAAAAAGACAGATTTGAGTCTTTATTCACGTCCACGTTCAAGCGGTATTATTGCTGTTAACCTTAACGATGGCGACGAGCTTATTGGTGTCGATATTACTCACGGCGATGATGACATTATGTTGTTCTCTGACGCGGGTAAGGTGGTTCGTTTTAATGAAAAGCTTCGCGATAGCGAAACGGGCGAAGTTAAACGCGACCCAGAAACGGGTGAAGAGCTTCTAGCACTGAGACCTATGGGTAGAACGGCGACGGGTGTTCGCGGAATAAGGCTTCAGGACGGTCAAAAAGTCGTGTCGCTTATTGTTCCTAAAGGTGACGGCCCTGTCCTAACTGCAACCGAAAATGGTTTTGGTAAGCGTACACCGTTAGAAGATTACCCCGCTAAGAGCCGCGCAACACAAGGTGTTGTTTCAATCAAGGTATCTGAGCGTAACGGTAAAGTCGTTGGTGCTGTACAAGTAGATGATACTAATGAAATCATGCTTATCAGTGACCAAGGTACGTTAGTAAGAACGCGTGTGAGTGAAGTCTCGGTAGTTGGCCGAAATACTCAAGGCGTAAGACTAATTCGTACTGTTGAAGGTGAACATGTTGTTGGCCTGCAACGTATCGACGAAGTAGTTGACGTGCCAGAGTTAGATGAAGATGGAAATCCCATTTTATCTGACGAGGCCGTAGAGCTTGAAGAAAACACCGCACAAGACGGTGAAGATTCAGCGACAGAAGAGTAGGGATATCGCGCTTTAACGAGTGTTACTGCGCGTTATCAGTGTTCTTTCTAACAAGCGGCTTATGCCGCTTGTTACTTTTTACAGGTGTTGAAAAACGCAATGAAAGAGGTTTTTAACTTTAGTGCCGGCCCAGCTATGCTTCCAAAAGAAGTTATGCTTAAAGCACAGGGCGAGTTTACAAATTGGCGCGACTTAGGCTGCTCCGTGATGGAAGTGAGTCATCGTGGAAAAGATTTTATCGAAATTGCTGCGAAAGCAGAGCAGGATCTACGCGACCTATTATCAATCCCAGATAACTACCACGTTTTGTTTACTCATGGTGGTGGACGAGGTCAGTTTGCCGCTGTACCTCTTAACCTTTCATCGAAAGACGATAAAAGCTTACACCTTGTGAGCGGATCTTGGTCAGAAGGTGCGGTTACAGAAGCAAATAAATACAATAACGCTGTGGTAGTGGGAGAGGTATGTGAAAAAGACGGGATGCAGTTCGTTGAGCCGCCTTCAATCTCATCTATTGACCAATCTGCGGCGTATTATCATTTCTGTCCAAATGAGACCGTAGATGGCATTGCATTTGACTGGTTACCTGAGTCTGGAAAGGTACCTCTCGTATCGGACATGTCATCAACGATATTGTCGCAACCGCTTGATGTTGCCAAGCATGGTGTTATTTATGCTGGTGCGCAAAAAAACATTGGCCCTAGTGGTTTATCGGTTGTAATCGTACGAGACGATTTAGTGGGTCACGCTCGCACCGAGACACCGTCTATTTTCGATTATGCGCTTGCCGCTAAATCTGACTCGATGTACAACACGCCGCCAACGTTCTCGTGGTATCTCGCAGGTTTAGTGTTCGAGTGGTTAAAAGATATTGGTGGGGTTGAAGCGATGGCAAAGCGTAACGCTGAAAAAGCGTCGTTGTTGTATGCCGCTATCGATAATTCAGACTTCTATTCCAGCCAAGTACATCCAAGTAATCGTTCTAAAATGAATGTTCCATTTCATCTCGCAAACCCCAACCTTGATGGCCTGTTTTTAGAGCAGTCTCAAGCTGCTGGGTTACTCGCACTGAAAGGGCATCGCTCTGTCGGTGGCATGCGAGCAAGTATCTATAACGCGATGCCGGTAGAGGGCGTAATGGCGTTAGTAGAGTTTATGCGAGAATTTGAACGAGTAAATGGGTAATCACATGGAGCAGTTAACACTAGAACCGATTGAGAAAGTATCTGGCGAAGTCAACGTGCCAGGTTCAAAGAGTTTATCTAACCGTGCACTCCTTCTTGCTGCACTAGCAGAGGGTGAAACAGAACTTACTAATTTGCTAGATAGCGATGATATTTCTCATATGCTTAATGCGCTCACGAAACTTGGCGTGGCTTATCAGTTAAGTGACGATAAAACGCGGTGTGTTGTGCAAGGAAATAATGGCGCGTTCAGCGTAGCTGAGCCCGTTGAGCTTTTCTTGGGAAATGCAGGAACGGCGATGCGTCCTCTGTGCGCAGCATTAGCAGCGAGTGAGGTCGATACTGTACTTACAGGTGAACCTCGTATGGAAGAGCGCCCGATAGGCGACCTTGTTGATGCATTGCGCGAAGCCAATGCTGATATTACCTATTTGAAGAACGATGGTTTTCCTCCGATACAAATCAAAGGCTCGATATTGAATGGCACAGAAATGTCTGTTGATGGCAGTGTTTCTAGTCAATTCCTGACAGCATTACTTATGGCAGCGCCCTTGTTCACTGGAGACGTAGTCATCCGTATTAAAGGCGAATTGGTGTCGAAACCTTACATCGATATTACCCTCGATACGATGGCAAAGTTTGGCGTAACCGTAAGTAATGATAACTATCAAACGTTTACTATTTCGGGTGATGCAAAGTACGTGTCACCTGGGAAGTTTATGGTTGAAGGCGATGCGTCGTCTGCATCATATTTCTTGGCGGCGGGAGCCATTAAAGGCGGCACAGTACGTGTTACCGGTATTGGCAGAAACAGCATCCAGGGTGATATCCGTTTTGCTGATGTATTAGAAGCCATGGGAGCGACTATCACATGGAATGACGAATACGTCGAGGTAACAGGGGCACCGTTAAAAGGTATCGACATGGACATGAACCATATACCTGATGCTGCGATGACTATAGCGACCACTGCCTTGTTTGCCGAAGGCACGACAACCATGACAAACATTTATAATTGGCGAGTAAAAGAAACTGACCGTTTAAATGCGATGGCGACAGAGCTTCGAAAAGTTGGCGCTGAGGTTGAAGAGGGGCATGATTACATCAAGGTGTCACCTCCTAGTACTATTAAGCATGCACAGATTGATACTTATAATGATCACCGCATCGCAATGTGTTTTTCTCTTGTGGCACTAAGCGATACCCCAGTGACGATAAATGATCCGGGGTGTACGCGAAAAACCTTTCCTGACTATTTTACCCGGTTCGCTTCATTGTACCGTTAAGCACGTAAACGCACAGCATACGCTGTGCGTTTCCTATCATCGCTGTTTCTATATTTTGTTACACTAGAGGTTCATTTTACGGCATTGCTTATCTAGCCGTAACGCGTATAATTGCGCGCGTTTTTTATAGTAAATAATTTTGGAGCAGGTATGCATTCCACACCCGTAGTCACGGTTGACGGTCCTAGTGGTGCAGGTAAAGGTACGTTAAGTAGCCTTTTGGCAAAAAAGCTAGGGTGGCACTTTTTAGATAGCGGTGCAATTTACCGCGTACTAGCAGTAGCCACGCTTCACCATGATCTTCCGTGTGATGATGAAGAATGTGTTGTTCCGCTCGCAACTGGCCTTGATGTCAGTTTTGAGACAAACGAAGAAACGACACGAATAATTTTAGAAGGCGAAGATGTCACCGACGATATTCGTACAGAAGACGTTGGAAGCGTAGCATCTAAAGTCGCAGCATTACCTCGTGTTCGTGAAGCCTTATTGCGTCGCCAGCGTGCGTTTCAGCAACTTCCGGGCTTAGTTGCTGACGGGAGAGATATGGGAACGGTCGTCTTTCCAGACGCGCCTGTAAAACTTTTCCTCACCGCTAGCGCAGAGGCAAGAGCAGAACGCCGCTATAGCCAGTTGAAAGCAAAAGGTATGGATGTTAATATTGCGCGCCTTTTGACCGATATCAAAGCGAGAGATGAACGTGATACTCAACGTTCAGTTGCTCCATTAGTACCGGCTCAAGATGCAATAGTGATTGATTCGACGGACTTGGATATTGACCAAGTCTTTGAAAAAGCGATGAATATTATCTCGTCACGCTTATAAGCGTAGAGGGTATTCAGAGCAGTGCTACCACAGGGAGTGGCGGCTTTTACTAATAACCCCACGTTATCCGGATTTGAAGCGTGGATATCAACTTAAAAGTTTATTTGAACCTTATGACTGAAAATTTTGCACAACTTTTTGAAGAAAGCTTACAGGAACTAGAAACACGCCCTGGTTCGATTGTAAAAGGTACTGTTGTTTCTATCGACAAAGACATCGTTCTTGTTGACGCAGGCTTGAAATCAGAAAGTGCTATCCCAGCTGACCAATTTAAAAATGCTGAAGGCGAACTTGAAATCGCAATCGGTGACGAAGTAGACGTAGCGCTAGACGCCGTTGAAGATGGTTTCGGTGAGACAATCCTTTCTCGCGAAAAAGCGAAGCGTCACGAAGCGTGGGTTGAGCTGGAAAAAGCGTATGATGATAAAGTTACTATTAAAGGTATCATCAACGGTAAAGTTAAAGGCGGTTTCACTGTTGAAGTTAACAGTGTACGCGCGTTCCTTCCTGGTTCACTAGTTGACGTACGTCCAGTTCGTGATACTACTCACCTTGAAGGCAAAGAGCTTGAATTCAAAGTAATCAAGCTAGATGCTAAGCGTAACAACGTTGTTGTTTCTCGTCGTGCAGTTATCGAGGCAGAAAGCAGCGCAGAACGTGAATCACTTCTTGCTAACCTTGAAGAAGGCCACGAAATCAAAGGTATCGTTAAGAACCTAACTGATTACGGTGCATTCGTTGACCTTGGCGGCGTAGACGGTCTACTACACATCACTGACATGGCTTGGAAGCGCGTTAAGCACCCAAGTGAAATCGTGAACGTAGGTGACGAGATTAACGTTAAAGTACTTAAGTTCGACAAAGACAAGCAACGTGTTTCTCTTGGTATGAAGCAAATGGGCAACGATCCTTGGCAAGAAATTGCTTCTCGTTACCCAGAAGGCACAAGAATTTCTGGTCAGGTTACGAACCTTACTGATTACGGTTGCTTCGTTGAAATCGAAGACGGCGTTGAAGGTCTTGTTCACGTTTCTGAAATGGATTGGACTAACAAGAACATCCACCCATCTAAGGTTGTTAACCTAGGTGACACGGTAGACGTTATGGTTCTTGAAATCGACGAAGAGCGTCGTCGTATTTCTCTAGGTCTTAAGCAGTGCATCGATAACCCTTGGGAAACTTTCGCTAAGTCACACGAAAAAGGTGACAAAGTGTCTGGTAAGATCAAGTCAATCACTGACTTCGGTATCTTTATCGGCCTTGACGGTGGAATCGACGGTCTTGTTCACTTATCTGACATCAGCTGGAATAAATCTGGTGAAGATGCAGTTCGTGACTACAAGAAAGGCGACGAAATCTCTGCAGTTGTACTACAAGTCGACCCAGAGCGTGAGCGTATCTCACTAGGCGTTAAGCAGATCGAAGAAGACCCGTTCAACAAGTATCTGACAGATAACAAGAAAGGTGCTATCGTTGTAGGTACGGTTACTGCTGTTGACGCTAAAGGCGTTACAGTTAACCTATCTGAAGAAGTTGACGGTTACATTCGTGTTGCAGACTTGTCTGTTGACCGTATTGAAGACGCAACTGAAGCCGCTAACGTTGGTGATAGCATTGAAGCGAAATTTATGGGCGTAGACCGTAAAAACCGCACAGTTAACCTATCTGTTAAAGCGAAAGATCAGGCTGACGAGAAAGATGCAATCGAAAAAGTTAACCAGCAAGAAGACGCTGGTTTTGCTAACGCGATGGCAGAAGCATTCAAAGCCGCTAAAGGCGAGTAATGTTCTTTGTAGGGTGCATGTAATGTGCACCCAGTTCGCGATAGCTGTTTGAACAATATTACTGAGATCGAGGTTAGAATGACCAAGTCTGAATTAATTGAACGGCTCGCGGACCAAGCGCGTCACATTCCTGCGAAAGAACTTGAACTCGCGATTAAGGAGCTGCTCGAGCAAATGGCACAAACCCTACAAAAGGGCGAGCGCATAGAAATTCGAGGGTTTGGCAGTTTCTCATTACACTATCGCGCCCCGCGCGTTGGTCGTAACCCTAAAACGGGTGAGACGGTTGAGTTGGACGGAAAGTACGTCCCGCACTTTAAGCCAGGAAAAGAGCTTCGAGAACGTGTCGATGCTTCAATAGCATAATTTGAAAAAGCCGCACTTGTTGCGGCTTTTTTATTGCTGCTAGAAGGTTAAACTGCGCTTTCAGTCGTAAATTGTTGACCAAGTGAACAATTGCGGCTTATAGTAATCAGTGAGTTAGATAAGTATTGGTATATGGTTAACCAATGGCCGCTGGTGAAGAAGAATTAATAATAAAGCAGTATCAGCCACTTATTCGCGCTTTAATTCCTTACGAACAGCAAAATAGACTGCTTGAAGGGATTAATAAGTTTTCGAGTCGATTACCTAGTAGCGTGAGAAAAGTCGTAAAAGAAGAGGTCGTTCGACTTACTTCTCTCACAGACGCGCCTGCAGATAATTCAGCATTTGCTCAATTCCCCGTAATGAAGTTTAAGCACTTTGGTGTGCAGATGCGCCTTGATAAGGTTGGCGCTACCATTCTTAAAAGTGAAACCTCGCTTTATCAAGACCGTTACACCGTAGGTGTGTTCGAATCGGTAATGAATTCTGATTTTTATCAGACACAAATAAAGAAAGAGCAATTTAAAAAAATTGTTGATGCCTTTAAAGTTGAAAGCCAATCGTTTTCAGATATCGATTTTGGAAGTGATATCGCGGTCAGGCCCAACTTTTCTTTGTCATCGGTAGATTTTGAAAAAGGGCGAAGTTGTACTATTAGCTCTATGTCGTATGGCGCGTTTGCTTTAGAGACAAAGCGACCGCCTAATGCGAGTACTGGGGACGTGCTAACGTTTACACTGCCTGAAGTAAAAGGCCTAACTAAACAACCTACCGAGATAACGCTAGAACTCGATAGTATTAAATACAATAAACACCTTGGAAAATACGAAAGTGTTTTTACGATGCCGAGTGATATTGACCCTGCGTTGTCGGCTGCCATTAAGCGCTATATTGATGCAACGGCATATAAGCAGCCTCTACAACGTGACTTGGAAATCGAACGCGCGATGCAAGACCTAGAGCGCGATAGGATATTAGAAAATAGCCCTTGGCTACCTGTCTTCTTAAAGCCTAAAGGTAAAAGTCTTATTCCTCACATTGCGTTGTTCACCAAAGCAAACGTCGAGCATAATAATACTGACAAGGTTATTGCGAGCCTGCAAGACAAGCCATTGTTTGAACTATTATCGCAAGAGCTTCTTAAATTTAACGAAGCGTATGTGTTCAGTGGCACTATAAAAACAAAGAGTGGTGAAGTGCCTATTACCGCGACGCATCGGCAACTTATTGCGTTAGGTCAACTGAGTGCAATTATTTACCTTCTTGTCAAAAACGGTAACTTTACGTGCACGCAATGCCGACTCGATATGATTTCTACATCTGATAAAGAAAAAGCGTTCGCAATACACGATATCGATAGCAAAAATTTTGAAGACCTAGCCTCAATCAGTCATGTTGTATACTGCCGAGATGTGTCGTCTTATCTCACTAATTTAACGTTGGCAGGGAAGTGTGAGTTTAAGCCGCTGTCCAAAACATTGCGGGCGAGCGGAAAAAATTGGCGTATAGATTACGTGATGGAGGAAGACCTTGATAGGCGCAGTGAAACTCGCTATGTATTAGACAAACCTGCCACAATAAAGTTGGGGATGCTATCATCCATAGAAGCGCGCGTTGCCGATTTGTCGGCCAGTGGAATGCGTTTAATTGTTGCGCCTAATGTTGCGCTACAAGATGAGTTGCGTGTGACCATACCCGAGTTAAAAGTTAAAGGGGAACGTTATCGCGTAGTGAACTATGTACCAGAAACAGGCGTAGTAAGGCTGGCGCTGCTTGTTAACAAAAAAGCCAATAATGGTGTAAACGTTAACGCCATGGTTGAGGAAAATTCTGCCTATTTCAAACTTCGGGATATTGCTCGGATGCAGCGCGCTACACACCGGTTTATTTGGGAGCTCGCTGTTAGGCATATGCCTTCGCTGTCGGTATTGTGTGTCATGAATCGACATATTTTGGATAGATTAAAAACGGTCTACCAGAGCGAAGCGTCCGATGATCTCTATCCTTTTTCCAGGACACAAAATATAATTCCATTGCATGGTTTTTTTGCCGACAAGGCAGAGGCGAAGCCAAAGTCTCAAATGCTTGAATCAATGTTTAAGGGAGATCTCGCGAGAAGTCTTGTTGTTCACTGCGTGAGAAAAAGCGACAATCGCTTAGTATATATAAAAGAAAAAGACTTTTTATATTCAAAACTTAGGCTACAGATAAAGCAACAACTAGAGAGCGAAAAGATACAGGTTAGCGCCACTGATGTGTCGATAGTCCGATGCCATGGTGCGGTGACGCCATTGACGAAAAAGCGATTGGCACAACTTTCAAAAATAGACAAAACAATGTATGACAAGCTTGAAGTGATGCAGGCCGGCTACAGCCACTGTATTTTCGTGACTAATATGTCGTCTCTTCACCATGACTTAGTATTGGCAAATGTTATTGCAAAGGCTGACCTTAATGACAGTGAGGCACAGGCTCAAGGGTAACAATCAACACCGATTCCTTTTTCTTTTGGTGTAATCTAGTTCCGCATTTTGTTATTCTTCTACTATCATTTATTTATAGGGCTTGATATTGAAAGGGATCCTCACGTTTTTGTTTGTTCTATCCGTTCTCGGACTCGCGTTCGTGATAGGTTCTCAAAACGAATCACAAGTAACGGTAAATTACCTCATTGCACAAGCAAACGTTAGCGTTGCGACGTTAATCGCGATTTGTTTGTTTATTGGCATTACGTTAGGCGTACTCATTATGCTTGCAACATGGCTGCGTTTACGCGTTCAACTACTCGCTGCTAACGCGAAAATCAACCGCATACAAAAAGACTGATACTATGCTCGAACTGTTGTTCCTACTTTTGCCCGTTGCAGCCGGCTATGGCTGGATAATGGGGCGTAACAGCGTTCGACAGGCCCAGCGTAAGCAGTCAAGCATTCTTGCAAAGCATTATTATAAAGGGCTTAATTTTCTTCTTTCTGATCAACCTGATAAAGCGGTTGATACGCTTATCAAAATGATAAATGTAAATAGCGATACGGTTGAAACACACATCGCGATGGGGAGTTTTTTTAGACACCGTGGCGAAATAGACCGTGCAATCAAAGTTCATCAAAACCTCGTTAGCCGCGAAGAACTTCAACCCAGTCAACGAGAAAACGCGCTACGCGAACTTGGACACGACTATACACACGCCGGATTTTTAGAACGCGCGGAAAATGCGTTCTTACAACTTCTCAATAGTGAAAAGCATTATTTAGTCGCTCAACAACAACTTTTTAGTATTTATCAAACCACTAAAGAGTGGGAGAGAGCCATAGAGCTTGCAGAGCGTATGGTAAAATGTCATGGCGATAACGATGACGTTAGTGCGCGACTAGCTCACTTTTACTGCGAACAAGCGACCCTAGAGCTAAAACACGAGCGCCAAGGCGATGCATTAAACTTGTTACAAAAAGCGGTAAATGCAGATGAACATGCCGTTCGTCCATGGTTAATGCTCGGCGATATTGCGTTAGAGCAAGAGCGCTTTCACGACGCGGTTGCCTATTTTGTGCAAGTAGCAGAGCGTGATATTAATTGGTTTAGCGAAGCGGTACCCAGCCTAGAGAAGATAGCGGAAGAGACTGGTGATTGGGATAGTTTTGAAAAAACGTTAGAGGCACACTGGCAGGAGTGTGCTACCTCATATCTTGCGATGGTTGATGTGCTCGTCAAAAAAGGTGAGGTGCATCAGGCCGCAGACTATTTACTTGCCCAACTTAGAAAGCGTCCTACAATGCGTGGGTTTAAAACGCTCATGGGGCTTTATATCGATCAATTACACGACAGACACTCGGCGGAAAGTTTACAATTACTTGAAGAATTAGTTGAAAAGCAAATGATGCAGCGCCCCAAGTATCGCTGCCACAGTTGCGGTTTTTCAGGCCGGAAGCTTTATTGGCTGTGTCCATCATGTAAAAAGTGGGGCGTAGTAAAACCCATAAAAGGCTTAGACGGAGAATAAAACAGTTATGCAAGAGTCACAGGTTATTGTTGCGTTAGATTACGACAATAAAGAGAACGCATTAGCGTTTGTAGAACAGTTATCCCCCTCACTGTGTAAGCTTAAAGTGGGTAAGGAAATGTTCACACTGTTCGGCCCAGAGTTCGTAAAAATACTTGTTGCGAAAGGGTTTGATGTATTTTTAGACCTTAAGTTTCATGATATCCCGAACACGGTTGCCAAAGCGTGCAAGGCGGCTGCTGAATTAGGCGTATGGATGGTAAATGTTCATGCATCAGGCGGCGTGCCTATGATGAAAGCGGCAAAAGAAGCAATTGCATCGAGTGCACATCCTTCAACGAAACTTATTGCTGTTACTGTCCTAACCAGCATGGACGACGCACAATTGAGTGACGTCATTGATGGCGTAACGCCAGAGCAGCAAGTGCTTCGCTTAGCAGGGTTAACACAAAAAGCGGGACTAGACGGCATCGTTTGTTCAGCGCAAGAAGCAGAAGTGCTACGTTCATCTTTTGCACCTGAATTCTTGTTGGTTACACCAGGTATTCGCCCGGTTGGGAGTGATGCCGGCGATCAGAAGCGTGTGATGACACCAACACAAGCGATGAAGAGTGGAGTAAGCTATCTTGTGATGGGTAGACCGATTACTAAAGCCGAAGATCCTGTCGCGGTGCTCAATAGCGTAAATAGCGAAATACAGTGACAGTTACTTGAACGCAGGTAATTCGAAAAACCCAGCATTTGCTGGGCTTTTTTATATCAATTCGGTTATCGAAACGATGTTATGCGCCTTTTAGCGCTTCTTCTGCAGGTGTATACGTCAGATTCAACGACTCACCTAGCGCATCGACAACAGCTCTATATGTTACCTTACCTTCGTGTACGTTGAGTCCATTCAGTAGGTGTTTGTCTTGTAGCATTGCATTAACGGGGCCTTTGTTTGCCAAAGCTAAGCCGAAAGGCAGTGTCGCGTTGTTCAGGGCCATTGTAGAAGTTCTTGCCACACCACCAGGCATGTTAGCCACACAGTAATGAACAACATCATCGATTATATAGACAGGGTCTTGATGTGTAGTGGCTTTTGACGTTTCAAAGCACCCGCCTTGGTCGATTGCAACATCGACCAGTACCGAACCTGGTTTCATCGCCGCAATTTGTTCTCTGGTTAATAGCTTAGGTGCAGCGGCACCTGGAATAAGCACAGCACCAACAACAAGATCGGCCTTTGAAGAATAATGTTCAATAGCATCAACCGTTGAATACACCGTTTTTACTTGGCCAGCAAAAATGTCGTCAATCTGGCGTAAGCGCGGTAATGAGCGGTCTAGGATAGTCACATCTGCGCCTAGCCCTAATGCCATTTTGGCCGCATTAATACCAACTACACCACCACCGATAATAAGCACTTTGCCCGGTGCAACGCCCGGTACGCCGCCTAATAGCGTACCACTGCCGCCGTGCGCTTTTTCAAGATAATGCGCACCCGCTTGCACTGACATACGGCCAGCAACTTCACTCATTGGCGCAAGCAAAGGCAAACCGCCTCTGTCGTCTGTCACTGTTTCATAAGCAATGCATGTTGCACCAGATTCTACTAGTAACTTGGTTTGCAGGGGGTCAGGGGCAAGGTGTAAGTAGGTGTAAAGCGTTTGCCCTTTCCTCAGCATTTTACATTCGTTAGGCTGAGGTTCTTTTACCTTCACGATCATTTCTGCATCGGCAAATACTTTTTCAGCAGATGAAGCAATAGAAGCCCCAGCTTCTATATACATTTCGTCAGTAAAACCAATAGCAGTACCTGCGTTACTTTCAACTACTACGCTGTGGCCATTGTTCACAAATTCTTTTACTGCAGCGGGCGTAAGACCTACACGATACTCATGGTTTTTTATTTCTTTTGGTACACCGACTAACATGTCATTTCCTCATTTAAAGCGATACCCACTGCGGATAGCGCGGTAATTAATTGCGCGCAGTATACGTGAATCGAAAAAGAACTATGTGCTGAATTATTGAGTTTCTTGGTATATAATTTTTTAATACAATTTTGATGCGGAATTTTATATGTTAGTGAAAACGCCAAAGCACCTTGACCGAATAGACAGGAATATCCTTTATCACCTGCAAAAAAACGGGCGTATTTCAAATGTTGAATTGGCAAAAGAAGTAGGGCTAAGTGCAAGCCCATGCCTAGAGAGAGTAAAGCGTCTAGAGGGGCAGGGTTACATTAAAGGCTACCATGCGGTAGTCGATCCTGAAAAGCTAGGTGCCGCAATGTTGGTGTTTGTCGAAATTACATTAACCAAGACCTCGGTCGATATCTTTGAAGAATTTTCTGCTGCGGTGAGACAACATGACGATATTTTAGAATGTCATCTTGTTTCAGGTGATTTTGATTTTTTACTTAAGGCCCGTGTTGCAGACATGTCGAGTTATCGTCGGTTACTTGGTGACACATTACTCCGCCTTCCAGGCGTAAGTGAATCTCGTACTTATGTTGTGATGGAAGAGGTCAAAAGCACGACGTCACTCAGGATTAATATGAAGTAACGAAAGAATGGTTTAGGTATAGTAAACTGTGGTACGCTGTGGAAAAACACAGTATCTTTACTTGTGCGGTACTAGCTATTCTATTGTTCGAATTTTCAACGACTTATTGATAATAAGTTGGATAAAAATTTATCGCACAGCACAATATTGACATGTTAGTTAACAAGATTGAGCCTTTAGAAAAAGCAACCATGAATACAAAGCTCAACGTTACGTTTTCAGCAACGAATTTTATAAGTGATTTAGGGTTATGGCACGACTAACAGGAATCCAGCGAGCGTGGGAAGCAGGCATGATAGTAGCTTGCGTTTTCGCCTTTTTCTTATTGCTGGCATTGGTATCATTTCATCCGGGCGATCCGGGCTGGAGCCAGGCCGGCTTGCAGCTTGATGTGCATAATTGGGTAGGGGCGACGGGCGCGTGGGTTGCCGATTTACTGCTTTTCTCATTTGGCTTCATCGCCTACCTGCTGCCATTTTGTGCGGCTTTTTTAGGCTGGTTCTTATTTCAACACATCAAAGAACTGGATGAGTTTGACTACCTAACGATTGGCCTTCGAATTATTGGAGGTTTACTTATCACGTTAGGAGGCGCCGGCATATTGAGTTTGAATTTTAACGATATATATAATTTTTCAGCCGGCGGCTTTTTAGGCGATGTAATTAGTTCTGCGCTTGTACCGTATTTCAATATACCTGGCACTATTTTACTTCTGTTGTGCTTCTTTTGTACCGGTTTCACACTACTAACAGGCGTAAGCTGGCTTTCAATTATTGATTGGGTTGGAGCCGGCTCGCTCTGGGTGGGACATAAAACGATAACATTACCACAGCGGCTTTTGACATTTGAAATGCCGACGCTAGCGCTGCCTCAGCGAGCTCAGAAGGCAACGAGTAGCGAACTTGATATAACCAGTATGCGCGCTGAACCAGTGGCTTCTGATTATCAAAACGACACACCTGCCGACATAGCACCTACCTCAGATAAGTACTTTTCAAGCCCCTTAGAAGAGGATGATGAGACACCGATTATCTCGCGCCGTAATGAAGCGGGTGAAGAAATAAGTAGTCTGGAAGAAGATAATACAACAAAAAGCGCCAGCGCATTCTCGCTAGCAGCGATGCGTGCAGCAGTTAAAAATAAAATAAGCACTGAAAAGCCGGTCGAAAGTGTTGCCACTGATGATAGTAGAAGTAAAGAACAGAAAGAACCGGTAATTAACTTAGATGATGACGGTCTATTTGGCGATAACTTTGCTGATAAAGACGATATGCCTTATGCGTTGGACGAGAATAACACGGCACCAAACGCTGATAACCAACACGAAGATAGGTCGTCGTATAATACCGAACCCAGTATGAATAGCGAGGCATCATCAACCACGAGCCAAGCTGAAGTTAAGCCATTTACACCGGTTGTTATGGGCGCAAAACCGGTTAAATCGAGAGCAGGGCAGGGGGCTGAAGCGTTAACGCCTATGCCATCGTTCGACCTACTAGAGCGCGCTGATAAACACGAAAACCCGCTTACTCAAGAAGAAATAGACGCTATTTCTCGTTTAGTGGAAGAAAAGCTTGCCGATTTTAATATTGAAGCGGTTGTTGTGGGTGTGTATCCAGGGCCGGTGATCACACGTTTCGAGCTAGATTTAGCACCAGGCGTGAAAGTGAGCAAAATCACTGGATTGTCTAAAGACCTTGCTCGCGCCATGTCGGCAATTTCAGTTCGTGTCGTAGAAGTCATACCTGGAAAGTCTGTGATTGGACTTGAACTACCAAATAAAAAACGCGAAATGGTGCGGTTAAGTGAAGTTATTTCTTGTGATGCATTCCAATCACATAACTCGCCGTTAACCATGGTACTAGGTGCCGACATTTCAGGTAAGCCAGTTATTGTTGATCTTGCCAAAATGCCACATTTATTGGTTGCGGGTACGACAGGCTCGGGTAAGTCCGTTGGTGTAAACGTGATGATCCTAAGCTTGCTATACAAAAGCACGCCAGAAGATGTACGAATGATTATGATCGACCCCAAAATGTTAGAGTTGTCGGTATACGAAGGTATTCCGCACTTGCTCGCAGAGGTCGTGACCGATATGAAGGAAGCTGCCAACGCATTACGTTGGTGTGTCGGTGAGATGGAACGTCGTTATCGTCTAATGAGTGCTTTGGGTGTGCGGAACCTTAAGGGTTACAACGCAAAGGTCGCGGAAGCCATCGCCAACGGCACGCCAATAAAAGATCCACTGTGGAAGAGCGAAGAAAGTATGGACGCTCAAGCGCCCGATCTGGAAAAGTTGCCGGCTATTGTTGTGGTAGTCGATGAGTTTGCTGACATGATGATGATTGTGGGCAAGAAAGTTGAAGAGCTCATCGCCCGTATCGCACAAAAGGCGCGTGCTGCAGGTATCCATTTAATTCTTGCAACACAGCGTCCATCGGTAGACGTTATAACCGGTCTTATTAAAGCCAATATCCCTACCCGAATTGCGTTTCAAGTTTCAAGTAAAATTGACTCTCGTACTATCTTAGACCAACAAGGTGCTGAAGCGCTGCTAGGCATGGGCGATATGCTTTACCTTCCTCCAGGCAGCCCTGTTCCTACCCGTGTTCACGGCGCATTCGTTGACGACCACGAAGTACATGCCGTTGTCGCTGATTGGCAAAAACGTGGAGAGCCCGAATACATCGATGAAATCTTAAACGGTGAAGCCTCTGCAGAAGTACTGCTACCAGGTGAACAACCTGAAGGAGAAGATCAAGAGTATGATGCGTTTTACGATGAAGCGGTTGCGTTCGTTACTGAAACACGACGCGCAAGTGTATCCAGTGTTCAGCGCAAATTTAGAATTGGTTACAATCGTGCTGCAAGATTAGTTGAACAAATGGAAGCCAGTGGCGTCGTAAGTGCACAGGGGCACAACGGAAACCGTGAAGTACTTGCCCCGCCAGCTTCAAAGGATTAGTAGTATGATTACAAAATTGTTGGTTACAGTCAGTGCATGTCTAACGCTTGGTTTTTCGTCTGTCGCGTTGGCCGACACGAATGCGAATACAGAAAATAACGTCCCAGATAACTTGGCTCAACAGTCTGCCCCTGACAACGTGGTGGGCAAGGATACGCTTGCTGCGGCATCGCTCAAAATGCACCTTGAAAAAATGGAGCAGTATAAGGCCATGTTCAGTCAACGGGTGTTAGATGCCGAAGGCGATGTTGTGCACGAAGCTATGGGAACATTGACCATGGCCAGACCGAATAAACTGCGCTGGGAGACAACCTTCCCTGATGAAACATTACTGGTTGCTGATGGAAGCACGGTGTGGAATATCGACAGCTTTGTCGAACAAGTGACTGTAATAAGTCAGTCGCAGGCGATTCAAAATAATCCAATAGTTCTGCTCACGTCTGAAGATGACACTACTTGGAGTGATTTCATGATAGAAGCCATCAGTGATACTGATGCCACGTTTCTCATTAGACCCGTTATGAATGAAGGCAATATTCAATCACTAACGCTGTCTTTCAATGAAGTAGGGCTGTTAACATCGTTGACGATGCTTGATGCGCAACAACAAGTCAGCCAATTAACCTTCAACGATATCGACACGGTTTTCGATATTGATGACATGACCTTTATGCCAAACATTCCTGACACTTTCATTGTAGACGATCAGCGTTAATCTCTATGTCTGTAGACCGCTTTGCGCCACTTGCTGCTCGATTACGTCCTGTTTCAATTGATGAATACGCAGGCCAAGAGCATTTGTTCGCAGCGGGTAAACCGCTGCGTAAGATGTTAGAAGCTGGTCATTGCCATTCAATGATTTTATGGGGGCCACCAGGCACGGGCAAAACCACACTTGCCGAGCTAATTGCGCAATATACAAACGCCGAAGTTATCAAGCTTTCTGCAGTGACCTCTGGCGTAAAAGAAATACGCGCCGCGATGGAAAAGGCAGAAGAAAACAAGCGATATAATCAACGAACCTTACTGTTTGTTGATGAAGTCCATCGCTTTAATAAAAGTCAGCAAGATGCATTTTTACCTTTTGTTGAATCAGGTGTTGTAACGTTTATCGGCGCGACAACAGAGAACCCATCGTTTGAACTAAACAACGCATTGCTGTCCCGAACGCGCGTATATGTGTTGAAGCCTTTGTCTGACAGCGCGCTTGCGTCTTTAATTGATAGAGCGCTGAGCGATATAGAAAAAGGATTAGGTAATCAAACATTAACGATAGACGATGATGCGAAAGCTGCGCTCATTGGGCTATCGTCAGGTGACGGACGACGAGTGCTCACTTATTTAGAGCTATCAGCCGATTTTACCGCTACCACATCGATTTCCCTTCGCGACGTAGAGCAAGCGGTGGGTGAAAAAGTTGCTAGCTATGACAATAAGGGCGATACTTTTTACGATTTAATTTCTGCCTTTCATAAGTCGGTGAGGGGGTCTGATCCTGATGCTGCGTTATATTGGTATGCGCGGATCCTTCAGGGAGGCGGCGATGCCCTCTACGTAGGCCGGCGTTTACTAGCAATAGCGTCAGAAGACATCGGAAACGCTGATCCAAGAGCAATGCAATTGTGCCTCAATGCATGGGACACGTTTCACCGTGTCGGACCTGCAGAAGGTGAGCGTGCCATCGCGCAAGCAACCGTTTATTGTGCGTTGGCCGCCAAGAGCAATGCGGTTTATATGGCATTTAGTGATGCCAAAGCCTTAGCTAAGAAAACATCAGACGCACCGGTACCTAGCCACCTACGAAACGCGCCCACGTCGTTACTAAAAGACCTTGGTCATGGCGAGGGGTATCGTTATGCACACAACGAAGCCCATGCGTTTGCTGCTGGGGAAGTCTATTTTCCAAAAGGATTAGAAGGCACACGATTGTACGAACCCAACAATCGAGGCCTTGAAAAAGCGCTGAAAGCTAAGCGAGATTTTCTCGACGAGCTAAATGCAAACAGTAAAGATAAGAGGCCCTAATATGGCAAATGGTGTGTTGCTGTACTGTTATATTGCGCTTGGCGGAGCAATTGGTGCATGCTTGCGATATTTTTGTACAACTACGATAGATTCCTTGTTTGGAAAAAACATGCCATTTGGTACACTAACGGTGAACATTGTAGGTTCATTCGCGTTAGCATGCCTTTATGGCCTGATTGAGCGTCATGATATTTCCGATTCGCCTTACAGAGCGTTATTGGGAGTTGGGCTTCTTGGAGCGTTTACTACGTTTTCAACGTTTTCGATTGAAACGTTAACGTTGCTCGAGAACGGCTTATGGCACAAAGCATTAGCGAATGTATTTTTGAATGTCGGCGCATGCTTATTAGCAGCATGGCTGGCAATAGAATTAATGAAAGGATAATGAGAAACACATGTTAGATCCAAAGTGTTTGCGCGGAGACATAGAACAAACTGCTGAACGTTTAGCAGCCCGAGGTTTCGACTTGGATGTTGCGACGTTCAACTCCCTTGAGGAAAAAAGAAAAACACTGCAATCCAGAACACAGGATCTACAAAATGAGCGTAACGTTCGAAGTAAGTCCATTGGTAAAGCGAAAGCGCAAGGCGAAGATATCGCACCATTGCTTGCTGAAGTTGGCAAACTAGGTGACGAACTTGACGCTGCGAAAGCTGAGTTGAGTGTACTTCTAGACGAAATTAATGTGTTCTCTCAAGGCATACCTAATCTACCCGATGCATCGGTTCCTTTCGGTAAGAGCGAAGACGATAATGTCGAGATTTCTCGCTGGGGAACACCTCGAACGTTCGATTTCGATGTGAAAGATCATGTAGAGGTTGCTGAAGGTCTAAACAATGGTCTTGATTTCGCGTCAGCTAGCAAGCTTACTGGTAGCCGCTTTGTCGTAATGCGTGGCGGTATTGCACGGCTTAACCGTGCTATCGCACAGTTTATGTTAGATGTTCATACTGGTGAGCATGGGTACGAAGAAATGTACGTACCGTACTTGGTGAATGCGGATAGTCTGTACGGCACAGGGCAACTTCCAAAGTTTGGCGAAGATTTGTTTCACACCAAGCCAGCGACAGAGGAAGGACAAGGGCTATCTCTTATTCCTACGGCTGAAGTCCCGCTTACCAATATGGCGCGTGATGAAATTCTGGACGCCAAAATATTGCCAGTAAAAATGACGGCTCATACGCCGTGCTTCCGTTCAGAAGCAGGGTCTTATGGTCGTGATACTCGTGGCCTGATTCGTCAGCACCAATTTGATAAAGTAGAGCTTGTTCAGTTGGTTCAGCCAGAAGATAGTTTCGATGCATTAGAAGCGCTAACAGGGCACGCCGAAGTTATTTTACAGAAACTAGAGCTTCCTTATCGCAAAGTATTACTGTGTACTGGCGACATGGGCTTTGGTGCATGTAAAACGTACGATTTAGAGGTATGGCTACCTGCACAAAATACGTATCGTGAAATTTCATCTTGCTCAAACATGTTGGATTTCCAAGCACGTAGGATGCAAGCACGTTTTCGTAATCCGGAATCGAACAAACCAGAATTACTTCACACGTTAAATGGTTCGGGTTTAGCAGTCGGCAGAACATTGGTAGCGATTTTAGAAAATAATCAGCAGGAAGATGGAAGTGTAACCATTCCAGAGGCGCTAGTGCCTTACATGGGTGGCCAAACGGTGATTAACCCATAGCACGTACATAGTACTTACCTGTCAGCAACATTAAAAAAGCAGCCTCTTGGCTAATGCCGATCAGTTAAGAAATATTTTAGCGATCGGTTGACCGATCTTTTATAGATGTGAAAATCCGATGAGCATTT
>NZ_BAAJLS010000007.1:0-173840 GCF_057539655.1 Alteromonas sp. 4NH20-0056 | reverse complement strand
GTTAAGCTAACAGGCACAAATGCAGCGCTATAATGGCGAAGCCGCGCTGCGTTTGTGTCCCAGCGACCGAAGGGAGCGAGTTTAGCGCTTTGTTAGGCATTTCAATCAAATCCTATTTAGTGAAACTGCTTGAAACTATGGAGCCATCTTTTTCATTAATAACGCAGTCGTAACATTGAAAGTTAAAGGCATGAATTAGTCCGTTAACTGATTTTATACTTGTATAGCAATCTGTTCCCGGGTTGCCACCAAGTGACTCGATAGTCCAAACCCTATTACCATTTTTATCAAATGCTTCTACGTTTCTTGCAGGTTTGTCTTTTGGGTAATCCATGTAATTGAAAAGTTTAAGAGTTAAACTCTTATGTTCAACAACAATAGGAAATTCTATTTTCATCCTTTATGTTTCCTAGATGCCTAACAATTTAATAAGGCGCAAATTGCGCGTTTTTCTACCGAGCTGCCGCTAGTTTTTATCCATATTGCCATGATTACCAAGTTTGTGAAAGCCGACGCAGACAATGGCTGCAATAAAATAAAGCTATTTGATTTTAGGATGCAAACGCGCGATTGGGTCGTTTTCTTGAATATAGGGGAAAGGCTGCTATAACTGTATATTTATACATAAAAATAGAAAATAATGAAAACAAAGTCTCCTCTCTTAAATCACATCACTGAGTACATGTTGCTAAGGCAGTATTCTCCAAGGACTGTCTCTACTTATTTAAAATGGATTTCAGCATTTATTCACTTTCATGGAAAACGTCACCCTTCATCGATGGGTGATAATGAAGTTGAACAATATCTTGAACATTTGGCGTTAAATGCAAATGTGTCACCGCGCACGCAAGCCACTGCATTAAACTCGATATCGTTTCTTTACAAGCACATTATCAAGAATGAACTGTCTCTCAATTTGAATTTTGCCAGAAGTAAACGCCAACCCAAACTACCCATTGTTATGACGCACGATGAAGTGAAGCTGCTTATGTCAAGATTGGATAAACGTTACTATCTTATTGCTGGCTTGATGTATGGCAGTGGCCTAAGGAGCATGGAAGCCGTGCAACTGCGCGTGCAAGATATCGATTTCGATTACAAGTGTTTAAGGGTCTGGAATGGTAAAGGCCAAAAACACCGAGTCGTTACTTTGGCAACGGAGCTAATTCCATTACTTAGAAATCAAATCGCGCAGGTTGATGAATATCTAAGGCTCGATATACAGAATGAGCAATACGCCGGTGTTTGGATGCCTCATGCACTTGCTAAAAAATACCCTTCAGCGAATAAATCGCTTGCTTGGCAGTTCCTGTTTCCCTCTCATAAACTTAGCGCAGACCCAGAAACTGGTGAGATAAGAAGACATCATTTTCATCCTACTTGCGTTCGCAAAGCGGTAAAAAAAGCGGTATTGGTGTCGGGTTTAACGAAAGCAATCACGCCTCATACTTTAAGGCACTCATTTGCTACCCACTTACTGCAGTCTGGCGCAGATATCCGGACGGTTCAGGCCCAACTGGGACATTCCGATGTAAAAACCACTCAAATATATACTCATGTTCTTCAGCAAGGCGCTAATGGTGTAGTAAGTCCTTTGAGTCGTTTATTTTAATGGTGTATTAACACTATTGACCGCTTTGGCACCAAAAGTACCTACTCAATTTATAGCAGACTTACTCTACTCATTTCAGATTAGTAATACGAAAAAACCAATGTCTGCTTATTGCACACAGCAAGCATTTAAACCCTGAGCGCATGCTGGCACAATTGGGAAGTTAAAAACCTAAACTCTGAAGGTCTATAGTTTGTCTAAAGCAGTTGCCTGCCTGCCAAATTGCTAATGTTTGGTTATCGCTCATTTACGACTGTCGACGAAACTCCTTTTTGGATAAACCTTGCTAGAGCGAAATGCAGGCTACGTAAAAACCGCGAACTTAGATGTTACAGTTTCAAACGTTAGTGTCATAGTTCTAATCTTTAATGTCCGACGACACTAGCCAAAATTGCATGCTATTGCATCACTATATCTTGCACCGTTTGCTTTGGAGAAAGTTTTCTCAATAAAGGGCCATCAGCAATGCTCGTTCTCGTGAGCCATATGTCGATAAGATTGATAGTGGTTGTTGATATATAGCCGTACTGGCCTTTACCTGATTTATCAGTCTTGGAGCGCGGGGCGAAGATCCGTTGTTTGGCAAAATCGATGTGATGAAGCTCAATTGCTAACAAATTTGAAGCCCGGAAAATCGTGTTTATCGCTGTATTGAAGATGACAGCGTCACGTAACCCAATCAGTGAATCCGTATCGAGTTTTGCATTGATGGCGTCAATATTTTCAAGGCGCATAGGCGCGGCTTGAGACTGTCGGCTGGGCTTTTGATTTATCTTATGGTTGGTGTATTCGGCAAAGAGTTTTGACTGTTTCCACGGGTCCGGCAATTCGCTTACTCCAATGAAATAGCGCACTGAAGCAATTTTACGGCGTATGGTGTGATGCTTAAGTTTGGTCGACATCAAGTGATTCAGATAGGCACGACACGATGCTTTAGTCACATTAACATCGCTGGCCATAGCAGGCAGTGCGTTATCTTTGCAAAACCCCAGGTACTGATTGAAGCCGTACTGATAGGCCCGTTTCTGATTTACTGGTACTTTTTCTTCTTATCATGCCGATAAACGCTATATACACTCTGCTTAGCCATAGTGGAGTTTACATGCTTTTCTATCGACTCCCGTAATCCGTCCATAAGTAAAACCTCGTTCAGCGATGAAAGGCATTCAAGGATACCCTGCGCCATGCTATCGACTGTATCGGCAGCAAAAGATCGTGTCATTCCTGCATTAAAAGCAAACTCGATTAAATCCCGCCTCGTAGGGAAAGACCTGCTTTTGCGCAATTTAAGCGCCATTGTGTTGTCTATAGTTGGATAGATGAGCGTGTGAGTGACGTCATACACTGGGCTAAGTCGTATGTCTGACTGATTAGTGGAATATTGCAATGAAAAGTTTTTAAGGTGCGCGTCACCGTTTCCAATCAAGCAGTTAAATGCAATCAGCGTAAACATCTTGTCTACTTCTTCAGGGGAGTGTGTATTGCGGTGTGTTGCCTTCATCACATTTTCATAACTACCTAAATATTTCTGGTCTCCAGTGCGCCCCATAAGCGTAGCATAATCCTCGATACCCATTTTATTGCCGTCATTATCTACGTCAAAACGCTCTACCACATAGTGCTGCAAATCATCTGATAGCCATACCTTGGGGGTATCCAGACCACAGTACTCAGCGCATTTCATGCAAACAAACTCGTTGACTGTCAGCAACGGGAATTCGTCATCAAAGGTTTTAACAATAACGTCTTGTTGTAAGAGAGTCGAACGGGATACCATTACCTTAGGCTGAACGCCGGATGCCATACCATTTAAGTAGTAACGGTCCAGTAGTTGAGGGAATAAACTTTCTTTGCCAGACCAGTGCAGTATGTCATCGATGGTGATTGGATTAGGCTCTGGCAAGGTAATGCCGGCATCGTAAGATAAGTGACCTATGCCTTTCTCCCCCATGAGCGCCAGTAAGTACATATCATCGACGTTAGCATAGCGTATGAGCTTCTCAGAAATATACCGTCGCAGATAACCTTCAGGCAGATTCTGCGTGAATATTGGATGCAGTGTACCATGCGTATACGACTCAGGTTGGTAAGGCATCGTTAGCGATACTGGTAAATCTTCATTAGTATATGTATAACTAAACTGGGCCGTCCGATTTAAGATACCAGACGATTGTCCGGCCACATGAACGCTCAGTCGGAGAACCCGTTCGGGTAAGCTTGCGAGAATTAAATTAGTCGTCATCGTAAATGGCCCCAAGTTCATCAAATTTCGGGCGGTGATTAATGGGGATGGCTGTTAACTCTAAGTCCATTAGAGTTAAGTAGCGCTCAAGCAGTTGCAGTGATCCCTGATAACGGCCGTTCTCAATTTGAGATATTCGGGGACGGCCTGTCTTGAGTTTTTTGGCAACATCATCCTGACTCATGCGGTGATGTTTTCGTTTTGCCTTTAGCTGATTGCCGATAGATTCTCTGCTCATTATTCACACTATATTTGTATCTATATATATACAAATAACATTTCTTAGTAACAATGTACATATATAAATACATTTAATATAAGAATAACGAAGGTTACCTTACGTTCGCCATACCTGTTTTCGTTACATCAAATTCTTCACCGTAATGCATCGGCATCGCTGAACTTGTCCATCCGCCGGCTTTTTGAATCTGATCTAATGAGATACCACGTTCAAACATGGTTACTACACCTCCGACCCGGGTACTATGGCAGCTTGGTTTAAACGTTAGATTGAGTAATCCCGCTAAATTCTTGTATCTAGCCAGTAGTGCATGGTATTGCATCGCGGTATCTTGCACCGTTTGCTTTGGGGATAGTTTTCTCAATAAAGGGCCATCAGAAATGCCCGTTCGCGTGAGCCATTTATCGATAAGATTGATAGTGGTTGTTGATATATAGCCATACTGGCCTTTACCTGATTTATCGGTTTTAGAGCGCGGGGCGAAGATCCGTTGTTTGGCAAAATCGATGTGATGCAGCTCAATTGCTAACAAATTTGACGCCCGGAAAATCGTGTCTATCGCTGTGTTAAAGATGACGGCGTCACGTAACCCAATCAGTGAATCCGTATCGAGTTTTGCATTGATGGCGTCAATATTTTCAAGGCGCATGGGCGCGGCTTGAGACTGTCGGCTGGGCTTTTGATTTATCTTATGGTTGGTGTATTCGGCAAAGAGTTTTGACTGTTTCCACGGGTCCGGCAATTCGCTTACACCAATGAAATAGCGCACTGAAGCAATTTTACGGCGTATGGTATGATGCTTCAGCTTGGTCGACATCAAGTAGTCTAGATAAGCCCGACACGATGCTTTAGTTACATTAACATTGCTGGCCATGGCCGGCAGCGCGTTATCTTTGCAAAACCCCAGGTATTGATTGAAATCGAACTGATAGGCCCGTTTCGTATTTTCTGATTTCAGCTCCCATACATCGTCTTTTAATTCACGTAGATTCTCTATGACTCGTTCGCGATCTGACTCTGCGATCGCCATCGGTACATTATCGACATGAATTAGCATGGAGGACATAAATTCGCTCTTTTTCATTATTTAAGATAATTCGAGTTATATTGAATAATAGAGCAGGGGAGTGAGGTGATCAAGATCTTTTATCAAACATTACATGTAACGCTTTATTCTAATATGCGGGGCAGGGGAGTTATAGGAAAAATAAAAAGCGTTACAAATAACGTTTTTTATTTTGGCGCCAATTTACTATATGATGGAACAAATTTGATAGCGAGCACATACCATGACAGAAGACAGTCTTTGGCAGGCATTTTTGGACGAAAAATTAACGTCTTTTTTAAGTTCATTACGTGAAAAGGACATTCAAACCCCCTTTAGTATAGAAGCAAAAATGCCCGAGTGGAGAGGACTGGGTAAAACCAGATGTTTCATCGCGATGCGTAAACATATAAGACCTGCCAAAATTACTGCCTTCGAGAAAACCTTTGAGGAATTCAAAGCGCAATCCCGCGCAAGCCTTTGGACGTCATACCTCCACAAACACCTCATTAAGTTCTTAAAATCAGTGCCAGAGTCAGAGTATCTGCAGGATAAAGAAACCCTTTTGGCCACTGACACCAACATACTCAATACATGGCTAACGCTTGAGCCCAGACCCCTATATAAGGCGATGCGGCCGTGGTTTTCACAACCCGTCATTAAGCAATTTCAAAATCGATATCGTGCTTTCAAACACCGAGGTCTTAAAAATATAGAAACGATCGAGGTGTCACCAAAGACTAAGCAATTAATTGACATAGCTAAGGGAGAAACATACGCCGAAAACTATGATGAAGTTTTCGAGATGTTATTCTCTAAGGATTACGCCGTCAGGACGGATGAAGAGGTTGGCGCAGCTAAGCAACGCCTCTCAGACGAGCTCCCGCCGTCAACAAACCTTTTTTTAGAGCATTTTCTATTACGCCTTAATCCCAATGATAGAAATCGAGTCAAGATGCTCATAGAACTCTCCTACAATGCAGGATGGGACGACGCCAAGAAAAGTAAAAAGCGGAAGGGCGATCCGAAGACGGAAGCTCTCGTTGATTTCGAACTTTTCAATACTGCGGCTAGGATCGTCAATACTCACACCGTTGACGATAATATCGAAGAGTAAAAACTAGCACACTTAATGATAGAAAGAATTCTAATGTAAATACTATGAATCAACCTGGCCCGCTAAAATCTTCAAGCTCTAAGCAGCTGATGATGAAAAGACTGCTGAGACACTTACCCAAGAAAGGTGATGTGCTTATTGATGTGTTTACCGGCAACGCATCGGTACCACTAAATACCGAATATAAGGAGTATCACCTCAATGATGCCAACACAGACCTTATTTCACTGTATCGGTTCATACAACATGATGTAAACACGTTTATCATTGAAAGTAGAAAGCTATTTAATACGACGACCAATAACCCTGAATTCTATTATTCGGTGAGAGAAAAGTTTAACCAATCACAGGACAATACTGAGCGAGCGTTATTGCTCCTATATCTTAATAGGCATTGTTTTAACGGGCTATTGAGATATAACTCAAGGGGTATATTCAACCGGGCTACTGAATGAACTTGGAGTTATTATCTATGATGACTCCAAGTTACTTTTATATAACACCTATAAATCAACAATATAGCGCCACTCACCTTCTTAAAAAAACCACAATTAGATATTATAATTCATATGGATAGTGTATGTTTTTATACAATAGCGTAAAAATCACGGATTTTACTAAATTTCCGTTCAATTATTTACTGATATGGTATCTGAAGGATTAGTCAAAAATGCTTAATCAAGCTTTTACACCTAAAAACTATCTCCGTTTAACCAAAAAAGTAGATCCTCGAAATTATAAAATGGGGGGTAAAAAAGAAGATTATCTAGCATTTCATCAAGGACTGACAGATGAGCTTATTAGCTCTAACTTCACAATAACTCCAGTTCGTCCGAGAAAAACAAAAAAAGGTGAAATGGTTATACTAGGTACACATCACCCTGTATCTGAATTTGCACTCAGGAAAGCAAATGATAACTTAAAACGAATATTCAAAATAAAACCTAAAAACCGAGAGCAAATTGTTAAGCAAGTAGAGGCTCTACTGAAAGAACCTGTACCGTTTACCGTTTTAAAGTTAGATATCGAAAAGTTCTATGAAAACATATCACTAGAGACAGTTCTAAAGAAAATCAATGGCAATCCTGTGCCAAGCAGCCAAACAAAAACAATAGTAAACACTTTTTATAGTAACTCACGCTCTGGCTTGCATAGGGGGCAAGCTATTAGTTCAACTTTATCTGAATTATTTCTACAAAAGTTTGATCGGACGATGGCTGCACATCACTCGATTTATTACTACGCTAGATTTGTTGACGATATAATAATCTTTACTACAAAACCCAAACAAGACATAGAACGTCTCGCAGAAAGCTCCTTACCTAGTGGATTGAAATTTAACAAAAAATCAGACCATATTAAAAAAGAATTGCCCCCGAAAGGTGCTACTGCCGTTGAACAAACATTAGAGTACTTAGGATATAAGTTTGTAATCAAGAGTGATAAAAATAAGCAAGTAAATATTGGAATAGCTGAATCTAAATTGAAAAAAATCAAGTCTAGAGTTATTTGTTCATTGAAGCGATTCTGTATAGACGGTGATTATGATTTGCTTTTTGAGCGAATTAAGTTCCTAACTGGAAACTATACAATTAATAGCAACAGAAAGGGACTGAAATCAGGAATTTACTATAATTATCCATTGATAGAAAAACATCAATTAGGAGAGGAAGACCTAAGACAACTCGATATTTTTCTTGCTAGGAGTGTACTTTCTAAGCGTGGTAGTTTAGGAAGTAAATTGACTGGTATGTTATCAAACTATCAAAGGAAAAAGTTGATTCGACTTAAGTTTGCAACGGGCTTTAAAAATAAAAAAACTTTCAAATTCACCCCAGAGAAAATCATATTAATAAGAAAGGCTTGGAAGCATGTCACGTAAATCTAAAAAACAGTTTATTAATAAAAATGACGCTTACCGGGCTTTGCTCACCGATACGCTCCCATACGAAGTCCCTCTTAAGTTCTCCAACTCAGGGTTTTATAGGGCTTTAAGGGATAATGACGATAAGTTGAACTTCCCTTTTCCGCTTAATAGCGTTAAGAAGAAGGTGTATAGCATTCCTTATAATTACAAAATTAAAAAGGATGAGAATTCATATAGAACATTATCTGTTATTCATCCATTACATCAAATTGAGTGTTCAAAATTCTATTCAAACTTTGAACAAGTAATTTTAAACCTAACGGCAAACAACAAAAATTCACTCAGATACCCTAGCGATGTAGGTTCGTATTATTATGAAAAGAACAGAAAGACTGAAGATACAGACGTTGAATGGGGAGCTGTAGACAATAACTCTGAATCTAAGTTGACTTCTAGTTCATATTTTTCTTATGAAAAATACAATTTTATGTATAAGTTTTATGAATCTTATGAGTTTCATCGACTCGAAAGAAAATTTCAAAACCTTTTGAGAATGGATATATCCAAGTGTTTTCACCATATTTATACCCATAGTATGTCGTGGGCTGTTAAGGGGAAAAGCTTTTCAAAAAACTACGTCAATGCAGATACATTTGACGGTGGGTTTGACAAGTTGATGCAACTGCTGAATTACAATGAAACAAATGGCATTTTGATTGGTCCCGAAATATCTAGAGTTTTTGCGGAGATTATCCTACAGTCTATTGATACTAAAGTTGATAATGCTTTATCTTGTAATGAGCTTACTCGTGGAGTTGATTATGAAATTAGACGTTATATTGATGACTATTTTATATTTTCTAATAACAAATCTGTTTCTGAAACGATAGCACAAATATTAGAGAAGAATTTGTCAGAATTTAAGCTCTACATTAATGAGTCCAAAACAATATCTGTCAACCGCCCATTCATGACTGGCGAAACTATAGCTAAAATTGAAATAGGTAAGACAATTGATCATTACTTCTCTCAACTAGTAAACTTTAAACAAGATAATGACTATTCAGAAGAAGAGCTTTTGAAAAAGATTTGGAATAAGAGTTCATTGTCTAATTCTTTTATCAGAGATGTTAAAGCTATTGTAAAGAAAAATGAGGTAAGTTTTGATGCTGTGATTAGTTTCTCAATATCAATTTTAATTAAGCTACTTAAGAAGGTTCTTAACGCTATTAAGAATCACAAAGCAGCGGTGGATATAAAGGAATTAGAAAAATTAAAAATTTTTGTATTAGAAACGACCTTCTTTATTTTTGCTATGAGTCCAAAATCACGAAGTAGCTATTTGATTTGTCGGTTAATTAATCTGTTAAAAGAAGAGCCTAAAGATGATTCAGATGATTCTAATATAAATAAAGCTATTTTTGATGAAATCACTTCTTTAATTCAATCTAGTTCACATCAAACTAAAGCACCGAATATTGAGCTTTTTAATCTTGTTACTACCTCAGAGTCTCTTGGACGGTCATTTATGCTATCTGAAGAGCTTCTACAGCAAGCTTTTGGGTTAGATGCTGACATAAAAAGCTTAGATTACTTTCGAATTGTTTGCTGTATAGATTACTGTGGGAATAAGCGTAAATTAAAAGGGATAAAGAAGCAGATCATAAACTTTGTAATAGACACTAAGTTTGACGATTTCGATATGATTGAAAAATCAACAGAAGCCTTTTTGTTGATATGTGACCTATTATCTTCCCCTTATATCTCCAAAGCAGAGAAAAAAGCTATCGCAAAAGCTTATTTAATCGCATATCAAAAAGAGAATACATCACTTAAAACTGAACAAATCGGTCAAAAAGCTTCAGCTCTTACAAGTTACTTTAGCTCAGAAAAAGAGTGGTTCTATGCTTGGAAGAGCAATCCCGAAGATATTCAAAAATTATTGATGCGCAAAGAGTTGCGTACAGCATATTGATATAATAACATCGTAATTGCAAAGTGGCAGGCTGTAAATTTGAGCCGTGCCTAGAGATCTAAATAGATGATACCTATCGTGATTAGTTTATCAATAAACTAAGATTGATAGGTTGAGTATATTTGGGTTTACACGATGCTTATAGCTTTGTCTGTAGTAAGATGCGTCAGAAACGGGCCATAGGTGTAGGGTTTGGTAACGTTACAAGCCTGACATCCTAAGACACCGGTTAAAGTGACCTTAGGGTCATAAAGCTTAATAGCTTAGATTTAATGATCAAGCTTGATGGTTAACTGTTGATGTTTAAAATTATGAAGCTGGATAGCCTCGCTAGAAAGCTGACTTTTCGAGAATGGATGCAGCACACACGAAAGGCCCACTTTGCACCCTTATGATTTTGGTTTATTTATCATTGATTTATTTGTTAAACATTTCTTTATTGAAACTGAAAGAAATGATGTCTTCCGCAGTAAATAAATCAGTAGTCAAATTTAGCCTCATTGCTGGACTTGTTGGTTTTGGCATTAACTGGCGTTTACCCTTGTATTCTTCTCTCAAGCTACGTTCATTGGTAGAGCAATAATTGTGGTATATCCTTTTAACTTCCATTAGCTTTGCCATCCATTTTGGATTGTATCCTGAATATGCATTCCATCGCTTCGAATTGGTTCCGCTTGTAACGGGCCGTTCATAGTAATTAATGTGTCTTCTTAAAATCTGGAACTAATTATCGACTCCATTTAGTGACGCTGAGTTTAGTAGTGACGCAATTTTTTCCGACTCAAAACCTTTAATATTTGTTAGCGGTAGAAAACCAGCGAACCTTGATAACATATTCGGACTCACAATCCATTCTGATTTACTTCCTTTGAGCATGACACGGTTACTTAACTGTGAATCGACCAGACTTTACTAGCCCCCTGTGTCAGAATAGTTGTCGCCTCAGTTTTTATAATAATAGAACAGGGAGCGGTAAGTTAGTTATGAGTGAAGCATTATCCAGAAGACCATAAGAAAGCCGTCATTAGAAAGCTTGTTGAAAGTGGCTTATCATTACGCCAATTCGCAAAGCTAGAAAGTATCAACTTATCTACTTTGTATTCATGGCGAGATAAGTATTTAAAAGCAGGTTCTAGTTTGGCAGATAGCAATAGTTCAGATGGTTGGTCACCAGAGCAAAAGTTCTCAATTGTTTTAGAAACGGCTTCATTAAGCGAAATAGAGTTAAGTGAGTATTGCCGTGAAAAAGGGCTTTACCCTGAGCAAGTTAAAGAATGGAAGCAAAGCTGCATTGCAGGCAATCAAACTAAAGCCCTGCAACGCAAGCAATTAACCCAAGAGCGAAAGGAAGATCGTAAGCGAATTAAAGAGTTAGAAAGGGAGCTAAAGCGTAAAGATGCGGCGCTTGCTGAAACAGCAGCCTTATTGGTGCTGAGAAAAAAGTTAAATGCCTACTGGGGGGAAGACGAGGACAATTAACCTCACTCGCAGATAGGCAGTATTACGCACCTCTGATTGATGAAGCAGTCTCCTCCGGTGCAAGAAAAGAGAAAGCCTGTGAAGAAGTTGGTATGTCTGTACGCACATTACAACGCTGGCAGGTAAGTGGTGAAATCAGCGGTGATAAAAGTTAGGCCAGCGCCGAGCAATAAGCTCACAGAGGAAGAGCAGCAAGCGATATTAGTGACCTGTAACCAAGACGAATACGCTAATTTAGTGCCAAGCCAGATAGTGCCAATGCTGGCAGATAACGGGCAATACCTAGCGTCTGAATCGAGCTTTTATCGTGTGTTGAAAGCCAATGACCAGCTAACCCATCGAGGAAAAGCAAAACCCAAAGGTAGCCGAGCTAAACCTAAGGGGTACACAGCAACAGCGCCAAACTAAGTGTGGACTTGGGATATCAGTTACTGTCCGTCAGCGGTCATTGGACGGTTCTTTTATCTCTACATGATAATCGACATCTTCAGCCGTAAGATTGTTGGCTGGGAAGTTCATGAAAGCGAGTCTGGTGAACATGCAGCTGAATTGCTTGAGCGTACTCTCTGGGCTGAAAAATGTGTAAAATAAAACGTGGTATTGCACTCAGATAACGGCAGCCCGATGAAGTGCCTGACGATGCAGGCCAAAATGATTGATATGGGCGTAATAGGCTCTCGTAGCCGCCCCGGTGTAAGTAATGACAACCCGTACTCAGAATCATTATTCCGCACAGTCAAATGCAGTCACCGCTGGCCAAGCGAAGGTTTTGAAAGCCTTGAAGATGCAAGAGCTTGGGTGAAAGGTTTCGCGCAATGGTACAACAACGAGCACAGGCATAGTCGCATCAAGTTCGTGACACCAGCGCAACGCCATAATGGTGAAGATAAAGGGATATTGGCAAAGCGCCATGAGCTATATAGTAAAGCGAAAGAGCAGAACCCTAACCGTTGGTCAAAGGGTATCAGAAACTGGGATGAAATCGGTGATGTGGGGTTAAACCCAGAGAACAAAAAAGAAGCAGCTTAACAGCTTAGGCGACAACTACCTTGAAAAACGCCGCTAGACAGATTTTCGTTTGAATTCTTCTAGCTTTTCATAAAGCCCATTGAGAAGAACAATGGGCTTTATGTATTCTACATTTGGGCGACACAAGCACCAACTTCCTCTTCAAACCGCTTACGTTCTAACGCATCGTGCGCTGACTCTAATTGGCTTGTATTGGATTTGGCATTCTTTGCCTTTGCTATTGCTTCTTCGTTTTCGGCTATCTCTTTTTCTTTGTTCACTATTTCTTTCATACGCTCTTCTAATTCACTGAGGTCAGGAGCAACAAGTGTTACCGATGTTTGAGCCTTCCTAAGCTTTCGTCTCACTTCATAAATTTTATCATTAAGAAATCGTACATCGGGCAAGCTCCCTTGTAGGTTTGGGCTCAGTATACGATACATACAGTGCATAACATCTGACGCTTTCTCGTAATTAGCTGCTTGAACACCAAGCTGATAGCGGTCCACCGGCATGCCGACAACTGACGATAATAAAGCGCCTGCAGCAGCACCCTCTGGTGATTTTGTCACCCCAGCAACTAGGCCAGCCATGGCGAACCCCAAAGATCTATCATCAGCATTATAAGCATATTCGCGTAAATCATTGGCTTTTTTGAAATACCATCGGGAATATGTCTTCATATTATCGATGGCATCAACGAGTTTTGAAGCTTCCGCTAACCCAACTTTCTTCCCGTCATCATCTTCTTTTAACTTATTTTCTATATCAACTTCATCAACAGGAAGAGGATGTAAGTTTTGACACGCAGTTAGCAAAATGAGGGGTAGAATGATTAGAAATTTATAAGACATGAGTACCTTTCCTTTTTCTTATTAAAACCCTTCACTTAACAATGATGATTGAAGTAATCAGCGCAAGGAAAGGGGGCACGATTACTTCACGGGTGCATTATAGTTTTATAATTTTGGCAGTATCAACAATATGGTTGGCACTGAAACTGTTCAATTACTGAACAGCATTAAGATAATAAGGTTTTATCGAGAAGTAAACTTTAAAGCAACATTTTCTAAATTTTGTGTGACATGTTGCTCAAAAGGCCACGCACCACATAGGTAATGTCGCTTACCGTCGGCTTCTTTGAAAGGTACTAGCCATTGGTTTTCACTGATATGGCAACACACCACATTATCGTCAATAGTTGATACAGTCAGATGACCACGTTCAGAGGAAATGCCAGGGCAAATTTCATTGACTGTGCTGCCGCTGGCACTTGGTATACTTGCTGACAAATCATGTACGTTTTCGGTTACGTTTAAACTAAACAAAATATAGGCGAAAATTTCATGGTCCCGTTTGTTACCTATCGCATAACCCTTTAAATACATAGCCTGCAGCGTTTTACCATGCCCATCAAAATTTTGTTACGTAGGGCAAAATGCACGTTTTGGCTTATCATCAAGCGAATAACAAGAAAATGGGACGTCGATTCATGGTCCCGTTTGTTACCTATCGCATAACCCTTTAAATACATAGTCTGCAGCGTTTTACCATGCCCATCAAAAATTTGTTACGTAGGGCAAAATGCACGTTTTGGCTGATTCTAAAGTGAATAACAAGAAAATGGACGAAAATTTCATGGTCCCGTTTGTTACCTATCGCATAACCCTTTGAATACTTAGTCTGCAGCGTTTTACTATGCCCATCAAAATTTTGTTACGTAGGGCAAAATGCTTGCAGTTCATCATTGTCACGTGTGTTTTTTGGCGAGTACAGAGTATCACCAACAGACAATTGATCTCTTCGCACATCTAACCAAAGGTAGTGTACTTATTATCTGAATTTGGCCCTCAAAAATGCGTTCATAAAACTCATTCACTGCTTCACAAATGTAAACATCGTGTAAATTCAGTGTCTGTGCGAAGACATTTTGCACAATACATATTATTGTTAGCGTTACACAGCTTTACCTGTATTGATGAACTTATAAATGAATAATGTAATCGCAACAAATCGGTTTGGTTTGGGAGCACTCCCGGGAGAGATTGAAACAGCGTCTGCTGACCCAGCGAAACACGTGCTCGCTCAACTAACCCCCATATCTTTTCAAAGTTCAGATTCCTCTCACTCAATTGCTTCAACACTGCAACGGTTTCGTAAAGACGCTTCCGAAGAATCTAAGAAAAAAGCTCAAAAGTTTAGACAGGCGACATATCGGCGGCTTTCAGCAGAAACATTAAACAACGCGATTAGCACCACCCAACCGTTTATGTGGAGAATACTAGATTTCTTCTCTAACCACTTTAGTGTCACTGCTCAAGGGCCATACTTAAATGCGCTGTCACCTACTTTAGAGCGTGAGGCAATAGCACCACATCTGTTAGGCAAGTTTTCAGACATGCTGCTTTCTGTTTGTCGTCATCCCGTTATGCTTACCTATTTAAATAATGAAAGATCATTTGGCCCCAACTCACGCTTAGGAAAAAAAGGCAAAGGGCTCAACGAAAATCTCGCCCGGGAAATACTTGAATTGCATACGATGGGCGCAACAAGCGGCTATACACAAAGTGATATCATCGCTCTGGCTAATGGTATCACGGGATGGGGCATCCAAAGCCCTGAAAAAACCGATGGCGATCTGTTCTTCTTTAGAAAAGCCGGTCATGAGCCCGGTAAACAAGAGTTGCTAGGGCACGCATTTCCCCAACTGGGCGAACAGCAAGGCAAGACTATGCTTAGCTACATAGCCTCTTTGCCTGAGACCGCTAAGTTCGTTAGCAACAAATTAGTCAGGCATGTTGTGAGTGACACTCCAACAACAGCATTGTTAGAACATGTTGAGCAAGCGTGGATAAAGACAGATGGCGATTTAAAGGCTGTTTATGTGGCACTTATTACTCACCCCCACGCCTGGCAAAAAACTTTTGACAAATTTAAGACACCGAGGGAGTTTTTTATCTCAGCATGCAGGGGCCTTGGTCTTAGCTCAGTCAAAGAAAGTTTTGCAATACGTAGCTTGAAAGAAATGGGACAACCCCCTTTTAAAGCTGGCAGCCCTGCTGGCTTTGAAGACTCAGAAGATTTCTGGAATAGTGGTTATGGGCTAATGGCACGAGCGAACTGGGTGTCAAATTTGCACGTGAACGATCAAATTGAAATTCAAGTACTTGCAGAAAAACTGCTAGGCACAACACTGTCCGAAAATACACGACAGCTAGTAGCAAGAGCAGAAAGTCGTGAACGCGCTTTTGCGCTATTATTCATGAGCCCAGAGTTTATGAGGAGATAACAATGCATCGACGTACTTTATTAAAACTCTTGGCGAGCGGTGCAGTTATGCTTCACTCACCAGCGCTGTTGGCAACTCAGCATGCCAATAAAACACAGCCGCTGAAACGGGTAATTTGGATCCTACAACGAGGCGCGGTAGATAGCTTGCACACTGTTATTCCCGCGTTTGAAAGTCGCCTTGCATCATTGCGCCCCGATTTAATGTCGGGACTTGCGGATGCATTTCCAATAAAGCATCAATACAAACTTCATCCGTCTCTTTCACATATCCATAAGTTATTTGAACGAAAAGAACTATCGTGTGTTGTGGCGACATCTACGGGGTATAAGGGGCGCTCTCACTTTGATGGCCAAGATTTCCTAGAAAGCGGGTTAGGAGCTGCTAACCTGCAGTCTGGCTGGGTAGGGCGAGCCATGGATGTACTTGGTACTGAAGGCATAGCAATTTCAAAAATGACACCTCTTGCCTTCAGAGATTCATTACGAGGAAGCAATTTCTATCCGTCTAATTTTACTAGCGCAGTAGACAGCTTAACTGATGACCTTGCCGCGCTATACCAATATGATGAAAAGTTAGAGAAAGCACTTGTTGCGGGTACTGAAATAAAAGACGCATTGATGGGTGATAAACAGAAACGTCTACAAACTTCTTTTTCCCGATTGTGCGGCGAATGTGTTGACATAATGAAAGCAAAACCGAATGTTCAATTTATGATGTTAGAGTCGGGAGGTTGGGACACCCATAAATCACAGGTCGGAAAACTTTCAAGAGAGTTAGGTCAACTAGATGAAGGCATTGCGCAACTAAAGAAAGGACTGGGCAACGACTGGAAAAATACACTTGTTTTAGTCACATCAGAATTCGGGCGAACTGTGCGTCAAAACGGAACCGGAGGCACCGATCATGGTACAGCTGGTAGTATGTTTATTGCGGGAGGCTCCCACTTAGGTGGAACAGTTCATGGAAAATGGCCCGGGCTATCAAAAAAAGATTTATTCGAAGACCGAGACTTACGCCCCACAACAAATACGTTCTCTTGGATTTCGGCAGCGTTACAACAACATTTAGGGCTTAGCAAAAATCAACTAAACGCTATATTTCCCGACCACATGCCCTATAAACACACACTTTTCTAAACAAACAAATGGACTAAAGCGTTAAAGGTAGTCCTTAATCTTGGTAAAACTTAACATACTTGATTTGGCTATTATTGATTACAACTATAAACACGTTCATTGGGTTCACGTAAATGTGAACCTTATCCAGTAACGTGGAAATTGAAGCCCCTTAACCTAGCTTCTATGTCTAATTGCCAAAAGCTAGACGCAAAAGAACTCCTCACATCATCCTTCAAACGAGCCCTAGTTTCGGTGGGCAAATTAGGAGTTTGTTTATTGAGTTTCGCATTTAAACTCTTCAATACAAGTCACGAGCAGGCTGCGAAGCTTGCTTTTGACAGCTGAGTACATCGGTTGATTGACAGCGTTTTGAGTTTCACTTGGGTCTTTGTTTAGGTCGAACAGCATCTCCTCGCGGCCTTGAGTTTCAGTTGCATACAATGTGTAAATGTATTCCTTACTTACCACTGAATCGCCCTCTTTAAATCGGCTATAAATTTGGTTTTTGTGTTCCAAAGCAGGATTTTTAAGAACGTGCATAAAACTTTCACCAGCAATTTCATTTTCGTCACTAACGTTAGCAATATCAGTTACGGTTGGAAAAATATCAATTAATTCCACCAGCGCATTTGTTTTTTGGTTTTTAGCGATACCTGGCCCAGCAATAACTAAAGGAATCTTCAGCGCAGTATTCAGCATATTATGTTTGCCCCAAAAGTTATGCTCACCAAGGTTAAAACCGTGGTCACTCAATAGAATGACTGTAGTATTTTCCTCAAGGCCAAGAGCGCTGATCTGTCTCATTATGTCGCCAACCAGAGCATCTACATAACTTACAGAAGCGTAGTAGCCACGCTGTGATGCAACGTGAAAATCATCACTGTTGTACTCATAGTCTTTAAAATGATATGTGTGTATTTCATTAGACCCTTTTAGCCCGTCTGGTGAAAGGTTAGGCTTTTCACGATGAAAAAATGGTTCGAATTTATCTTTAGGATGTAAATCGTAGTAACGCTTCGGTGCATTAAATGGCAGATGTGGGCGAATAAAGCCTACGCTAAGAAAAAAAGGACGCTTTTGCTTTGCTAATTTTTCAAGTGCCGTGAGCGCTATTTCTTTTGCCTTACCATCTCCGTAGTCCTCGTCATCAACGTCAGCAGATTCATACCACGGTCCATTTGGTCTGTTAGGGCGTTTTTGGTTAATCTTTTTAAATTTATCTGATTCAGGGTTTAACGTTGTTGAATGCGATATACCTCCAGATAAAGGCCCCTCACTCCAACTTTCATCGTCAAGGTCTCTGCTATGGTGAAATATTTTGCCAATGGCCATAGTATAATAACCCGACTCACGTAAAACTTGAGGGAGTGACTTCGCGCCTGGTACATCCTCTTCGGCCTTTGATTTGTAATTAAGAAAGCGCGTTTTTGTTGGCCTTAAACTAGTCAAAAGACTTGCTCTTGACGCTCCGCAAACAGGAACATTAGCGTAAGCATGATTAAAAACAACTCCCTTACTAGCCAATTCATCTATATTGGGTGTATGCGCCCGTGTATCTCCGTAGGCACCAATGACGGGGCGAAGGTCGTCGATAACAATCATAACTAAGTTTTGCTGAGATTTTTCTGCCTCATTAACAATAGATGCCACAACAACACCGCTACTTACATACACGTACATAACGGAAAGGAACGTAACCACCTTTTTTGAAATTTTCATTTTTCTCGGTTTCCAGCTTATATTTCAGCCTTCGCTTCACGCATTCAAACACTTGGCGACGGGACAATAATCAACGTTATAGAACAGAAGAACGACATAAAGTGACCATTTAATCTTGCATTTCGATGGTCTCCTCTTGCACTTTGAAGAGGATCACAGGTCCAATCAAACCAGATGACTGCAGCTTTTTCGGTTGTTTATCAAAGAAATTGAAACCAGTGAAAGTGACGCGCTGACTCTTTGGGGGTGGTCTGTTCTCAACGAGCCATGGCACCGTGTCGCCTGTCATAGAATAACCGCTGGTGTCGGGAAGTGCTTCATCACCTATCAGTCGATTAACCCATGTATTTGTTATAGACACGTGCAAAGTGTTTTCACCAGGTTTAAGTACATTTCGAATGTCCATCACAAATGGCGGCTTCCATAATGTATCAAACGATTGGCCATTCACCGTTACCTCTGCAATTTGTTGCACATCACCCAAGTCGAGGTAAACAGGCCCTCTTTCTGCTAGTTGAGTGCTGTCTAATTGAAAAGTAGTTTGATAGTTAGCAGTACCTGAATAGTGCTTTACACCTTCTATATCACTGTCTTTCCAATCTATAAGTGAATTAAACGTGATCTCGCCCGGCCCAGCCCACGCTGGGTCAAATTCCACAACCCATGGCTTGGTAAACGTACTCATAATATTGTGGCGGCTTCGTTGTGCGTAAAAATCATCGACTACGCTACTGTGAACACCGTTGTACTCCGGTTCGTTATCATCACGTCGAATAAGAATAAACCGGGATGCAAACGGCTCTAGAGGTAGTGCTGTTGTCAGCCGTGAATTGTCTAATTCGTAGTCTTTAATTTTTTCTATGGTGCCATCATCTACGTTCCATATTTCCGGCCTCCCCTTCCCCTCGCGTAGACTTATTTCGACATATTTGAATTCAGGATCGTCATTGTAGAAATAATAAAGATCGTTTGGCCCAATGCGTCTGTGAGCGAAAAACTGTGCTGGTTCGCCGTTAATTTCCAAATCAGGCTTCATTTCCAACACGTCGATTGATTCATCTAAGGAGTAGCTGCTGACTATCCCTTTTTTATAGCGATTCAATCGAGGCGCTTCATTCTCTTTACTGCCCCAAAGCAACGTTGCAATCTGGTCGAACTCATTTAGGTGCGCCCACTCACTATAACCAATAACATGTTTGGGCCTGTCGCCAATAACAGTTGCACCTGCAGCGACTAGCTCTTTAATGCGCTGCAGCGTTTTAAAGTGTAAATACTCGGTTTTGTACAAATGTAACGCTTTGTAGCTGGTACCCTCGGGAAGTACTAACATGCCATCTTTAACACTTACGCGGTTAACTAAAACATCTGTATTGGTGTAATCGTAGCCGTAGCCATTGGGCACAGAAGTATTGTTAGCGTTACCCACTCTGAGCGGCGCCACATCCCCTAAATGCACAAGGAAGTCTGCCGCTGGTACGCCTTGTTGAAGTAAATAAGAGCCTCTGGCTAAATATTTGAACCACGCTTTGCCGCCATTATTCCACCATGTTTGCGTTCTATCGATATGAGAACCGATAGAATCCATGGTCATGCCGGGCTTTATATAATTATTGGGCTGGTGAGCGAATCGATGGAACATAGTTTCGTTGATGCCTCGCGCCCACATTTCATCACCATAATGCTTGTAGAAATACGGATGACCATACCAATTTACCGTATTGATGGATGTGAACGACTCAGCCGATACCACTTTCTTACCATAGATATGCGCTGACGAAATGGCAGCCATAATGCGACCATTGAACTCTTGCTCGCGTACCCAGAATTCACCCATTAAGCGGTCTGCTTTTCCACCCGCGGCGAGTTCATCAAACGGCCCCCAGCCATAGGGCTCAATATAGGTTTCAAGCCCGTATTCATTTGCTAAACGGGTAAATTCACCAAAATAGTTTTCTACCATTAGGTCTGACTGATGCTGTCTAAGTTCTTGTAATACGCCGCCCGTATGCTCAGGAGACTCGATCACCCTTCCAGTCATGGCCGGTAGCCATGGGATAAGGTCATAACCAAACTTTTGTTGAAAACTCTCTGCTATTTCATCAGTCCAGTTTTGGCCACCTACTTCATAGCTATCAATTTCTACTGTTTTGAATGATTCGATACCGGCGTCTTTGGCTCCTTTCATCACTTTCCCAACAAATTGTTCAAAGTGAAAACGCAACGCTTCAGCGTCAAATTTATCAACTTCTAAACCTTCTCCTTCCACCGTCGCTGGCACATTGAAAGCACCCGTGCTGGTGTAGCCAAAACGTAAAATTTGCCAGTCGCCATCAGGTACATTTACACCATCTGGCGACAATTCTCCTGTGTTTAGCACCACAATGTCATCACGCTTTACTATGGCATCTTGCGCTATGCTCGGTGTTAAACTCAGTCTTCCTCGCTCCATCGAGTTCATTGAAAGCCAATGGTTTATGCGCGGTGTTGACCACAAGTCAAAGCGCTTGATGGCAATAGGTTTATCAAATACAACGCGAAAATACTTGGCGTTATAACCATCATTTTTATCAGTAACCAGTTGTGGGCTGAAAGCCCACATTCTAGCGCCAGTTCTTGGTCTACGTAGTTTTTCTACAACGCTGTGAAAGTTCTCTCCATCATCAGATACCCAGAGAGAAGCATCGCCATGTCGATTAGGGGTTTCAATCTGCAGGCTTCTGAGTGTAGATGGCTTGTCCAATTCTACTTGTACCCAATAGACGTCATCTTCATTTTTTGAAAAGGTCAGTTCAGTATCCCAGTCGCTATCTTTTAAAACATTAGCATCGAGAGTTTTATCAGAAGTAGTGATCTTGGCGTTTTTAAAACGATTTTCTGTTACATATTTATCTTTGGGTATGGCGATTACGGCAACATCACGATAAAGCTGTTCCGCATAGCCAGGTTGAGGGGGAACTAGGGTTTGTTTACCGCTTACCGTTAGCTCTGACCACGTTATTCGCTTCATTGATTGCTCTGGTGTTACCCACGGGCCGCCGCTAGATGTCCATCCATCAGAATTATGAATACCAAACTCAATACCTTGTTTGTCGGCTTGAGTCGCAGCGTGAAGAAGGTGCTCGTAAAACTCATCAGTACCGAATCGAACAGGGCCGTGCGATGAGTATGGTCTGTTACGCCTGTGAACATGAAAAAAAATTGCCCCACCAATGCCCGCATCTCGCATAGCTTTAAAGTCTTCGTTAAACCCTTCTTTACTTATATTGCCGTTCATCGCATGCATCCACGTTTTCGGAAGATATGATGGCGCAGGCGAAGCGAAGTCCGACTCTAAAGCAGATTGCGCCATCGTTTTCAACGGAGTGGCGATAAAAGCAATTGCTATGAAAAATTTTAAGATAACGGCATTTTTTAACAAAAAAATAAATTGATTTTGATTCATGGTGACTATTTTTGTTACATTGTGATTACATATGATTGAATATAACTCAGTATCGCTGTCTTTGAAACAGAAGAATAGGGCAACGATGATGACTCTCATCGAGAAAAATAAAATGAAGATTAAGAAGAATACCCCAACAGCTCGCTTACCAAGCACTGGTTTGTTCAAAAGCATAGCTATGGGGCTGGCGTTAAGCTTTTTAACCGCGGCTTGCGCCCCAACACAGAGCCCCGAAAAAACGACTTCGGAAAATGACTTCTACACTCAAAGAACAGCTCTGATTGCCAAATACTCTAAAACCGACAACGTTTTTTCAGCCTTAACAGCACAAATAGCACCTTCGGATCCGGCAAGTAAACAATACTGGCAGTGGCGAGTTGATCAGTACCTCTATGGACAGTATCCGGAATATCAACAAATTTATGACGAATTCAGAGACAAAAACCAGTTCGAAGACATTTATCCATTAGTAAAAGAAGACTTAGGTCCGAAGAAAGCGACTCCTAATGACCTTTTAAAATTACCAGACGGTCACTTTACTGAAAACTTGCCTGGAAACCCTCATCGCGGATGGCAATACCTTGATGGGGATACGCTATATATCACCTATCAAGGGAAGTTAACTGACCCATACGTCGCCAGCTATAATGTTGTAACCCAAGAATGGAAAGGACCTTTCAAAGCCGCTGAAAGTACCCTATCAAAGGGAGATAGAAAGATAGACAGTCACGGCCGCCCAATTATAGAAATGGATAGCAACGGCTACCTTCATATTGTCTACGGCGGGCATGGTGGCGAAAGAGAAGACGGGTTGAATCCATTGTCGATAGATACCCCTCATGCTGGCGGTAGAATGCTGCATGTCGTCTCTAAAAAGCCCTATGATATTAGCGAGTTTGAGTACGTTGACGATATATCTCCTTTTGCGTCTTATACCAAAAGCTACAAAATGGGGAACGGGGATATTTACCTTTTCACTCGAGCGGGTACGCATAAATCGCCGTGGGTATACTACAAAATGCCAGCAGGCTCGAAGCAATTTGAAGCGCCTGTGGTAATTACCTGGCCTACTCCGCAATCAGATGAGCCCATTAACGTTAATACGTTTTATATAAACCCACTTAAGATTTCAGATACTGAAATTGCCATTAGCTTTTTATGGCATGAATGTAACTTTCTGGAAGTTCACAATAAAGAGACTTATGCCCGCATTAACGCCTATTACATGCGTTTAGATACAACAAGCGGGCTATTCTTTAACGCGCAAGGTGAAAACATTGACCTTCCGATCACAATTGATGTGGCGAACGACAAAATGCTGGCGTTCGATTCAACAGATAAAGAGGAAACGCCATTTGGCACTTCTCCAGTCATTTTAGAAAGTGGTCAGCCAGCAGTGGCTTACGAGGCTCGTACTAAGGATTACCGCGAGTGGCGAATGGCAGCCTTTAACAATGGTCAATGGCAACATAGTTTACCTATGCCAGATACGGTAAACAGAACGCTAAAAGATGAAGAAAATAAGCCAATTTCTAATCTCCTCGATTTGGTAGTGTTAGGTAAGCCATCAGGTAAGCACACCGCTGTTACTGTGTATCGAGACGCAGATGGCACAACTTATTTTTCAACTGTGGAAAGTACAAACGGTACTAACTGGAAAGTCATTAAGGCGCATTTAGCACTTGATAATGCGCGTATACAGATGGAACCAATCAAAGATGATGCTGGACTTAGCAAAGGTGTTATTTTAAATATTAAAAAAGGGGCCGCCCAACGTTTATACCTTTGGCATGACGGTGCGTTTCAGTCACCGAGTCAGGTTACCTCTGCAGGTGCTCAGACTTCTACTGACGCCCCATCGTTTTACGAATCTTTCGAAAACGGAGGCTGGAATGCGGCCTCGCCTCGAGGCTTTACACCAGGGCTAGACAATTCGCTTGCGAAAAACTTCATGTTTAATCAGCTACAAACTAACTCCGCGTTTTCGCTGGAGCAGAATATTGTACGCAGTGGTGATTACTCAGCGAAATTATATTGGAAGCACAAAGCGCCCGCCTCTTATAACGGAGACCCTCAAAAGTTAGATAACGTAGATAGAAAAGCGATGTTTCACGGTTTTAAGACCAGCAAAGTTTTAGGTGCCGAAGCATGGTACGGCTTCAGCTTCTACTTCCCAAGCGAAGGTACGCAAGATGAACCAAACGACTGGTTATTTTTCCAAATTCACGGAAGCGCAGATAAGCGCCTCAAAGAGCACTCCCGCAATCCACCTTTTAGCTTAACACTCACGCCAGAGGGCATGCGTGGCGCTTGGAAATGGGATCCGTATGAACTCAGCCCTACGCGACAAGGTGACGGCACCACCCGTTTCGAAATTCCTGGAAGTAAACAAGATTATTTAGACCGCTGGGTCGATTTCGTCCTTCGTGCGAGAGTTGACTATTCAGAGGATAGCACCGGAATTTTAGAACTATGGATTGATGGTAAAAAGGTACTGGATAAGCACAACATTCGATTTGGCTATAACGATGACAAAGGAATCTACCCATCATGGGGGATGTATTTTAATGGTGACCTGAGCGATATGAAGAGCGACCACTATTTGTATCTCGACGAAGTACGTATGACTGATGCGACTGAAGCGACTTATCAAGATGTAGCGCCTCGATAAGCTAAGTAAGCATTTTAGGTAGCAACATAATTTCTGTATAGATTAAACAAGGGCCATAACAATGACGCGCAATGTTTCAAATAATCCCCGCCTAACATGCTTTTTGTTTTTGGCCCTGACCTTATTTAGCGCACTACTATCAGCCGAAGAATTTGCTGCAAACGCAGCAAGACAAACCATAAGCTTCAATAAAGACTGGCTGTTTAAGCTTGATGACAATGAAATCTATAAAAATGAAAAATTCAACGATAGCGGTTGGAAAAAGCTAGACGTACCTCATGACTATATATTTGAGGAAGGTGTGAATAAGTCGGGTTCTCAAGGGCAGTCAGGTGGCTATCACGGAGGCGAGACGGCTTGGTATAGAAAGCATTTCTCGTATGACGCAAGCTGGCAAGGTAAACAAATCTGGCTTCAGTTCGATGGCGTGTATATGAACAGTGAGGTGTGGATTAACGGGCACCATCTTGGGAATAGACCGTATGGTTACATCAGTTTTCAATATGAATTAAGCAAGTATTTAAAGCAGGGAGACAATGTTATTAGCTTGCGAGTAGATAACGAACTGCAACCATCAGCCAGGTGGTATCACCCAGGCGGTATCTATGCACCAGTCAAACTAGCAATCCTCAACCCTGTTCATGTTAAACATAACTCGTTATTTATCCATACTGCCAGCGTCGGCCAAGAAACAGAGGTCGCCGTTAGCTTTGAAGTAAATGACAACGCCCAGAATATTTCTGAGTATGAGCTTCGGTACGCTCTATACGATCAAGATAATAAACAGATATTAACGCACCTCACCCCGCTTAAAAACGTGAGCAGAGTCGTAAATGATAAGACGGCGTATGCCCTATCATTCAACTTATCAGATGCAAAACGCTGGAATCCACATAATGCTTATCTGTATGGGTTAGCGCTAACTATTTTAGATAACGGAAAAGTCATTGACTCTCAAACTGCAAAATTTGGCGTTCGAGATATCGAGTGGAAAACAGATACGGGCTTTTGGATAAACGGCGAAAATGTGAAGATTCAGGGCGTGGCCGAACACTATGAAGGAGGGCCTGTTGGAGGCGCTTGGACGAAGCCACTTCTAAGATGGAAACTAAACCTTCTAAAAGAAATGGGAGTCAACGCCATTCGTACCGGGCATACCCCCTACCCCACCATGTTTTATGAGCTTTGTGACGAGCTAGGCATAATGGTGATGGACGAAGTATTTGACGGATGGAAACAAAAAGCTCGTCACGACTACGGCCGGTATCATTTCAATGAGTGGTGGGAGAAAGACTTAACCGAGTGGGTTACACGCAATAGAAATCACCCCTCAATAATCATTTACAGTGTAGGTAATGAGACGCACGGTGACATTGTTACAGAGCTCGCGGCAGCAGTAAAAAAACATGACCCAACTCGACTTGTTACCTCTGGCTCTACCAATGAAGAAGGACTAGATGTAATAGGTATTAACGGTGGTTCAGAGAACAAAAGCTTTTTCGAACGACGGTTCGACCGACCTTTTATATCAACGGAAGCACCTCACACGTGGCAAACCCGAGGGTATTATCGCACTCAGACATGGTGGCGAGACGGCCCCAAAAGCGATACCTTCGAATTACCTGAGATCACAGAAAAGGAGATATTCTTTTACGACTGGAAAGATCCCAAAGAATGGTCGAATCAAAAACAGCACCTCAACTCATCTTACGATAACGCAACAGTTCGGATTAATGCTCGTAAAAACTGGGAGCTTGCACGTGACTTGCCTCACCACGCGGGGCATTTTCGTTGGACAGGTTTTGACTATCATGGAGAAGCTGGGTTAGCACACGGTGGCTGGCCTTATATTGCGTTTATGGGTGGCGCATTGGATTTAGCCGGCTTTAAAAAAGACCTTTTCCATTTTTATCGAAGCCAATGGCTAGATGAACCTTCATTACATATTCTCCCTAGTTGGACACATCCAACGATGAAAGAAGGTACGTTGGTGCCAGTATGGGTTTACTCTAATCTTGATGAAGTCGAATTGTTTCTAAATGACAAATCACTTGGCCGTGATAAACCGGGAAAACAAGCCGATGAGATGCAAGCAGAATGGTTCGTACCTTGGAAACCTGGCTCAATACGGGCAGTGGGTTATAAGGACGGTATAAAGGTTCTAGAGAAAGAAATTAAAACCGCTGACTCCCCTGTTGGTCTAAGACACAGCATCGACACTTATGCCGCCGAGAATGGTTTCAATACTGCGAAAGTAATCACTACTGAAACCGTAGATAAGGACAACAATTTTTACCCCTATGGCAGTCATAGAACCTATTACCATTTTAGCGAAGGTTTGAAAGCAAAAGCTCTAGAAAATGGCTCTCCTTACGAGCATACCAACCGTGTAAAATCTAATTATCGACATTTATTTATGGGAAAAAATAGAGCGTTTAGTGAAGTGACTTACCCAGACGCTCAAGAATTCGTCACTATAGGCGCCATAGTGGGTGATGAAGCGTTAAGGCTATCAAATAGAGTGGCAATTGATGTGCAAACTATCGCCATTACTGACACTGCGAACATCGCCTCACAACAAGTAGACGTTTTTTATAGCGTGAACCACCCCAATGAAGTAAAGATGAAACCTTATCTTACCCCTTTCACTGTAAACGATGGTGACACGGTGTACGCTAATGTCTTTATCAATAACCGACTTGCCTTGCAAATGAAACAAGAATTCGGACAGGGTGTTGGCCTCTTTTGGGGCGATGAAAACTCAGCCAACATATGGATTGGTCGCGGCTTGTCATTACAAGGCGAAGACGCTGAATATGGCCAAGGTGCCGCAGCAGTTCGCGGCGCTCACGGGGTCCACGGTGGCGGTTATGGAACCTTTAATAACGAAGAAGGCACGATGTATTGGTACCACGAAAACGACGGCGCCGAGGGTGTGTACACAGCTGTTTTCCGCTACACGCACAACGACAAAAGCTCAAAACGGCCTCTCGCTATCTATGTAAATGATAAGAAGGCGGCTATGGTTGAATTTGAGCCTACCGGGAGTTGGGACAGTAAATGGGACGAGCAAGCCGTAAGCTTCACGCTAGTAAAAGGCGCCAATCATATACAATTTAGAACAGTAGGTGAAAGTGGCCCTAATATCGACCAGTTTACGCTTGAATAGATTGGGCTTAGATTGGAGGAGAGTATTGGCAAGTAGACACACCAAATGAATTGTTGAAAGAGTGACCAGCAATGTCTCCTTCTTTTTTACATCGCGCCTTGAACCTAAGTATTGTAAAGATGCATTGAAAACAGCCGTTGCTATGTTTTTCAAATTTACTTTAGACTTATCTCAATTTATTTGTGCTAGTCGAAGCAATACTATTTTTGAAGCAACTGCATACTGCTCTTATGTCCAGAAGTGATTATCAATTCAAAGCTTGAAGTATACAGTATTAAAGTTGTAAAACGCTCAAGAATTGCTACAAACAAGAACTTATCGCTGCCCCTTTTGAAGCGTTGATAATTGTTGTTCGAGAGCCTTAACCACATCGAGCAAACGTTCAGTAGAAATATCAGTTTGCGCTGCGCCACTCTTAGCTGCTTCGGAAATAGAGGCAATTGCTTTCACTTGGTCCGCGACTTCTAAAGTGACGTTACTTTGTTCGGTTGCCGATTGTGAAATTTCAGTGTTCATCTTACTAATCGTACCAATTACGTCGCTGATTCGCCAAAGCGCTTTGCCAACGACCTCAACTTCATTAACGCTAAGAACCATCTGCTCACGGCTCTGCGCCATGCTTTGATAGGTTTCGCTTGTTGCTTGTTGTAAGCGGGTAATGATGCCATGGATCTGCTCAGTTTGTGCCTGCGTTCTTTGCGCTAGAGTTCTTACTTCGTCAGCTACAACAGCAAAACCTCTTCCTTGTTCTCCTGCTCGTGCAGCCTCAATTGCGGCATTCAACGCGAGTAAATTGGTTTGCTCAGCGATTCCATTGATAGCACTAGAGACTTGGCCGATATCTTTACTGTCCTCAACTAAGCGATTCAATGCAGTCTGTGAATGGGTAGATTCTGTTTCCATATCCTTCATCACCGATTGAAGTCGCTCCAGTAACCGCAGACTCTGGCCGGCTTCATTTTTAGCTTCAACTGACAACTGCGAAGCAGTTTCCGAGTTGTTATCAACTTTTGAGGCAATTGCGGTGAGTACATCCATAGAGTTTTCGATTCGAGATGTTTCTTGTTGTTGCTGATGTACACCTTTGATAGTTTGCGTCGTAATAGACTTCAAGTTTGCGGCTGATTCGCTCAATGTGCCCGCGGCTTCGCTCAACCGCTGAACTAATTGTTCTAAGTTGTGCGCCATGGCATTCATATATTCGGCAATAACACGCATTTCATCTTTAGTACGGACTTTTACGCGTGTAGATAAATCGCCGCCCGCTATCGCGTGGACGGCGGTCACAACTCGGTCAACATTGTCTTTAACTGACAAATACATCCCAATGAACATATAAAATGCGAGTAAAACAGCGATAATCGCGACTGAGAACACTAGACGACTTTTAAACCGCTTATCATCTATTCGTTCTTCCAAAAGAGTTGACAGCACAGGGGCAGTAAGCTCAGCGAATTCTACCAAGGCATTGTCCATGGTTAAGCTGACATCAATTAATCGCGAACGCGACACTTCAAAACTGTCGGAGTCAAGAATCGATTGCTGAATAAGTTGCCTATAACTCATTAAGTCTTTTTCAAGCGTTTGCCATGCAGAGGTTAGTGATCGATTCACCAACTCGTTTTCATTAGCTGACACCAGAACATTACGACTCAAATTATCAATTAATAGCGGCAATTTTTGATTAGCGTTGGATAGAGCAATGTATGTATCAGGTGTGAAATTACCATTCTCTAATACTTGTCGTGCTAGAGCTGCTGTCATAACCAGCTGCTCTTGTAATTTTGGCAGTGAATCTACTAGCGATGTTACCAGATAACGGCTATCCAACGATGTATCCAATTCGAGGTTGGTGCGGTCGGCAACGGTTTGTAGAACTGCACTTAACGCCCCCAAACCAGACATAGGCTCGGCATTCAGTTGCGATTTGTACGTTGTAAGTGAAGCGTTAATAATTGACTGTTGGTGCTCAGGTAGACCATTCAACTCTAAGCGGAAACTTCCTGAATGGGCCTTTCCCTGAATTAAGGAAGTCGCTAATTGAAGTTGCTCTTTTTGCGCTTCAGCTATTAACGACAAACCGACTTTCTCGGTTTCTGAAAACTCGATATCTTGGCGATATTCTCGTTGGAGTAATGACAAACTCAATAATAATGGGATTACAAAAATGATACTGACGAGTGTAAACTTTGCTGAAAATTTAAGTTGTGACATTAGTCCTAAGGCTGGACTACTCAGTGTTATGATCAACCCAACCATTTTCTATCTCCAGTAAAGCGTTACAAACGGTGATGTAAAGTAATACTTATAACAACCTAGATTCCGACCCAATGGTCGTTTAGCAAGTCTAAAAGCAACAATAATACGTCCCCTTTGGACAGCACACATGTCACTATTTGTAAAAACTGTATTGCTACACAACAATACAGACCGGAATAAATGGCCGTTAATTTCTCGCCAACCTGTGAAACATCAATTTTATTGGAACAAATCCACTAAAAGCAGCCTCGACAAAAATTGAAAAATAATGCTTAAAACATGTCATATTGCTCACTTTTTTACCAAACAGTATTAACCAATAAAAAGTATGCTTTTTAATTAACTTATATGTGCTATTAACTTTTTCTCTTTACTTTTATTACGTACTCGCCAGGGAGTAACTCAAGAGATTTTAGTAGTTGTAAATCATCTTGTGATTTTTTAGCCACTGTGGGGCCGAACACCATTAATTCACTGTCGAGACTCTCGGTTTTTTCTATACCTCCCACTGTATTTTTGACGTAGATAACAGACGGCACCTCAACTGCAGCAGTGACATTGGGCGGTATTGTTATTTCCATGCGAAGCTCATCTTGGCTCAAAAACCAAAAAGACTTAATCTCGCCGTGAGGTGATTGATACGTCGCACCAGCGTATGACAAATGAGTCGTCACAACAGGGGCAATACGAACTTTTTTGTAACCGGCACTTAGCGGAGTTATACCTGCCAACCGGTCGTACATCCATTGACCAATAGCACCATAAGCGTAGTGATTTAAAGACCCGGCCTTTTTCGCATAGCCATTATCGTGCGTATATCCATCCCATCGTTCCCACATCGTTGTAGCCCCCTGAGATACCGGAAAAAGCCAAGAGGGATATGAATCTTTGAATAAAAGTTCTAATGCAAAACCTTGTCGGCCAATTTTTTCTAACACTGGCGCTATTAGGGGTGTACCTAAAAAACCGGTTCTAAGGTGCCCGCCGGAAATTTTAAATTGCTCCATGAGATGAGCTTCAGCAGCTTGTAAAAGATCATCAGAAAGTAAGTCAAAGCCTATGGCTAACAAATAGGAGGTTTGCGTGGGTTGACCTTGTTTGATATTTCCTTGTTGGTCGAAGAAGGCTGCTTGGAAGTTCGCTTTAGCCTCTTCAAATAGAGAAGCGTAACGCTTTGCGTCATCCGCCTCATGTAATACCTCAGCCGTGCGAGCAGCAATATCGAGAGAGCGGGCATAAAAAGCTGTCGAAATAAGCCCATGATCAGTTTCGCCACGCCGCGAATCCTCGCGCGTTGAATAGGGTTGTAACCAGTCCCCCACTGTCCACATTTTGCTTACGCCATTCTCAAGTTGGCTTTGATGATAAAGGATCCAACGTTTCATCATCGTGTAGTTTTCTCTGAGAACGCGTTCGTCTCCCGTGCGCCAGTATACGTCCCATGGGATAGTCACTGCGGCGTCTGACCAACCCGCCTGCACAATCTCGCCTACTTCGTTAGGTACCACGACAGGAATACCATGGTTATCAAACTGCTCTTCTCTTATCGACTGTAACCAAGCGCTCCAAAATGCGTGGCTATCGGCAATAAATAGTGATGTGGGCGCAAAAGCAAGCGCGTCACCAGTCCACCCCAACCTTTCAGAACGCTGTGGACAATCAGTGGGAATATCCAAAAAGTTACCTTTAAGACCCCATTCTATGTTTGACTGTAGCTGGTTTAATTCGGGATCTGACGAGGTGAAGTGACCAGTTAATTCAAAATCTGTGTACTGAACAATGCCTTCTATCCAATCAAGTTGGGGCGCTTCTTTCTCATCAAAACCACTTACTTCAACATATCGGAAGCCATGAAAGGTGAATTCAGGTTGCCAGTCAATAACGCCGCTTTTAGCCGCAACATAGGTATCTTCCTGAGCAGCACTTCCCAAGTTTTTGGTGTATAAGCTACCGTCACTGTTAATGCCCTCTGCAAATCGTATTTTGAGCTTTTCTCCTTTAATCATCGGCAGATTGACACGCGCGACACCCACCATGTTTTGCCCTAAATCAAATATAATCTTGCCATCTACTATGTGAAAAGAATTGGGGGTTAATACTTGCTTATTCTTAGAGGTAAAATGACGCTTGGGCTCCAACATAACAACGCTATCTATATTTGAAGATTGTACCGGATACCATTTTTTAACAGCGCCTTCCGTTTCATATTCGGGCTCATTCCAACTCGCGTTGTCTCTTTCAAGTAAGAAGTTAGCATCGAATATCTCACCATCGTACAAACTCGAACGTCTTAATGGACCTTCCTGAGTCGCTTGCCAACTGTTATTAGTCACTACAACGTTGCGCGTGCCGTCTGTATATTCAATCTCTAACTGGGCTAGAACTTTTGGGGTGATGTCCCGTTTTTTGTGCCAGTGACGTTTTGGACCGAAACGCCCTGCATACCACCCTTCGGCGAGTGTAATGCCGATAGCGTTTTCACCGAAAATAAGCAACTTGGTTACGTCGTAAGTGAGGGTCTCGATACGTTTATGATAAGGAGTATAACCGGGTGTCAGTACATCGTTTCCAACGCGGTTGCCGTTAATGAATGATTCGAATAGCCCTTTAGCAGTAATATACAAGCGTGCCGATTTAATACTCTTATCTGCCGTGAACGTCGTTCGCAAATATTGTGGAATATGGATAGGCGTATCAAATTTATCTAGCACAAGCGGTGTGGATTGATCTATTTCAATCCATTTTGCGCTCCAGTCGTTATTAGATAGCAATCCGAGTTCAAAAGATGCTAATGCGCTCCAATCAGAGTCGATGCCATGCTCATTCCAATACTTAACCCGCCAGAAAACCCGTTGCCGAGACTTCAAATCAGTGCCTTCGTAACGGATGAAGTTCGTTGTGTCACTATTAATGATGCCGCTATCCCATAAGTCTGGTTTGTCGGGTAAAAGGTTTGGAGATGACGCAACAACAATTCGATATTGCGATTGCGCTTTTACAGCACTCTCAACAGGAAGTGTCCATGAAAATGTAGGCTGAGCATCATAGAAGCCAATTGGCTCTACGAAACCTTCACTTACCGATAATTGTTCCGGTTGCGCCATTGTTTGAACGTTTTTGTCTTTATTAGCACAGGCAAACAATAATGTAGTTGCTAAACATAAAAATGAAAAAATTCGCCAGTCATTGAGAAAAGATGTTGAGTTTTTAAATAGTGAAAGTTTGAACATAGGGTTAGTTCTCAATCAAACATTTTTTAGCGCTGTAGCTTTCGTTACTTAACATTAGTTCCAACTCCTGAAGTAAGGCTCATACAATTTATGAAATGTGTTTTTATGAAGACAGAACTGAAACTTGAAAGTTTTTATAAATCGCACTTCGCGTGAACATGTGACGCAGGCCTATATGCCCCTTCTGTATATTGGGATGGCTAGTGGTTGACCATTTATAAAGTTGGGTGTGCACTTCATTAGACACGTTCATCCATAGTATGTCGTCGCGTTTGATAACCGTTATTTGGTGTGGAACTCCAGTCTCAAAGAAACCCGTGTTGGTATAATCCCCGTTGAGTGCTGTGCCCATTAGGCGTTTGTTGGCAAGTGGAAGATACCTGCGGGCACGAATGTAGTCATCGGGCGCGTCTTCTTCACCTAATCCAAATGCTGCATAACTGATGTGGTAAGCGTCCATATTGTCGAAATAGTGACGCATGTAGGGTTCGTTGCGGTATTCAGCCCACTCCATTATGTCAGCAGGAAACTCTGTTGTATCTTCCCCAGAAGCTAGTAAATACAGTATGGTGACGTATAACTCGGCACTGTCGGTGCGGGTGTATTCGAAACTTACTTTTACATCACCTTCAAATGTGCGTTTGGTCCATAACACCATGTGGTGTGCATGATTATCCGCCTCAGGTCCAGCCTTAACATGCATACCATCGGGCGAATTTTCAACGGTTCCAATTAAACCGTCTTTTAACCAATTTTCTTGCCAATTTACCTGACCTGAATCAAAAAACACTTGCTGCCAATTAAGGCTCTGTAATTTTTCAAACTGTGTATTGTCGGCTTGGGTAATTTTCATCATTTCATCAATAGAAGCCCGCTGATTATTTTCAGAATAGTGGAAGCAAGCAGTAAGACTAAATACGATAATTACCCCTGCGGCGGGCAATAGTAAGCTTTTTAATTTATTCAAGTTAACACCCCTATGTTTACCAAGAGTGGAGCGCTCTTACATTGCATAACTTGCATGAGGTGCTTCGCCCCTTTCTCGAATGATGGGACCTTTCTCGTCCACTAAATACATTTTTCTCGGGTGAGCTCCTTTACCCTTTCAGAAACAAGCATTAAAGCTTCTGAATATGCATTGCGAATGAAAGACGGGACTACTCAGGCCTGTGTTAGTGAAATACGCACCAGTATCTGCCTCAACCGCTTGTTTCTGAGAAGGGATACTATCGCTTTCGCTCTCACATCCAGATAAAGTAAATACAGCTGTTATGAGTGAAAAAGAATATTGTGAAGATTTCAGCATCGTAGTATCCCAAACAAAGCTACGTTATTACTTGATTATTAATTTAACCTAGATGATGAAATTTGACATAATTTGACGAATATTGAAAGATATATTTAGTGACAGCCGGCGAGAAGTGTATTTTGTATTTTCTGATGTAAGAAGTGCTTTGGCGTTTTATGTGTCATGAAATGATCGCCACAATCAGAAGTCTGGGGGATAGTACTCAAAACCTTACTTTAGTGATGTAGTCAAAAGCTTAGAGCTTAGTTTATCTTCCAACTTATCAGATGCAAAACGCTGGAATCCGCATGATGCTAATCTTTATAGCTTGAACCTAGCGCTTTTGAAAAACGGTGAAGTCATTGACTCCCAATCTACAAAGCATCAAATTTATTGAGATTATAAATACTTAAACATAGAAAAAGCTAACACTGAAACCAGTGGTAGCGTCAAGTTCATCGTGTCCGTCCGATATACCCGAGGCAAGGATAATGTGCCTATAACTTTGTTTTGCAGGCGTCTAATGATAACAGCTGGAGGTGTGCTACGTAGTACTCGTCAGTATACCATTGCTCTTCATTGTTTTAGTCTTGATTTAGCTGGCCTACTAATGCTGTTATCTATGAGGTAATAAAGAACATTGTTGATACCCTTCGCACTAAAGAAATTACTGTTCTTTTTATAATTATTTTTATTTAGAGAAAACCTAGGCTTTCCATAGCCTAAAATCTATTCCTAGTCCTATTCAGCCTTCAATAAAAAGAAACCAGCCGCTAGAAAAATACTTTGTGAAAAAAATCGCCGCTCTAGACTATCGCGACACAAAAAATCGACAAAACGAACGCCCCCTAACAGCGAATTGATTTTGTCTCAAGGTACGTTTAAAGATTCGGCATCCTGATAATTCCTAATCGTTTCTTCACCTCCGTCTAGGGCCTGTCTACTCGGAGAATTTCTAAGCCATAGTCGATACTTTTCCAGAGATAACTTCCCTCTTAATGCTCTCTCAGCGAGTGCAGCAGATGCGGCATAATGCATATTTAGCGGAATTTGATCAAAATTACTCCATATCCAACTGTCGGCGTGCTTTACTAAACGAACTACCGCTTCTGTAAAACTTTGCTCATCATCTATCGGGACTTCTCTAACTTCGGCCAACAACGTTAAAGCACCTTCTGGATCTTTCTCCACTCTTGCGTTTGCCATTGCGATATAACTTGTATTTTGAACATGTACAGGTTGAGTAGTCGCCAGCCAATCAATTGCAGCAGCCAAGTCCTCTTCAGCTTGTTTGACTGCGAGTTCTGGAATAACCTGTTCATTGTTAAAAATTCCTTCCGACTCCATTAGAACAATGGAAACTGAATTGGGTGCATGATTGAGATAGTGCGATATTATTGTTGCATAAGCATCATCGAGTGCGGCTTGAGGCGCTGAGCCTAGGGCTGCTATTTCTCGCAGCCAGACTATGGCTTGTCCAGGATCTTTATTTGCCCAACCTTCAGCCACTGCCACAATTATCTCTGAGTTATGTTCAGGGGAGATATGCTCCTGAAGATCGTAAAATACTGTTTGAGGTGAGTGTCGAGCGTAGCGCAGGAGCAAGGCTCGCATACCAGTCTCATATTCTGACTCAGACAGCACATCCTGTTGAGTTTGATACCAACTAAATGCTTTTTCCGGCTCTATTAAGCTCCAATTCTTAATCAAAGATAAAGTAGGCGCACCTTTTGAAGTCAGTTTAATGCTGTCTAACAGGGCAGCTGCTTGTTGAGGATCAGACTCAATAAGCTGATACAATTTTTCTGATATCGTTTTATTATCGGACGGTTCTGTTTGCGCAGTTAATGAAACGTACTTTGGTCCTATATCTTTGGCTGCGTCAATACTGGAGTCATATGCAGGGTCAAGAGGAGCAAGGGGACTGACTTGGTCTACCGCTTGCTGAATATTATTAGGTATGAACCATAAAAAGGTTACCGCCATACCAATGCACGCGACTAGTAAAGTAGGTATTAATTTTTCACGAGACCACTTCATATCTTGACCGAGTAGGTTGTTAATGTTCCAGCCTTAACGTCTACATAGTGCACCCTTGGTGCATGGCACGACAAGGGTGCATGTAAATTGGACGGAATTAATTAACGGTCACGCTTGCCCCACTAACGAATATGATTTGTGCGTCACTAACGAGCCCGTCAAGTACGCCTTCTTTTCCGCCCTGAACATAAGCGCCCCAGCGTGACACAGACTTTAAGTCACCGCGTTCCCAAGAGTCATCAGCCATCTCAACGTTATCAACAAACACCTTGTAGTTGCGACCATCATCGGTCACGCGGAAATTGAAGCTATCGCCAACATCTTTGCCTGTATCGATCTTAACCCAGTCCGACTTTCTTTGTCTGCGTTTAACAATCACCACGTCACCGTCAGCCTCTACCCAGAGCGCTACTCCCCATGCAGGGTCAAAACCTCCTGCAGCGGTTGCCTTTGACTGATAAATTTTGACGTCTTTACTGCCATTGTGAGCATGAACTCGGTAGCGTGCAGAGAATGTCATCGTCTTATTGTCGCTAAATCGGATACCGTCGTTTGGAGCGAACGCTTCACTACGGCCTGCACCCTCACGAGACGTAGCAAAGTTCTCGTCGCCAGGAAAAACACGAAAAACCTGCGTATTCCCATCTTTTTGATACCAACGACTACTCGTCGGGTTGTCAAAACCAGTACTAAAAGGATTGTGCCAGCGAAGTTTGCTATTTGACATTGGAGAGCGAGTCCCAGTACCTGTCCGCTCAACGTCTGAATTATTCACATCAATACGAGTGCCTTGCGTATCAATTGTGCCGTCTTCTACAGCTTCTTTTAGGTCATCTCTCTCTTCATTGGTTTGCGGGCGAGAGATACCCGACGATAGAACCGACCATTGGGGATCCCAGTTTTTAAAAGACTCTTGAGCGAATGCTGCAGGTGTAGTCAGGGACAAGGAAATTGCCGTAGTAAATATGGCAGTGGTGTAGCCTAATATTTTTGGTGTTTTCATTTATGGTAATCTCTTTTTGTGTGTTTACCGTCTTACTCAATCAAGAAAGAATCTAAGGATAAAATCCAAACTGCGTAAAATTGCGAACGTTTTGATTCTGCTAATCCGTTATTCATGAAAAATGAACGAGTTTAGCCAGAGCATTACCTCTAATAAAAAACTGATTAAAAGCAATCGTCTCATCCCAAACGTGATCGTAGCCAGCCACAATAAGCATTTAAGATCAATAACGCGCACGACCAATCACAAAATATCATTAAAAATGGAAATATCAACAAAAAATTAACATAATATACAAAATTTAAACATTTTAAGTGAGAGATAGAAAGGGCTAGACAAAGCAGATTATTACTTTGAGACCGACTAAGCAGTACCTCTATACTATTAATAAATATATAATTATTAAAATTTAAGTTTGAAGTAAAAACATTTTTTAAAGATTTATGAAATTTATTTTGATTCTTTATGATTGCTTTTTTTCATTGTGATTACATTTAGCTAAATAGCTCAACGTCATTGTCTTGAAATACAAGAATAAAGGAACGGTGGTGACTCTCGTTGAGATAAAATTGTACAACTTGGCAAGTGATTTAGCAGAGAAGAATAATTTAGCGAGCAGGAATCCACAGAAGCTTGCTGAATTAAAAGCAAAACTGACTGCATGGCAATAGCAAACGGTGCCGATATTCCGACCAAACTCAACTCTGAATATAATCCGGCATTAAACCAGCAGCTAATCAATAAAATGACGGCTGACTAGCCAACTCCCCTCTAAGTAGTCACATCATTCAGCTTACTTGAAAAGCACAATCACATCTTTACAGAAAAAATAATCATATTTCTTCATTTTTTAGGTATCAATTTTTGAAACGATATCCGTAGCACGTGGCTGAGATTATGCTCTGTAATATGAAAATGCTATGCCAACACAATTCCTTCACGTTGATTTAAACGAAAACGCAAAATAGTAAACACCACGCGTCCAACAGCGTGATTAATATAGGGGGTGTCCGCGCTGTGAGGGCTGCCTGTGTTTACCTACCTTTTTCATGGCGGATAGATTTCCACTTACCTTACTTCAGTTAAAAGTCTGTTACTGTGATATTACCTTGTAGCATTTTAGCTAGTAGTGCCTGCCACTCCGATGTATCCCAGTTAGTCCGCATTCCCATGGAGATAGCTTTTTCTAATAGCGCTACTGATTTCTTAAAGTCACGCTCTGGACGAAGTCGGTAGGATATAGAAAGTAAGTATTGGTATTCAGGATTGAGGTTTTGAGAACTCGCAATGTCTTCCAAATGCTGTATTGCACCAGAAACATCCACTAGCGATTTATCATTAGCGGTAAGTTTTATCTTAGCGACGTGCAGGCTGGCAGCTTCATCACCCTTCGCTGCAGCAGATTCAAACCAGAAAAGCGCTTTCTTCTCGTCGCTTACAACCCACGGACTCATCTGTAGAAGTTTACCCAATCGATATTCAGCCCTTGATAGGCCATACTTACTCGCGTTAGTTATCCACCTAACGGCTTCTGATATTTCTTTTTGCTGTATATATAGCTGTAAGCCATACTCGTACATGGCTCCTGGATGCCCTTTCTCTGCAAGGTTTTTGAGTAAGCTTTCAGCCTCGTTTTCATTACTTTGCATCCAAGGAAAAATAACCATAGCCATTGCATATTGATACAGTGTTTCTAACGAAGGTTTATTTTTAGCAGCTCGTAGAATGCGTCGAGTCTCTTTATATAATTGTGGTAAGTTGTCATTCAGATAAAACTGATCGTCTATCGCTGCGGCCATGTATGCGCGGTGCACAAACTCCGTCGGCTTATCACTTACTTCAGGTTGCCCTAATGGGAATAGCTTATATGCATCAAGAAAACGTCTAGTGTTTCCAGATTTTTGAATAGCGCGTATGTATCGCACAGAGCCGTCGCTTGCCACATCATTTTCTACCACCAAGAAGCCAGGGTTGTTCACCACAATTGCTACATCTAGTGATTCACCGCCGTCTAAATCGTCAAAACCACCCGAGTTTTGTAGCTCATCATCAAAGTTCTGAAATTCTACTAACTCTTCAAAGTACACTTTTTGTGTTAAAGCCTTATCCCCGTCAAATGTTACTTTCTCATTAAGGTTCTGTTGATTCAGTACAGGTAGAAATTGGCGCTGATAGCTTTGATGAACAACTCGCTCTTCCTCTATGGTATTTTCAAGAAGGGACTGGTCCTGTTCATTTAAAGATGAGCGCATTTGCTCGATAATACTTTGAGCATTGTGGTAGCGCTGCTCAGCCGCCAAAGACAAATAAATGAGAGATGAAGCGGCATTAGGTTCAACACCTAAACCTTTTAAATGCATAATACCTAATTGATACTGAGCATGAGCATTTCCTAGCTTCGCGCCTTCTTCATATAAAGGTAACGCAACCGCGTAATTCCCTTTTTTAAACTCTGTATTAGCTTTTAACACATTCACAGCAAAACTATTGAAGCTCAGAGCACCCGCCAATAAAGCGGCCAAGCATTTTTTAAAGCAACTCATACTGATTCTCCGTTTGTGTAACGTTTGGCGCTACACTATTCTAGGTAATGCCATGACACATTGATTAAGCTTCAAATTACCTAGAAACACCCAAATCAATAACTTGTAGATGAAGCGGCAGCGAGTTTCCAGCCCCTTTCTCCATCAAATAATAGTACGCTTTGCCGTTTTCAATATGAATAGTGCCGTGGTCAAATTTCACTCCCGAGGTTTGCTGATAAACCACCTCAAACTCGTTCGTACCACCTTTCGCTTTTTCAACAAATGGGTAGCCATTTTTAAGCCCAATAATGAAAATACTATCACCCGATGTGTAAATAGAGTCGGCACCAGTAAAGTCAGTCGTAACCGTGAAGTCTTTAGCGTTGGCTAGCTTAAAGGCGTGTATCGACACCTCTTTGTAATCACTTCGCTTAGTATTTGTAGACCTTACGTGAGTAATAAAATGAAGGTCTTCGTTTTCCGTAACCGTCCAATCAAACCCACCAACTATATGAACAGAATTGGGCTCTTGGTGATCAATGTAATCGCCCGGCTCAAAGATCTTAATCTCATCAGAGTCAACCAACGGCCATGTCATGTTTTCACCATCTACATTTTTCCAATCTCCTAAACCATCTGGGTGGTCTGAGTATGCGTAGTAAACGCCATTTTGGTATTTATAACGGTCGTTATTATTCGCGCTACGCTGTTGAAACCCTACGCGCAACTTACCGTTTATATACTTCATCTGACCATATAAACCCCAGTTGTAAGCATTGCCATGAGTTTCTTGGTCTTTGTGATTAAAAGGTGTAAAGCGAGTCCACACTTGTTTTTCTGCATCGTATTTATTGAAATAGTAAGCGCCGTTGTTATTGCCGCCCCATCGCATGTAATGCAAGAGTTCGCCTTCTTTGCTTTTGTAAAATTTGGGATAGGTTAGTGCAGAGAAATTATCTTTGTCTTTTAAATTCCCTGTCATGGTTAAGTGCTTGTAATCATCAGTTCCCTGACTCACTTCACTGGTGTCTTTAACAAACTTTTCTAGTGTAAATTCGTTATCCGGTACATCCGCAGCACCAGGCACGGAAAAAGAGTAGCGGAAAAAGTCATCAACAAACCGCCCTTTAAATCGGCCGCTCTCATCATCGTCAACATAGGCATGCATGTCGTAAACCATATGAATGGTGCCATTTTTAGGGCTCACGGCTAAACCTATGGTGTTGTGCGACTCCCCTACCAGTGGATTTCCTCGAAAGCCTGTGTGTCGGTGGGGAAACTGAATAGTTTTTACAACGCCAGTTTTTGTGTTGAACCTAGAAAGCATAACATTGCGCTGTTCTTTACCCCCCTTATACCACGTCATGAAAACGTAGTGTTTATAGGGTTTAACGGCATCGCCGTGAGCCGAAATATTCTTGCCAAAGAAATAATCATACTCTGGCCCCAGCGAAGGCTTTTCAAAGGTGTTGTGGTTAAGCTTTTTGCCATCAAAATGAAGCGCGCCATTGGTTATTTTTGTCTGGCTTTCTAAAAACACCCCACTAGCTTTGCTCATGCCTGAGGATACCGTTGCGGTATCGCTCGAAGCGCAGCCTGTTAACACTGAGAACACCGCCACAGTTTTTACTAACGTTGTTAATTGACGGGCTATACCACTCACTTTTAGATTTAATTTCATCGGATTTACTCGCTATACATTTACAAGCAGTGTACATTTATTTAAAACCATTTTCACTCAATAATAACCAAATACAATCAACGAAACTGTCAAACAAACGATTACAGATAGGCTGATATTAGTTCAGATGTCGCCAGATTGTTGGGTGTAAAACGTGCGCAAACTCAAATAAGAGGGTTCGAAATTGTTACTATATTCAGCTGAAAAATTACAAAATTTAGGTATTTTGTTTAAGAGCAATCTTGTTTCGCTATCTCTCTTATGTTGCTTATCAATCAATTTCAGTGCCCATGCATCCGTAGGATTAGAAACGGAAGTGCTAGTGACCCCCAACGCGCTTTTTTTCAACGGAAATAAAGTTAAAGGCTCTCATACTGACAATAACCCAGATGGCTACGATTATATTTTTGGCAATGCGCTATCCCCTCACGGCGACTGCATTAAAGTGTACAAGCATTTTGTATTTATGACGTGGTATAAAGGCGGCAAAAACAATCGGCATGTGATGCTTTCACGCCTGAATACTAAAACCGGTGTGCTCAAAACTATTCAGTTTCCCCACCAGCACACAGGGTTTAGAGGCAAATGGTGGTTAGGCGAAACACACAATACTATTGCGGTGGGCATAAGCCCCGTAAACGATACTATTCACTTGCTTTACGACATGCATCGCAACGGCAGAGTGGAAGCGTTCGCACAAGACTATCTTCGTTACTCTTATTCTCTAGAAGGCGCGGCTTCAGTGCCAGACAACAAGTTTACTTTGGCACAATTTGTCAACTCCGGTGCTGGTCACTACAAGCATTTAGCCTTCGATGGCATAGACGACATCGATACCACAAAACTTCTTACCTACCCTGCTTTTTTCACAGGAAAGGATGGAGATTTGTTTATGAAAATGCGCTACGGGTTTTCAGCAAATGGGAAAATGCTTTTTGCCCGATACGATGGCAAAAAGTGGCATGGATATTATGACTTCAACCAGGTTTTAGCTTCAGAGCATGGTAGCGAATACAACTGGGGTTTATACGGGGACTTCAAATACACCGGCGGTAAATTTCGCATAGCGTTTCAACGACGATCTAAAAACACGTCAGATAAATACCTTTACCAAAACGGTATCTACTACGCTTATTCTGAAGATCCTCATGGCGTCTCTGACTGGAAAAATGCGTACGCTGAACCAATTGAAATTCCATTAGCTATTTCTGAGCAAATCCAAATTGAAGAGCCTGGAGACTGGGCTAAAACAAAGAAAGAGAACCACGTTTCCATTGTTCACGGATTTGACTTCACAGTGACAAACAGTGGCGATGAGCACTTCATAAGTAAAGTAATAGACCTTGAATTCAATGAAGAGATAAACCTGCACACATTCCGCAAATTCGGGCAAAAGGACTTCACTACCGTTCAGGTACCGTTTGGTGGGCAACTGTTTAGTAACGGGGATGATGTCTACCTTACTGGGTTGAAAAATGGCCATGTGGCAATCGCAAAGGCTGAGGATAACTCAGAAACCTTCACTACTATCTTCGAACACAAGCGAGGTCCGGTATTCGATAAAGCCGTGGTCTTTTTTAAAGACAACAAGGCTTACTATTACCTAAAAAAGGCAGATGGGTCAGACGATAACCGCAGTTTATATCTACAGGTATTTTCGTTGAGGTAGTGCACAGTTAGCTCGTCTCAGGGAGCGCCCGAGATGCTTATGAGTACTAGAGATTACAGACTTTTTTGGAGTAAGAAATAATTATTCAGTACACAGCATCGCACATATACAACTCGTTCATTTGCGCTCTGCCGTTGTGAAACTAATATGAACAACAAAAGGTTTTTTAGATGACACAATCACTGTTTAGAACACTACTATTTACTTTGCTGCTTTCACTTTTTGCAGACAATGTTGTACTCGCACAAGACATAAAACATGGCCTACGCGACGACGCAGGCCGACACATGATCCCGCGCGGCTTTGTCGTAAATACCAACGATGCGGGTGGAGAAGTTAACTTCACGCAAGAAGATTATGTACGCATGGTGCGACTGGGCGCCAACGTGCAAGTTGTAAGGTTGGAATTAGGTAAATTGAGTACCTTTGGCCACTCAGAATTTCAGCCAGAATATTTAGCGCGTTTGAAACGAGCAGTTCGCCTGGGGCGAGAGGCGGGCATTAACACTATGTTTAAACTGACCGTGTATGGCGCCAAGGGCTTTTCATGGCCAGACTTATACTTCAACCAAAATAATGCTCAAGAGAAGTACATTAGCGCTTGGCGACATATTTGGAATGCGTTTAAAGACAATGATGCAGTTATCGGCTATGACTTAGTAAACGAGCCAAGAAAAAAGGAGCTAGCGCAGTCTTATGACGAGCTAACTAGCGATTATTTAATTCCACTTTACGAAAAAATTATCGATGCCGCACTGCCCTACAACGATGAAAAGTTGTTCTTAATTCAAACTATTTTTATGAACAAGGGTGAGGCAATAAACAAAAATCAGTACGCGGAAATTAAGGAAAGGGTAAACCGCAAAAACATTGTTTTTGCACCACACATATATCAAGAATACATCGATTATATTGCACCGACTATGGAACGGTTTGATAAAGAAGCAGACTTACTTCAAGCGCCAATCTTAGTAGGCGAATGGGGGTTCCCCACGTTACTTACTACCGACAAATCTGTAGAGGAACAGCTACATTACATTGAGTTTTATATTCGCACAGCAGAAATATTCGACAAAATGGGTATTGGTTCAATTAAAGCTTGGTTTCTAGGCAACCGTAGCTACCAAAATTTCTTGCCAGGCGGAGAATCGACATGGGCGATTTTCTCTGATAAACAAGCCGACGGTACTGTAGAAAGAAAATATATTACCGATATTATCGCCCGCCCCTATCCGCAGTACATTGCCGGCGATATTAAAAACTTTATGTTTCATTTCGCCACCCGCACGCTAAACCTCAATATCAAAACAGATAACAGCAAAGGTGCATCAAGAATTTTTGTGGGAGCAGACCGCCACTACCCTGATGGATTCTCCATTCACATCGGCGATGATTTAATTCTTACGCACAGTCCGATTAAAACTGGTTTTCGCGTGCATTCATCTAAAGCCAATACTAAGCCTAGCGATATTATCTGGGATGCTGATAGACAACAACTTGTTGTATTAGCATGGCCTAAAGACGAGGCAATAATAAATGTAAGGATCGAACCAGGGATTTACAGAGAGCCAGATCCTGCTGCAAAGAATTAGGCTTAGTTGCAAATATCTGATTATTTAGGTCTAAATGAATAGGCCTCTTTTTCAGCTGTCAGTTAGCTATAAGATACAAAGCGGACGTTTCTTACGTGGCTAATGGAAGTCCGCTGAAAACAAGGAGCGGAGATTCAACGCCGCCAGCACGCTCGGCTTTGCAGTGAAGGCGAAGCCGCTAGAAAAGCCGTCGCTGTACCTGGCCTTGTTATGGCTTTGCGTAGAGGACAAGAGAATAGCCACCATTCTTACTTTCATATGACTTTCCAAGTTTCGAAAAACCAAACCGACTGAACAAATGATGCATAGAAGCATTATCCTCACGAGTCGTAGCGAAACAGGGCCTCCCAGATAACGACTGAATGATTGACTCCATTAAAGCCCTAAATCACCAGTGGCAATACCTAGAAAAATAGCTAAAAGCGCTAAATGCGTGGGCAACAAGTCGTTTGAAGACATAGCTGCTGCTGTGACGATAGCGACGTCCTCTAATAAATAGGACAGAATTACAATTCCAACCATCAACAAGGCTGTAGAGTGCGAACCATTTAAAAGCCCGTGCTGAATTGATGTAACAAACTCCATGCTGTTCTTCTTAAACTTTAGGTATACGTCTTAAAAGATAGCTGTAAGACAATAAAAATTTCTTAAACATCTAGGAACTAGACCAATTAACTATATTTTCTGGCAAAAGACATAGGTTTAAAGTGGAAATTCAATTCAACCAAGATGCTGCGATTTGAAGTGGCGAAGGGTCGCTTTTTTGCGATACCCAAACCACAATAGCCTTTCGAGCTGTACTAGTTTGACTATTTTCTGGAAACGGTAAATGCCCTTGATAATATTGAGTACCGATGCTCAACGTATCCTGTTCATAGTCGATAACGACGAAATCATGAACGAGTTTCTGCCCTGCGTTCTCACCTCGCTTTACCGATGTTTCTATGCCAAAACCAAGTAATGCCGCGTGAACCGTTAGCGAAGGGTTATCCTTGCTGGCGTCTATTTTATTGAACGTCACGTCTATGGTGTCGTTGTCTACCGAAGCATGGAGTAAGCCAGACAACGGGGCGGTTTTGTTCGGTAATGGCTGCCCGCGAAACCACCCATTCCAAGCGCGACCATTTAAGGCAAAACCTGGCGTGGCAATAGTGTTGGCTTTGCCTACCCGCTTGTAGTCTCGCTGTCGTTGACTAAAAGTGCTATCAGCAAACGGATCTTTCCAACCCAGATAATCCCAGTAGTCCACATGAAAGTTAATGGGAACCAACTCTGTCCATAATTTCTCGCTATCTACAAAGCCCGAAACCCACTTCTCTGCAGGTGGGCAACTGCTACAGCCTTGAGATGTATATAGCTCCAAGACGGTTGTTTGATTAGGCGTACTGGTAAGTGAAAAAGGAGCAACTGATGGTGTTACCTGCTCAGGTTCATAAGTATTACTTTCCCGAGAATGAAGCGCAAAAGCAGCTTCCACTAGGGGATTCTTCGAAGCTTGGCTAGGCACCTTATTTAAACCGCTTTCATGGATTTTTGTGGTATTGATTTGTTCCGACTGTGCATTAATACGCCAGTCGTAATCAATAAAGCGAAGCTTATAGTTCGAAGGTATGGCTTGCTCAATATATTGGTTAATATATTGGGGTAAATCTTTGGCTCTTCCCGACGCTACAAAATCCTCAGTGTAAAAATCTAATATTTCTGACACATACGCTCGCTTGCGTTTATGATCCAAGTAGAAGTGCTTTTGCTTGTTGAAAAATTCGTGAGTAAGTTGCTCTAGCGTTTCATTTAATGACTCTGGGTAAAATGGCGTTTTGGGTAGTCGTGGACAATCTTTCACCATACAGTTAAGTGCGAAGTGTGCCCTTGGCTCGTTAAGCCGCCTTATCACGTCATTTTCATAGTCGTATAGATTAGTGACTTTCCCGCCAATTACCACATCCCGAAACTTAAAAAAAGCGGCTCGAGAGAAGAAACTTGTAAAGCCATCTGGAATACCTTTTTCAATCACGCCAAACATTGCCAATGCGTTGTAGCTATTGATGTGATAGCTCATCACTTCTTCTGGCGAAGTGAATAATTCAGGAGTTGCTGTTGGGCTAGCAAAGCCAATAAACGTCACAACATTTTCTAGTGGTGTAATATCCTCAGACAAGGCCTTAAAATTAGTTCGCCCTTCTTCATCAACATAATTTGCTAATACATACTCCCAGTCTTGGGTCGCTTGTTTGTAAGCTTGCTTCAGCGTAACAAGCGCTTGATTTTCAGCGTTAGCACTCAATGAATTTACTTCATTTGGCTTTTCGCTTGCACTTACACTTTGTACGAAAAACAACAAGAAAGATGCTAAAACCCATGACGCAAACACCCACAAAGCGTCACCGAATGCGCTGTTAAACTTGAGCGAATTAAAATACTGCATGGCTTTTCCTTATCCTATTTCTGAAATTTTTTGATTTACCGGACCGCTGCTAGGCTCGTGCGCTGGCTCCTGAACTTGTGCGGTGGCTGGCTTATTGGTTAATTCATTTGATGGCCTTTCGTTGGGTTCGCAAACCGACGAGTCATCAGCAAGCAGTTGAATAGGGATCACCTTATCTTCTTGATAGCGCTTACCTAAGGGTTGGTATTGTTTAACCTGCCCGCGATGATTGGTGTAAGAAAGAGGCTTTAATATGTGCTCGTCGCGTTCGGCGTTGTGTTTACACATTGATACTGGGCCGTCTGCTGTCATTACCATAAAAGAGCACGCATCTATTCTGTCTTGCTGCAGCGCACTGGCATCCATAAAGTTTTGAACGAAAAACGACAGCTTGTGCATTCGCCCGCGACTATTAATTAAACTACTGCGCATTTCTAACAGCTTTGCCGATGTTGCTTTTGCTAACCGCCAAATCCAGTGAGGCTGCATAAGTAAAGCTTGAATGTAATCTTTCACTATTTTCGCCCTACCGTGTTGGCGGGTAGTTTGAATATGCTTGAAATCTTCGATGAACTCGGCGAATAGTGCACTATCGTCAACTAACGAATAGACCTGATTATCGGCAACTAAAGTGGGCATATAGCTGTGGCAATCACTATGGCCTATACGTACCTTTTCCCATGGCAAAGCTTTAGAAATGGTTTTCTCAATGGCCGCTTTTACGGTAAGCGGGTCAACCACATCAGTTCGTGCGCCCCACTCGCCTCGACCGGTTTCAGCTTGTAGCTGAAACGATGCAAAACTAACCACATCGGCGTGTTGTACAAAAAAATCCACCAGCATGGGCAGTTCTTTAAAGTTGTCGGTGTGTACTGTGGTGTTAAAGATAACCATAAGGCCCAGACCTTTGGCGCGCTCTATATACTCTTCACGAATAGCGTTTAACGACTGTTCATCATCGTACTCTTTGCGCTCTTGGGTGGTATCTACATGAAACGCGACGTCGTTAAGCCCAGCTTCGGCAAGCTCAGTGAGCAGGTCTCTAGTAGCAGCAATACCGTTAGTAAATAGCGCCGTATGTAAGCCAAGTTGATTTGCATAAGCGACAATTTCAATCAATTCGCTGCGCTTCCTTAACGTAGGGTCGCCTCCAGTAATTTGCACACTGGTTCCGGGCCCATAGTGTTTAAGCACGTTGTCTAATCGCTTGAAGACTTCTTGGATGGGAATATCACGAACTGCTTGCGAATGCTCTGACAAATAGCATAAGGTACAATCAAGATTACATTTTTGCGTGATTTCAACAGCAACACAGCCAATGGTATGTGTTCGCCCCAAAAGTTGATTGGGAGTAAAATGTTCGCCCATTCGCTTTCGTGTTGAGGCAAGTTGTTGATTTCTTGTGGTACCAGGGGAGCATGACATTTTAATGTGCCTTTTTCAAACTACTCAGTATCAACAAAGACCTTTTAAATTTAAAAATACTTTCAAGGCATGCCGTTTTTTTGCACTGACCACATTATTTAATTGTGTAACAGCTTATGCTGAAACTGGTGGAAACCAGTTGGGTTTAGCTACGCCGTTGAGCCCGTTCGAGCAAGTGAAAAGTCTTGTTTTTTCTGACCCTTACTCAAGCCTTCCGCAATATGAAGTGTCGCGCAAACACTTTGATGTTAACGGCGAAAACATACTGCTAAAACACGCTCAAAGAACCCTTTCATCTGATGCAAATTTTATCGAATTAGGTACCAAACATAAGCTACTTCAAGCCAACGGAATATGCTTTGCTGGTACATGGAAGATAAATCAAAGCAGCTCCTACTCTGGGCTGTTTCAACCGGGTACGGAGGTACCTATTATTGTTAGGGCTTCGGTCAGTTTAAGCGGAACAAAGCAGCGAGATAAGCGTGCTTTTGGTATGGCAATTAAGCTCTTCCCCAATGCCCATAGTGCACTTACTGAGAACATATTTTTAATGCACTCGCTGGGGGGAACTAAAACCCAGCATGTTGCAAACTTGCCTATGACTAACGAACCAGCGCTTGGTGAACTGCCGCCCTTTAGTCAATTGCTTACCGCCTATCGATTGGAAAGCGACCTTAAGAAAGCCGATAAAGCGTTGAGCGGCAAAAAAGCCAATGCGCGGTTTAGACCCGTTTCTCATTTAGCCGCGGTAAAGGTTGGTGATGCACACCCAAGACTGACACGGCATACAGAAGAAAGTATGTTAGAACAGAGCATTTCAGCGCCAATTACTTCGAAAGAAATCGAAATAGAGCGCGAAGCTGATAAAAAAAGCGGAGCTGAAATAAAAACCGTAAAACAAGGCCCTCGTTTGCTGAAAGCATCTTTAAAACCAGATACATCACTGGTAAATAAAGATGACTTTCGGGATGAGCTGTCATTACAACACTACCCAAACCATAAACTGTCTTGGGTTATATCTGCCGCTGCTTTTAGTGACGCTGGGATAGACGGAGCTAAATGGCAAGAAATTGGCGAAATTATATTAACCGAGTCAGTCGTTTCACTTACCTGCGATACAAGGCTTCACTTTAATCACCCCGCAATTAAATGACACTGGATAATTCCGTTAAAACGGAAAGCAATTCGCCCTAATAAAGCCAGCTACCAAATCCAGAATAGACCTAGGTAAATCCGTCGTTCCAATAGCCGCTTACGCATTTTGAGCCCCAACGGCCCAATGAGACAAGATATAGTCACTCAGGGTTAGGCTTCAAACTTCCGAGTTGTGCCAGAAGCTGCCGTTCAAACATTTGTAATTAAACGGCAGAAGACTACGCAGGCCGTGTGAAAACTCATACTTATGGTTGCTGTTTTAAATTGAATAATACAGTAATTCTGAGGCCACTATCGTTTTTGAATGAGTGTTTCCACAACTCTCATGTCTTCATTGCAGATATGAGACCGCTAACGCCCATGATATTCATCATTCTTTTGAAGTTGTATGCCAAAACCTGCAAGCTTACCTCTGTTTTTACATGTTTTAATGTTCTTGTCAGTAGTTGTTGCGTTCTTGCCCATTGCTTTATTGTGCCAAAGGGATGCTCGACGGTTTGATGCCTCAATGTCATTGCGTTTGGCATGTTTTTATAAGCTTGTGCCACGCGTTCAACATGCTCTTCATCATCGAGTCTTCGGATCCGTCTTCCTGCTGGTGATGTTGTGCACCGCGATTTCATAGTACAACCTTTGCAGGTCATGACCGACATGTAAGCGCGTAGCGGTTTTCCTTTATCCGTTGAAACAAAGCTAAACGGGATATCTTTGCCAGCAGGACATTCGTAGACGTCTTTTTCTTTGTTATAGACAGAGTCTTCTTTGGTAAACAGTCCTTTTTTTCGATTAGCCGAAGTACGGATCTTCGGAACAATTGCAGTAGCGCCTGCCTGATGAACAGTCTTAAAGCTCGTGCTGTCGTCATAATCTCTATCAGCAAGAATGGTAATGTCTTGTTTACCTAACGCTTGTTGCACATGCTGGCTCATCGGGACAAGCTGATGTCTGTCACTTGGGGTATTCGTCACGTAATGGGCAAGTATCAAGTGGTGTTTGGTGTCGACAGCCGCTTGAATATTACAGTCAACTAATACGCCTTTATGCTTGAGTGCCATTCGCCTGCTGTCGGGGTCGGTATAGAAGATTTGATTGTCGGGTAAGGTTTCCAATTCTTGCTTTATTGTTTTTTCGCTTACCAGACGCGCTTGCAGTTTAGCGAGCTTGCCTTTCACTTTTTCTGCGTCTTCAGTGCGGGACTGGCGACCTGCTCTATCGAGCTCCATAAGATAATTGGCAATATCTTTTTCGGTCATTTCGATACACGTCTTTATCAAACCACGTGAGTAGTTCTTAGCGATATTGTTAACCGCTTTGAACTTGGTGCCGTCAATAGCCACGATGGCATCCGTAAACGTATTGAGTTCACGGCATATCAACACAAAGCGCCTACAGACTTGTTGTATCGCGTTGCCGTTGTCACGTCTGAAATCCAGCAATCGTTCTAAATTCTGGGGTAAGACGCTCAACCAGCCACATCAACTCGACATTACGCTGCGTTTCTTTTTCTAAGCGTCTACTTGATTGAATGCGATTAAGATAACCATAAAGGTAAATCTTGAGCATGGTTGCCGGAGAATAGCTTGGCCTACCTATTTTGGCTGGTTGGCAACGTGCAAAACCCAACTCAAATAAATCCAATGAATTGATAAACATATCGACTGCACGAATCGGATTATCTCCATGGATGTAGTCATCTAAAACTTCGGGGAATAGCGTGCTTTGTGTTCGGCTTTGGCCTTCGATAAATCAAGGCATATGATTGAAAAATATAAATTTTTTGTTAGTATTATTGTACCAATTCAGATATCAATTGAGGATCGATACCTAAGACCGATTAATCATATAAAAAATCTGCTTAGACCAAAAGGTGACCAATAGTTTTCACACGGCCTGCGTACACTGCTGCCATTTCAATGCCAGCGCGTGAACGGCAGCTACTGGCACTAATGGACGCTCTGCTTTGATAGAGCTCTTTTAATCAAGGCTGGTTAAACTAAATAGGCATTGTACAACCCGTGCTAAATGCACGGGTTGGGTAGCATTAATCAAAACTCTTTGTCTTAAATCGCCTTACAGCGGTTCAATGCCTGAAGGTAATAGTAATCTCCATAATTTAATGCTGAATTTAACTCATCATTGGCAGGAAAATTACCCGTTGCCTGTTTCAACAAGAAGTGGCCGTTTTCACCTATATTGGCAAGATAGGCTGGTGACGATAGTGTCCGCAGCATTTTCATAGCAGCATCGTAATAACGCTCTGACTCGGCTCCTTCAACAAACGTTGATAGCTCAAGCAACGCACTTGCAACCAACGACGCTGCCGACGAATCTCGGTACAACGTTGTTCCCTCGTGTTTTGGCGCATCGTAGTCAAAATAAGGCACTAAATCATCGGGCATATTCGGGTGGTTAAGAATATAGTTTGCGATACCCTTTGCATGTTCTAAGAACTTTTCATCTTGAGTAAATCGATATGACATGGTGTAACCATACAGTCCCCAACCTTGTCCCCGAGACCATGACGAATCGTCAGCAATACCTTGGAATGTTTGTTTCCAGTTAGGCTTACCCGTTTCTCTGTCGTAATTAACTAAGTGAAATGAACTGTAGTCATCACGGAAATGGTGTTCCATCGTGATAGTTGCATGGCTGATAGCAGCATCGCGGTAAACTGGGTCACCAGTTATTTCAGATGCGCGATACAACAACTCTAGATTCATCATGTTGTCGATAATAACCGGAAATTCCCATGTTCCCCAACTCCAAGAATAGGTAACACCAATTTTAGGGTTGTAACGTTCCATCAAGGTTTTAGCCGCATTTACAATAACCGCCTCGTACTCTTTATTGTCGGTTAATCGCAGGCCATTTCCAAAGCTGTCATAGATGATAAAACCAATATCATGGGTTTTGCGATTGTATTGATTCTTCTCTAGCGCAGTTGTCCATTCAGTTGCCGTGTCTAACCAACTTTGATTTTGATTATGTTCATACAAATTCCAAAAACTCCCAGCAACAAAACCGGTAGTCCAACCTAGCATTGGTTCTAGCCTTGCTTTTCCTTGGCTATACGATCTGGGCACATTTTTAGTGTCGGTATAAGCTTTTCTAAAACCGTCGTACTGAATCGTCGCGTGATCTAATACTGCTGCACAAAACTTAGCATTATTTTCCGGCCAATCAATTTTCTTTGAATAAGTGACTGTGTTAGGTACTGTTTCTTTTGCTACCGGAGCGCTAGCTTGCTCATCTGTCGCGCTGCAAGCAGATAAAATACAAGCCGCTAAAATGGAGGTAATAGTTTGCTGTTTTTTGTTCATCCAATACATACCGTTGTAACTAATTTAGTTTTACAGGATAAACAATAACCCACCCAATTTCATCAAAAACAATCATATTAGGTCATTAGTAATCCAAAAAAAATGCTTTCTAAAGAAAATACGGCAACCTTTACATGCTATCTAGCCCAGTTTAGCCATTTCAAACTACAAGCCCGTCTCTAACAACTATTAAACTTGCTGCTTTATTTGTACTGATTGAGAAGCTGTTAACATTTCCATAATACCGTGCGTAAAACGTGCGACACGATTCTTATATTTATTCCTTCACCCATCGCACTTCGTACTTCTGCACCGAGAAAGAAGGAATAGACGCTTCAATTGACACTGTCGACGCTTCACTACTTGCTTGTTGAGTGCGTCCCTCAATCCAGCCACGCCATTTCAAGGAGGTCACTTTTCCATATTTTTCTCTATGCACACGAAACGTGTCCTGCCCTGTTTGGTTTAACGCATCGCGAACAGATGCTGTAAGATGAGCATCGGCTTTTCGCCACCCGCCTTCACTCTCAATAATCATGGCTTTAGGAAAGCCATTGAAGAATTGCTGCTCAATATTTGTTTCGCTATCAATTTGTGCCATGCGATATTGAAACTGAGTGCCAGCAGGTTTATCAACACGAACTTGTATTTGAAGTAATTCTGGTTCGAGAGCTTCCACGTTTTTGTTATTAAAGCTGAAGGTAAGCACGTCAATTCCCTCATCAGCTTCTCTTTTCGTAAATATTCCGTTCACCGTGTTTCCCTTAAGCGTTTTAGAAACACTCGAGGTATTTTCGTAGAGCGTGTTACCCACCATTGAAAACAGTGCTAGCTGTGTCATTGCTTCAGGACTGTAAGACCCTTCTTGAACGTTACCCCATTGAAAAACTTCTTTAATGTTGTGGGTTAGCATCATTTTACCGAGCATGGCAAAAAATGCTGAATTATGTGAAGTCGCAACACTCACAAAACCTGCTCGCTTCATTTTCACAATGAATTTATACTCATGAATTTCAAAGCTAGCTTCCGGGTTATAATCTGCATGCTCCAAAATCGGGGCTATCTGATTAGCATAAACCTTTTCCATATCCATTTCGTGAGGATGGGTTATATGGGGGTAGTAAGAAATCGCTAAGAAATCATAGGGCACGTTATTTTCTTTTGCCCAGGAGACAAAATGCGGTGCATAGGCATCTTCTTTGTTACCAGTGTAATCAATATACCGGCTTTTATGAGAGGCTTCTCTGAAGTGAGCGCCTACCTTTGCACGAGGTAGCACAGTCTTAATTGCTGCTACTGTATTGCTGTAGTGATCAAAAAATTCCTCTCGCGTGGCCGCCCAGTGCTGTGGCCGGGTATCTATTTCAGATCCCACTCTAAATCGCCATTTAAGCACTCGCTCTTTGCCATAACGTTCAACCAGTTCGGTAATAAAGGCGCGAATGTAATTGTTCCATGCTGTTGCGTCGTTCGGCGGTAGCCCATTTCCATACACGCCCACTTTATCCTTCAATAAATAGTGCTCACCATCGGGCTCTTCTACTAATTTATAGCCTCGCTGAAAGGCCCAGGGTGGATTATCTAATACGATCTGAAATATATCCCAGTCGCCCTTTAACCAACTATCAAGCTTGGCGAATGCAGCCTCAAAGTTATAGATATACTGCTCACCGTCCCATAAATAGGTATCGCCCGATAAATCCCGATTAAACCAACCCCCTAACAATCTAACTGTATTTACCTTAGGCCTTCGTCCGAACGTCGCGGGTATAGATTTTGGGCTGCCTCTTTCTGTTCTCACCGCAACGTCGAAAAAATCATATACCTCGCCTATTTGAGCATGATTATCCGTAAAATCTGAAACCAGTGTGACCGGCATTTGCTTGTTATTGACGTTTCGCTGTTGATAAAAAGAGGGAGCATCAAGGGGGAATTTTGCATGCAGAAGTTTACGTAACTTTTCTTCCATGTTTTGCAAAGCGGGCTTTCCAGACTCATTGATCCGTGCAATATCAGATACTGTGTGATTGTATAATTCTGTAAACTTTATTTCCTGCGTGGCCGCATCTCGCCATTGTGTATATCGCCACTGCCCGTCTGTTACTGTTACGCCCATAATCTTGCCGCGATTAAACAAGCTATAGGCAGCCTGTTTGAATGAATGGTCGGGACTGTCGACAAGAGACAGCATACTTTCGCCATCTACTTCAGGCATAGTGAGGCCTGCCGCCTCGGCGAGTGTCGGGAAAATATCGATATTTTCAACCAGTGCAGACGAAGTTCGATTCGCTACGCGCGCGCTATGAGAAAGCTCTCGACTGACAATCAAAGGCACCCGAGTATCTAGCTCCATATTGGTATGCTTGTTCCACGCACCGTACTCACCAAGCTTGTAACCATGATCGCTCATCAACACAACCATGGTATTTTCTCGCAGGTCCATTTCGTTCAGTGCCTGCATTACTCTGCCCATTTGCGCGTCCATGTAGCTTACCGATGCGTAATATCCATGCCTGAGCTTTTTGGTAAGTTCATCATCAACGTCGCCTTCTTTGGGAATACCGCCATACATTCGAAGCTCGCCCCAGTTTGTGAGCGCAAGGCGATACATGTCCTTTGGCTTATTTCGACTTGGCACAGCAAACTCGTCGCTGTCATAAAGGTCCCAATAACGTTTGGGGGCGTTAAAAGGCAAATGCGGCTTACTGAGGCCAACGAACATTAAAAACTTATCGTCTTTCAGCTCTTTTAACGCACGTATGGCATCGCTGGCTACTTTTCCATCTTTATAAAAGTCGTCTTCTACTTCACCAGCCTCATAAGCAAATCGTTTCTCTTTATTACCGTCAATGGCGTAAAAATTATCGAGCTTTTTAATATGAGTAGACCAGTTTTCCGCATCGTCGACTGTACTGTGGTAAACCTTACCAATACTAATGGTTTTGTAGCCATTGGCTTTAAACAATTGGGGCATCGACACCACATTTGGCTGATTAGGTCTAAGTCGCCCATTTTTTCTAATGGTATACAGGCCCGTAGTCTCTGGTCTCAAGCCTGTCATAATGCTTACCCGAGAAGGGCCGCATATCGCTTGTTGCGCATAGGCCCGAGTAAACGTCACGCCCTCGCTGGCCAGCTGATCGATATTGGGGCTATGCACCTGATTGTGACCATAAACGCCCAAGTCAGGTCGAAGATCATCAATCAAGAACACCACAATGTTAGGAGATTGCTCAGATTGACTGGCATGAGTCATTACGCTGAATAATACACCTGAAAACACAAGCATAAGCGCAGCTAAGTAGTTAAATATTAATCTCATTTCTACCTCTAAAACTTAAGTTGCATTTATTTCCCAGGTGCCTGGGTCAACTTCAAAATTGATGTATTTTGAAGTCTCTGACACAAACTTCACACCGCTCACATTGTTTCTAGCTTGCCCGTTTTGCCACACTACTTTGCCGTTAACGGATATTTTACTGATATCAAAATACTCTTTGGGCACTCCGACCATAGCCACTGTATTAACTGGGGAGGTGAGTTCAAGCGTAAGGTTTTCCGAGGTGCGACTGATTACAAAATCAATATCGCCTTGCACACTAGGCACGCGTTGTTCAATGCGTTTCATGTGCGCCATGTTAGGCATAATCTGATATGTCTTCCAGGCCACAGAAGTTGGCGCTATGCCGGCAATATATTTGCTCAGTACCGTGCTAGGTGCGTTCCATGCATGATTTTCAGTACCTCCGCCGTTCATGTATTCGGTTAACGTAGACCTAACTGGGTTAGCTACCTGCTTGCCATATCGTTCTTTCATTCTAGAGAGCGCTTCATCGTAACGCCCGGCCATTGCCATGGCGTTATAAACCATCCATTCAAAATGAGGGCTGGCAAAGTGGTTGGGTACTAATACGTTGTCGACTATTGAGTTGTATTGCGACTCCTCGGCTAAACCGAACAAGATTGCAACCGCATTAGCTCGGTCATCTTTAAACTGTTGGGGGTTACTGCTGTAAAAGCCGTTTTGCCAAAATGTAGCCCTAAACGCGTTTTTTAGCGCGGCAATGCGGCTATCATAGAAACTAAGGTGAGTATCGTTACCTATCGCCCTGGCCATCTTGCGCGCAGATACCAGCGCACTGTAATACAGTGCATTTTGAATAACGTCATAATCTATGGTGTCTTGTGGTCCCCAGTCTGTCCATTTCCAGGCGCCACTTCTGAATGTGGCGAGGCCGTTTTCACGGGTGCCCCACAATGTGAGGTACTTAAGCACATAAGGATAGGCAAACTCAAGCGTCTCACGATCGCCGGTATTATAGTAGTAGTGCCAAATTCCTTGCTCAATAAACTGTAAACTCTGTGCAGGCAATTCTCTAAATCGACCAGGCCCTAAACCTGCGAAAATACCGGTTTCACTATCGCTGAAGGCAAGTGTTACTTTAATCGCCTTTTTAAGTAAGTCTCGGCCAGGTTTATCCATTGAATAAAATAGGTAGCTTGCTTGGTCAGCTACATCGCCAATCCATAAACCACGTTCTCTGTCAGGGGTATCCATAAAGTTATCGCGGGCACAAATGTACAAGGTATTTTCAGCCATCTGCCAAATACGCGTAAACCAAGTATCATCTGCTTCAAAATGTCCAGGCGTTGAGCCAACCCCAGTCCAGCGGTATTTTAAGCCATGCACTGTCACACCTTTTGGAAAGCTATATTCTATGGTGCGGGCGTTAAACCATGAATACGACTCAAACTGCTGCCGACCTTCTTTTGTCGTGTACTCGGTCTCTATGGTGTTAAGTCGCATATTCGAATCGATATGTACGGTTTGGCCTTGTTCCGCCTCTATATCAAAATAGGGCGTCACATTTTTATTAAAATCAAGCACACATTTAATGGTTTCGCCGTTACTCACAAAGGGAAACTTGCTGGCTGGATAGTTCTCGCAGTAAGCTAATCCATAGTTGTTAAGAATTGGGATTTCACTCGGGGATAGTGCATTAAAAGGCGCGCGCGGTGGGCGGTGCAGGCTTTTTGCTTGTTGCCATGACGTATCGTCATAGCCTGGCATATACCAAGCACTATCCGTCCAATCTCCCATGCTATTTCTGGCATCATAGTTAATGTTCCATGCAGCCACGCGATACGGAGATTGCTTTGTCACTTTCGTGGCGTAAGCTGGGTGTGGGCTTACTTTCCATGAGTCATTAGAAATAACTTGGGTATCGCCCACTTCTGCCTGAAAGATAAAGCCCCCTTTGTTAGACGAGATATGGGTGCCCTTTTGCCCGTTGTCACCGTAATACCATACCAATGCCGCAATAGTATTGGTGCCTTCAGTGAGGTATTGGCTGATATCAACTTTGTCATAGTATTTGTTAGATGCAATAGGAAAGAAATCAGTGCGTGGCGCAGGTGTTACCGGGGACGGCCCCCCGGTGTAACTTCCCTCGAAGACCACAAGTTCACCATTAATCCACAACCAATATTTGGTATCTGCGCTGATGTAAGCAAAGCTTTCTTGAGGCTTTTCGTCTAGGCTAATTTCCTTACGAAATGCCATCCAAGTATTTGGATCGGTAAAACGTTCTTTTGCCCAAATCCACTCTGCTGTCCACTCAACGGCAAGCGCAGAATGAGGTAAAACCGAGCCGAGTAGCATGATGCTAGCAATTATTATTTCTTTTGTGCGCATATTTTATTGTCCATTAACGCTTGCAAAAAATGTGGTTGAGGAGCTTAGAACACGTTATCTTAAGGTGCTCATGTCGCCCGAGACGCTATAAGAACCTGGCTCAAGCCATAAGTCCGTATCTGCCAACGCCTTACCATCTCGGGTCAGTGTTAACTCTTTAATAGACGGAAGTTTCAATTCAGCTTGGGTGTTTTTGGGAACAGTGATACTCATTGACAATTGATTGGCGGTAATAGACCAAGCCACGCTAATATCGCCATTTGTGGTTGGCACAGTGCCCTGTAAGTTGTTCAGCTTACTCGTGAACTGCGGATTAATTTGAAAGGTTTTGAACCCTGGCTCTAATGCTCTTATTCCAAGCATTCCTGTATAAAACCACTCAGCCACTGCACCGTAAGCATAGTGGTTTAGTGAATTCATATTTGCTTTGTTAAAACCGTCTTTAATAGAATATGAATTCCATCGCTCCCAAGTGGTCGTTGCGCCATTGTTGATTGAATAGAACCACGACGGATAGGTTTCCTTCAGCAAAATATCGTACATCAGTTCGCTATGGCCATATTGCTGAAGCACTTGATGCAGCATAGGTGTACCGAGAAAACCGGTACGTAAATGCCGATCGCTTTTCTCTAGCAAGTCTAATAACTTCTCAACTGCAGTGGCTTGTTGGTCCTCGGAAAACAAACCAAACGCTAGCGGCAGTAAGTAACTTGTTTGAGTAGTTTTGAGATTAAGTTCAACAGTTTTTGGTGATTTAAGCCGTCTCCCTTTTTCCCGCTTAATTTGCTTAGTCGTTGTGCTTACAACGTTAAGGGCGTCATCAAAAAAGAACGTTCTGAATTTTTGCTTAATGTTATTAAATAATCGTCGATATTGATGAGCGTCAGATTCATAGCCTAGCGCCTGTGCAGTTTTGGCCAAAATGTCGACCGAGCGCGCGTAATAGGCTGTAGCTATCAAATCTGGGTGCGTGTCACCTGATGCACGCCCGTTTTCTGTGAAAGGCTGTAGCCAGTCACCGTATGTACCGATATTTGAAATATAGTCAAAGCTATTAAATTCGGTGAATTTTACCCACCGCTTCATCATTGAGTAATTTTCCGAAAGGACCGTTAGATCACCTGTATGCTGATATAACTCCCATGGAACTATAGTTGCCGCATCACCCCAGGCAGCGGCGGTTCCCTCAGTAAGAAACGGGCGAAACGGCACAAATTTGGGGATCATTCCGTCAATGCCTTGCTCTTCTCGCATGCTCTCTAGCCATGATGCCCAAAATGCGTAAACGTCTGCTTTATATAAGGATGTGCGTACAAAAACTTGGGCGTCACCCGTCCAGCCTAACCGCTCATCACGCTGCGGACAGTCGGTTGGAATATCAAGAAAGTTCCCCCTCAGCCCCCACGACACGTTGCTTGATAACTTATTAAGTTTGCTATGGTTGCTGGAAAAATTGTCATATACATCGAAATCAGAATGAAGCACCTTCCCTGTAACCCAATCCAGCGCTGGCGTTGCTGTATTGTCGTAACCCGACACTTCTACGTAACGGTAGCCATGAAACGTAAATGTTGGTTGATAGGTAATTAGGCCATCAGAGTTAGGAATGTACCAATCGGTACTTTTGGCCGAACGTAAATTTTTAACATAGAATTCCTCGCCTTGCAGTGCTTCAGAAAAACGAATTTTTACGGTTTGGCCCTTTTTCACCGGTAGCGATACTTCGGGCACGCCTACCATGTTTTGACCCATGTCGAAAATGGCTACACCATCTTTCACGCTCACAAGTGCGATAGCAGGAATTGTTTTTGTTACTCTCACTGGCGCATGACGTTTAGGCTGCAGCCTAACCACAGGCTCAAGTGGCTCAGCGTAAACACGTTTCCAGCCCTCGCTATCAAACTCTGGAGTATTCCAACCAGGCATTTCGTAATTCGCATCATAGCGCTCACCATCGTAATTACCCGCAGCGCGAATGGGGCCTTGGTCCGTTGATAACCAGCTTTCATCCGTTACAATTCGCGAGCTAGTGCCGTCTTCAAAAGTGACCTCAAGCTGCGCAATAAGACGCAGTGGTGTTACGTAATCCTGCTTTGTAGGATGGAATATACGACCTTCCCACCCCTCAGCCAATGCAGCACCAATGGCATTAGCGCCTTGTTGTAATAGATTAGTCACATCGTAAGTCAGCGTCTCAATACGCTTATGATATGGCGTCCATCCCGGAGTCATGACATCTTCACTGACAGCCTGACCATTAATGAATGGCTTAAAAACGCCCTTTGCCGTGACATATAAACGAGCCCGCTTAATCGGCTTAGTAAGCTCAAAGTTTTTGCGTAAATACTGTGGCGGGTAGTATTGGTTATCTGGTTGCTCAATAGCGTTAGGACTAAGCACTTCTGTACGCTCATTAGTGTCTGGATGCCCTATCCATTGAGCGTTCCAATCACTGTTTCTCAATAAGCCAGTTTCGAGCGTCTGTATTTCACTCCATTGTGAACTATTGCTTTGTACATTCCATGTTTTAACTCGCCAAAACGCGCGTTGCCTTGATTCCAAAGTGAGGCCTTCAGGTCTTATCCAAGCGTTTTTAGAGGAGGTTACTCTTCCGCTATCCCAAATGATTTGTTCGGGCTTAAATGCACCGTCGCTTGCAACTTGAAGTTGGTAGCTTTGCTGAGCTTGCTGAGAAGACTCGGTGTCAAACTGCCAACTAAAACGTGGCACGCTCTCATAGTGGCCGATGGGATTTACCATCCCTTCTCCCACCGTAAGTCCAATGGGAGGAGCTATTAATGATGACTCATTGTCATTGATGGAGTCAGGCCCTACGTGCTCGCAGGCAACAACAAAAATAGCGAATAAACATAATACTAAGTAACGATAATATGACATTGTTTGGCTCAAATCAGACTTTATATAATTAGAAAAGGCACCAAATTGTGAGATTGATACCCTTAAAATTTAAATTCAATCAAATATGGTCAAACAATGCCTTAAATGTTAAATTTGCGTAAATTACTACAGTGTTACGCATACACTCATGGTGTGACGCTAACGCTGCTGACATGAGTAGTAAACTGTCGCGATGAATTTGATGATCGCATCGTAAAACAGAGGGTAAGGTGTCTCAAAACATGCCATCACCACAGGGAAATCGAGGTTCTTTGGAACCAACTTCAAACTTGTTTTCAGCAATGTTTGAATCGGAAAAGAAACGTCTGTACGCCTATATCTATGCCTTTGTTTTAGACAAAGCAGCCGCTGATGATATTTTTCAGGAGACAAGCGTTATTCTGTGGAAAGAGTTCGAGACTTTTGAGCGAGGAACGAGTTTTAGAAAATGGTCAAATACTATAGTGTTTAACTGTGTAAGAACGTACCGAAGACAACAAAAAAAACTCGTCTCAGGGTTGAGTGATGAGTTGCTAGAGCAGCTGTCAGCAGTTGCTGCCCATCATCAGAATACAGACCAAAGATGGAGCATGCTGCAGCATTGCGTTTCTCACCTCTCTACTTCCGCACACCAATTATATTATGGTTTTTACATAGAAAATTTAAGCGCACAGGCACTTGCAGACAAAACTGGGCGCTCGATTTTTGGTATTCGTAAATCTATCCACTTGCTTCGCCGTAAGCTCTTCGACTGCGTTGATCAACAAAAAGTGGAGCTCGACACTTGAATCGCTCAGAAAGGTTTGATGAAGTTCGGGCCATAGCAGATGATATTTGCGCAGGTACCGTTACACCGAACCAGCTTCAAAAACTTGAATCACTATTGAGTAACGATGAGCAGGCTCAACGGTTTTACCTTGATTACATCGAATTTCACATTCATCTTAAATCGAATGCTATTCCAGAACTCGAAATAGTCAGGCGTAAAATCTTCGTCGACGAACTTATTGTGCGGCCCACGCACGCTTCAAGTTTACCTCATCAAAGCCAATCTTATGAAGCCACCTCTGAAAAGAGAACCGCAAGTACAAAACGTAAGTTTTATTTAGCGGGGCTACTCACCGTGCTGTGCATGCTGGTGGTATACCTAATTATTCAATTCAAACCACTTCCCGACGAACCCTTTATAGGAAAATTAGTTAGTGGGGAGCTGTTAATTGACGAAAATGGAAACGTCCACAACACGCTCGTTTATCCTGGTATGTACAAAACCGAACGACCGGTTGAGCTTGAACTACGCTCTGGTGATAGCTTAATGCTCTCTGCTCATTCGCACTTTAAATTATTTAATTCTACCGAAATTGAGCTAAAAAGCGGTGAGGTCAACGTAATCTCTCATTCAAATAAGACTATTACTATTTCTGCCAACGCCTCTGATATTCAGATGCATTCGGGCAAGTTAACCGTAAACGTTGACAGTGATACAACATCGGTCTCTGGTAACACCAAAGCAAAAATATTCCCTAAAACATGGCGCCCCAAACACTTTTGGAACTTCGATGATGTTGGCGACAGAGTGACGGACTTTGCAGGTCGGGCAGTCGGTGTTTCCGGTAGTGGAGCTCAACGCATCGATGGACTCGTTGGAAAAGGCGCTTTCTATTTTGATAACACAAAGCATGCAAGAATTAACGTGGGTAGCGGAGGCGGAAGTGCGCCCGCAACAGGTTCGTTCTCCGTTATTGATGGAGTCACTATAGAAGCATTGATTAAGCCTTTATATAGTGGAGAAGGCCCAACTACGACAAGATACGGTGAAATTGATGAAATTTTTAGGAAAGATCAAAGTGATAAAGATCATAGAATGCTGCTTAGCTTTCAAAATGACCGTAATAAATCAATAGTTGTCCCAGCAGGCAATTATGCAGAGTCTCTAAGCTTCGGGTTGTACATTTTAGGCCAAGGCTACCACGAGCTCAAACTACCTCTAGACGGCACAGACGGACGTCCAACGCTTCAACAGTTAAAAGATGGAAACCTTCACCATGTGGCAGCAACTTATGATGTTGAAAGTGGAATAAAAGCAATTTATATCGACGGAAAAGTAGGCGCACTTTACCGATATCCCCCTGGCTCAAAAGTATTGAGCGGTGGAGCGGGGTTAGCCAATATTGGCAATTCTCCTAACGCTCAAGGGCACGCCGCAGAGGCCTATGCGGGGACGATAGATGAAGTGGCATTTTATGATTTTGCGCTAACACCTTTTATGGTAGCGCTTCACTATAATAATGTTTTGATGGGCTTGAATTACTACGGCAGCCAGCCATCTGCAAAAGCGTTACCGTACAAAAGCCATATAGAACTTACTCCTAATAAGACGCTACTACTAGATAACATCACCGGCTTACCCAAAGACGATTTTTAAACGAAAATTTTCAACCCACCGACAACTACTATCCTGCTACCTAATACATTGATGTCAAAATAATGTAAATTAATTTGATTGATAATGATTGCTTTTGGCTTGTTTTTATAGGTAGTATCAACGTCATCAAATTTCCCGAGTCAAAAGAAGAAGAGGGTAACGTGGAAATAAACAGACGTATATTTTTGGGCTCTATGCTGTATGTAGTTTCAGCTTCTGTTTTACCATCAGAACTAAAAAAGGCGCTTCACCTTACTGTTTTTGAGTCGGATGCGGTTTTTTTTGATGCTGAACAATTTACGCTGGTTTACGATATTGTGGACATTATGATACCCCGCACTGACACCCCCGGTGCAGTAGATTCTCACACCGCACAGGTGCTTGATAAGTTAATGATATCTTGGGCAGCCCCCTCTACCCAACAGCAATTCACTCTATTCTTATCTGAGTTTTTGCAACGCGCAAGAGCCGCATTTAATGCAAACTACCTGTCACTGAGTAAAGAAAATCGTCAGACCTTTGTAGAGCAAATCGACGAGGTCGTTTTCGACACGGGTAAAGGCGACTTCTCCATTGCATACAAACGATTCAAAGCACTTATTTTTCATATTCACTACTCATCTGAAATAGCCAACCCCAACTTTTTTCTTGTTCCTGGTGGCTATCGAGGAAGTCTTTCACAGGATGAGCTAAACGTTATTTACGAGAGAAAATACTTATGAACAACGACTATGACGTCATTATTGTTGGTTCAGGAATTACGGGCGGCTGGGCAGCGAAAGAGTTTTGTGAGCGAGGCTTCAATACATTAGTTATTGAGCGGGGTAGAAATGTAGATCACAGAGGCCCTGAGTACAAAGATTTTCAAGCACCTTGGGATTTACAAAACCGAGGAATGCCAGAAGAAACGCTCGCAGAAAATGGTCACTACGCTACGTTGAGAAAAAAAGGGCACTTATATAAAACCGATGCACTTCACTTTTTTGTCGACGATAAGAAGCACCCTTACAGCTACCCCGAAGATAAGCCATTTATGTGGACGCGGGGATATCAACTCGGTGGACGCTCATTAACATGGGGGCGGCAGGTATTGCGATGGAGCCCAATGGATTTTGAGGCCAATGCGAAAGACGGCCATGGTATTGAATGGCCTATTGGTTACGAAGACTTAGCTCCATGGTATAGCTATGTTGAGAAATTTATAGGTGTGTCAGCGAATAAAGATGGTTTAAAAACCCTACCCGACGGTGAGTTTCAAACACCGTGGGAGATGAGTTATGCAGAGCAATACATTTCCAATAATATTGCGAAAAAATACACTGACAGACACCTCATTATAGGAAGAGCCGCTAATCTTACCTCGCCTACTGAAGAACAAACTGCACTAGGTAGAGGTAAATGCCTGGCGCGTTCTTACTGTAGAAGAGGATGCAGTTTTGGCGCGTACTTTAGCTCTCAGTCTGCCACATTACCTGCAGCTCATAAAACGGGAAACCTAACCGTAATAACAGACAGTATTGTTGAGCGTATTGACTACGACGACGTCAATAACAAAGTCTCTGGCGTGTCTGTCATCGATGCTAATACGAAAGAAAGAAGGCAATACAAGAGTCGCGTTGTGTTTATGTGCGCATCCGCATTAGGCACCGTTCAAATAATGTTGAACTCTACATCCAAAACATTCCCAAATGGTATTGCAAATAGCAGCGGTATGCTGGGCCACTATATACTTGGTCACGTCACTGGTGTTGTAGCAAACGCTGATGTGCCGGTAAGTGAAGATAAGTATGCATTCGGACGGCGTCCTATCGCTACTTACATTCCAAATTATCGACACGAAAAGCAAGATGATGCAGATTTTGAAAGAGGCTTTGGTTTTCAAACCACAGCACAAAACCGCTCATTCTCCTCACCGAATGCCAAATCAAAAGGTATCGGCATTATTGCTAAAGAAAGCGTTGGAAAGCCCGGCCCATGGCGTTTCAGGGCATTTATGTATGGCGAGGTTTTACCTTATTACGAGAATGCAGCCACTCTACACCCTACCCAAAAAGACGAGTGGGGCATGCCGTTACTTCATATCGATGCTGAAATTAAAGCCAATGAAAGAAAAATGATTAAACAAGCGGCCAAAGACATCCAAGAGATACTCGAAGCAGGTGGGTGCACCAACATTCAGGTAAAAGCGACACCAGAAAATAAACATATTCCGATGGGTAAGCAGGTTCACGAGATGGGCGGCGCATGTATGGGAAAAAATCCAGATTCATCGATTCTCAATGGCTGGGGCCAAGCACACGATATACCCAATTTATTTGTTACCGACGGTGCCTGCATGGCATCTAGCGCAACACAAAACCCATCGCTAACTTATATGGCGATAACGGCGCGAGCGGCAGACTACGCGGCTAAGCTTCTCAAAAACAACATTATTTAGAGTGTACGCATGCCCTTAAAAAAGGACTTTGAAAGGGCATGCTAGCTTCAATTACCACCAAGAACGTCGATGCTTCAATTCCTTTCTTGAACCATTATACTCACAGGGCCTAGCAGTCCTGATGGAAGTAACTCATCATCTTTGTTCCAATGCTTCCATGTAGCAAACGTGCTACGCGCCCCAGGTTGTTCGGGCGTAGCTCCTTTAAGCCATTTCGGAAAACTAGTTAACTGAGAGCCTTGATAGCCATTTTTCTTCCAAGGTGCCGTTTCAGGATACAAGCGCTCATCGCCAATTAAGCGATTAGGCCAAAGAGTAGTCACTTCTATCTCCAAACGGTTTTCTCCGCTTCGAATGATATTGCTAATATCAAAGTGATAAGGCGCCCACATTCTCAGTCCGAGATCGTGACCATTTAGTCTTACGCGCGCAAACTGGAAAGCGTCGCCAAGGTTAAGAAGGTAGCTTGGGGACGTTGGCAAATCATCAGCCATTTCAAATTCAGTCTCATAGCGAACCGTGCCAGAAAAATACCTGACATCTTCATTCGCGTGTTGAGACAAATCGATGAGTTCGTTAAGCGCTAATGCGTTTGGTTTTTTTACGCCTTTAATAAACTCTACCTGCCACGGTGAATCTAGCACCTGCAATTGCCCAAAAGAGAGGGTGTTAAGTAGCTTTCCGGTACTCTTTTGCGGCGCTAAAACAACAAACAAAGACTGTGCTTGGTCAAAGTGTAATGTAAACCGCGTGCGACCGTTTTCAACCACGTAATCACTGGCGAGAAGTCGTTTACCTGAAAGCGGATCCCAGATTTCAACCGCTTTACCTTTAGCTCTCAGGTCCAATTCTATTTCGGCAGCCATTTGATCTAGGTTACTGATGAAATACACATCCGTGTTCTCTTCAGATACATCATGGTGTCGCCAAACAAATCGGTTATCAGTGTGAGAAATTAGCACGTCTGGTTGAATACCTTTATGGTTCAATGCGTCTTCTAGGGTTTTAAACACCTGGCTCTTAAATCCCGCGCCCCAAATTTCGTTGGCTAAATGGTGAACTCGTCCATCAGTGGCCGAGATATCAAAAGAGCCTTCCAAACTTGGCGAAAAAGTGGGAGGTAAACCTACAACCGTTACCCCTCGCTCTAATAGAGATTTTATTTGCTCTAGTACTTCTACTCGCATGCTCACGTCGGGCGATATCGATAAAATGTTATAGGTTCTCCCCGATTCAAAAGCTAGCTGCCCTCGCTCATTTACATCAACGTGGTTCATCAGCCCATCTGTCGAAATAAATTCAAAATCGTAGCCATCAGGCAGCGTTTTCAAAGCAAATTCCTTGTCGGATGTCGTTGCCGAGTCATCACCTAATAAGTGCAATACATCAAACACAGGCTGCCCTTTGCTGAGCATGGCGTGGGAACGCGTCAAATACTCATTCCATGTATTTATCTCATGCCACCACGTTTGTGTGCGCTCAAAATGTAAACCCCAGTAACCAAGTGTCATGCCCGGCTCTAGGGTTGTCCAGGGTTGATGGGTAAAGAGGTGATGCGTTGTCAACGTAACCCCTGCAGCCAAATCGGTATCAGCTTGCGACTTATAAGTTAGCGGGTGACTTAGCCACCTATTCGCTTGAGGCAATGAAGTGAAGGACTCTGAACGAACAGGCTTATTGTAAATAGAGCCTGCGGATGCTGCCATTTTGGCAGTCAGGTAAGCAAATTCTTGATTGGGCCTATTTTCTGCAGGGTTAATAGAACGAAATGCACTATTAGCATAAATAATATCCGCTTTTCCCAACGCTTGAAGGTTGTCTATAAAAGGTTTCATCGATTGCGCTGAAAACTTCAAACCCAGTTCGTTTGAACGCTTTTGCATACCCCCATAAAAACGCTCAGCAATGAGCTCTGCGAGTGTTTTTCTGTAGTCCCAAAGAAAACGCTCACTGAACATTGCATTCTTTACGGTATACCCCAGCGTAATAGGAAGAAGTCGAATAGGTGAATAACCTCGCCTCTCTTCGAAGTCTATTTCAAACTCCTGCGTCCAATTTTGCCGCCCTACTTCCCAGCTATCGGCGTGGGTTGATACAAATGAATCGCCTACATGTTCCTGCGAACGACTTGCTACGTTTTTAATGTAATGCTCAAAATGTTTATCAAGCGCACGCTCGCTTAATTTATCAACTTCAAGCCCTTCGCCTTTCGCCGTACCCGGTCGATTAACCGCTTCCGTAGAAGACAGACCAAACCGAATTACGGTCCAATTATCACTAGGTGGCGTCCAGTTAAGGCGACCGTTTTCGCTAAGATATTGGGTAACGTCAACAATTGAATCAAGATTGATACTCGCGTTACTCTCTAACGAGGCATTCATTGCTTCGCGCTCTGTTTCTTGCATATGAAACGGGAATATATGCGCTGCTTTTTGACACCAGTTCGCAATACGCGGTTTGTTGTCAAAAATTACTTCCCGCACCGCGACATCCACTTTCGGCATCGCTGTGTACAAGAGCTTACTGTCAGTAGGCTCGAACACAATTCTTGCGTGTTTCGCCTTTACCGGTTCAAACTGAAAACAGCTGAGGTCATCATAAATTTGCCCTCGTTTTGAAAAGGCGACCTCCTGATAATTCTCACCATCATTTGATATAAGAAGGTGGTTTCTCCCCATCATTCCATAAGCAGCAAATTTCACAAAAACGTTACGAAACGTATACTCCTCAGAAAAATCAAATTGAATAAAGCGCTGTTTGGTTTCGTCATCAACCTTGGGGGACACCACTGTATTCCAATCACCATCGAAAGCATTTGTAGCAGGCTCGGTAACTTTTGGCGTAACCCCTGAAATTCTGGCCATAGCGATACGTTCTTGAAACTCTGGCTCCATGTGCGCTTTAGGTGTTGGAAAGGCAAGTACAGCTATATCTTCATAAAAATTCAAGGGAGCATGAGGAGCGGGGAAAATTATAGGCTGAGTTTGGCTATGGACTTGTTGCTCACTCCAAGACAGCTCTTTCATACCGTCTTTAGGGCTTATCCAAGGACCACCAGCGACGGACCACCCTTCACTATTATAAAGGTTCACTTTCAAACCAAGCTCAGAAGCATTTTCAAAGGTATAAGCGAGTAGTGATTGGTATTCTTCTGAAAGAAATTCAACAGGGCCTGCGGGAATAACATGATGCTCATTAATGTGCATCAACACCACACCTCCTAATCCGGCATCAGCCATTGATTCAAGATCTGCTTTTATGCCTTCCTCAGTAATATTGCCATTAATCCAATACCAAAATACCCATGGTTTATGACTATCTTCAGGACTTTCAAACGCCTGTTTTATTGATTCAGCATTTGCGCTCAATGAGACAAAAACTACAGCAATAATTAACAATAATCTGCGCAAAGCACACTCCCGTTATTTAATTTATTTCTAAAAGAAAAAATATAAAGAGCATCACGCTCTACTCACTTGGCTCTATTTTTCCTAGCTCAAAGTCATAGACGTAAATGGGGCTAGACTCACCATTAAATTTTGGTGCATGCTGCCAAACAATACTTGCAACCCCATGGCTTAATAAACTGAGATCCCACGTGATATACCCGCCCTCAATTGTGACTAGCTCATTATCTATATTTGGTATTTCGATTTTATGCCATTCAGTAAAGCCGTCTGTTCTATCAGAATAGAAAACTCTGGCATCGCCTCTTCCTGCAAAAGCAAACAACCTGTCATCTAAGAGCGTTAAAGTAACGTTTGAAGCGTTAAAATCAGAGACTCGTTTTTGCCACTTGCCGGATATGTCGCGAACATAATGATGCACTCGCGCTGGGCCGTGTGGGGATGTTTTATGACTAAGGAGGAGGTGATAATCACCTGTTTTAGTATCGATTACAGAATTGTGGGAAACATTAGATGGCCTTAATGTTGTAGGCACATGGACAGCTTCTAACCCTGATGTTTCTACAGATAACACCTCACCTTCTCGAGTATCAGCGACTAGATTGCCTGCATTATTGTACCAAGTGAGCCCCTCATCATCGCTGTAGGCGTAGTAGATACCATGATTACAGTCAGACCCATTGCTTGTACCAGGGTTACAATTTATCGGCCGCTCTCTGAATACCCAGCTGATGTGCATGCGACCATTAGCATCAAACTTTGGGCCGCCACCAGCTAAATAAGGGCCTCTAGTTGAAGGCTTTTTATTGCCATTCACATTTTGACGATAGACACCGTCATTTGAAGATAGATTGCGAATGAACTGCCAATCGCTATTTTTGGCATCATAAAGTGCGAGCCGCATTTCACCTTTTGCTGCACCTCCCTCTCGGAAATACATGAGCAAATTTCCACTCTCTAACGAGTAAAATTTGGGATACGTCACACGCCCTACCGCGTCGTTAGGAAAACCTAGATTGCGCTGAAACTTAAAAACTTCATCGTTCCAATCTACGGTTTCTGGGTGGTCTGCGACTCCCGAAGCAGTGCGTGCGTAGTTGATGCGATCTGAGTTGTGATGGTCGAAGGAAATATGAATGGCGCCGTCGCCTTTTGATATCTCGATGGCTTGGCGGTTATGTGCGTCATCAGAAGTTAGTCGATATACAGGCAAGGTGGCGTGTTGCCAGTCGTGCCCCGTTACTTTTCTGCGTGCGACAACCACTTCAGCAAAAAGGTCACCGTAACCTCCCCTGTCTTTTGCTGTGTAATAAATCACATATTGATAACCTTTATAGGTAACTGCTTGAGCTCCCATAACACCCGCAAAGAGAGCCTTACCATTTCGCGCACGGTCTGAGCCATCTGAAGTATGAGATTTATCAACCAAAAGACTACTCCCCAGCAAAATTGGCGTTGAGTGGAGAGACAACGAAGGTACTGAGGCCTGCGTATCTTGATGTGCCGAAGCTCCTCTATCAAGCGCAAAAGAAGTGCAGCCAAATAGGTGTGCAATTACCATAGCTAAAAGAAGCTTATTTTTCATGTTTCTATGTACCATATTTTGTTCAATTGGAAGACCGCTGGTCTATCGACTACGTAAATCTATTTAGTCAATATTTGACTGCTCAATTTCTTATGAGAAGCACCAAGCTTCAAGGCATTTTAAAAGTCACTGGGTTGAAGCTCGTTGAAAGTGGGTCGTCCAAATCGAGCATTTTCTCTTCGATAGTGTCATCCAGCCTTTTCAACGTCATCTTTTCAGCAGCTGTCAATTCTCTCTCAAGCAGGTTGTGAGTCTCATGAGGATCTCCATCTAAGTAATAGAACTCATCTCGTCCTTTGTTCTTGAAGTCTCTAACTAGTTTATATTGGCCATCGCAATACATTCTCATGCCAGTAATCGACTGATGCAGCGTTGAATAAGCGGCAAAGTAATCAGTGCTCACTACTACGCTTTCATCTCTTAACGCTTTGATTACACTTTGCCCTCTAATGACTGTTTCACTAGGTATATCCAGTTTGGCGACATCCATGAGAGTAGGGAAGAAATCAAGATTTGATACGGTTGAGGCATTTTCCGTACCCGCAGGCACCTTACCGGGCCAACGAACGATAAGAGGTACTTTAAGCACGGCATCGTACAGATTGGGGCGCTGGCCCTTGGGAATGTTTTCTGTGCCTTTCGGTGGTGTGTTTAGCAACCAAAAACCATTGCCTTTATGCCAAATACCATTTTGTCCGATAACATAGCCATGATCAGAGGTAAAAATGACCACAGTATTTTCAGAAAGTCCCAGTTCGTCTAAATGGTCCAGCAGTCTGCCGACATTTCTATCTATACCTTTAACAGATGCTAAATATCCGCGTAATAATTTCTTTGCTCTTTGAGTATTCAGATCGGGATAATCAGGATGTATTAAATCTACATCGTCACTGATAGCATCTAAATCACTCCCTAAGACAGGCTCAAATGGATAGTGAGGCGCCCTGTAATGCAATGATAAGGCAAACTTCCTGTGTCTATTTCTACTTAAAAAATCCATGGCATGGTCAGTGAGAATGTCAACGGTAAGCCCCGTTTCTTTCTCCTGGACACCATTAACAAGTAATTGAGGATCAGCGGGGGAAGTTCCGCCTCCTAAAAAACCCGTAAACTCGTCGTAGCCAAAATTTTGAGGGTGATGTTCAGGTTGTTTTCCTAAATGCCACTTACCGATCAAACCATTATAATAGCCGTTTTCTTGCAATCTTTTGGGCCAGGAATCCAGTTCTGCTGAAAGCCCTAAGTCTAACTGGTGCCCTGTTAGGGTTTTACTATTTAGGTGGTCATTTATCCAATCGTCGATACCTACTTCAAAGCCGTAACGGGAAGTGAGCAAACCTGCTCGAGAAGGGCTACAAACAGGCGTAGTGGTATAAGCATTCGGAAAGGACATACCTTGCTCGGCTAAGCGTTGAAGGTTTGGGGTTACAGCACTGGAGCTTTTACCTTCTAACGCCCATGGAGCCTGGTCGTCCGTGTATATAAAAACAATATTCGGGCTTATACTTTCGCTTTCTTGGGTGACATCCATTACTGGATCAGTCTCACCACTTACATATCCACAGCCGCTCCAAATCAGTATGCTTAATGCCAAAAGGCGCAATAAGTAAACCAGCATTTTCTTTTTCCCTTCCAAAATCAGCGTTTACCGGTGATGCCTACTTGAGAAAATCAAGAGTATTGAGCTGCACTATGTTTTTCAAGAAGGCTAAGAGAACACAAACTCGCATTTTAAACTCGCCAAATATGATTGATTTTGACCATTAAAGCATTGTTTTATTTTTTAAACAAATATTTTACATAAGGAGGAATGACCAAAATGGATATTTAAAAACCTCAAAAACACATTAAAATCAGGGGGTTGAGCATAGTTAACACCTAATAAAATTGAGGCGTGAAATACAAAAGCCGACGACAAACTCAAGAACAAAAAAGACCAAACGTGAATGAATTTGATTGTGCTGCTGGTTTGCTTCGATGTAACATTGAGCACAAATCAGGTTCGCAGTTAAGCCACTCACTACTCTGTATTTCGTCAAATCAGTTAACTTTAAGGATGCATGATGAAAACCCACATACGCAAAATAAGTCGGTTTATCGGAATAAAAATCGGCTTGTTCGCTATGGCTTATATGCCACTAACCTCATTACAGGCTGAGGCCGTGTTGCCAACACAAGAGCACGTGATGGCACAAATGGAAAAAGTGGCAAATTGGCAAGTTGCACGCACACAACATATGACACATGTAGGTCGTGCTCGGGCTGGTTCTGAAGCATATGGACGATGGATTCAAGGCGCTTTTTATAAAGGGCTCACCAAACTTGCTGAGCGGTCTGATAACCCTTTTTACGAAACCTGGATTGGTTATGTGGGGAATGACCATGACTGGAAGATGGGTAAGGTCAAATACTTTGCCGATGACCACGTTATTGCACAAACCAACCTTTGGTATTACCGCAGGCACAAAAACGAAGAAGCGCTTACGCCAGTAACAGAAACGATTGATTGGCTAATTGAGCAAGCTCCCGACAATAGTCTCGAGTTTGTTGCCGGCAGAAATAAAGATAACGTACATAACTGTCAATGGCGTTGGTGCTGGGCTGACGCTTTGTTCATGGGGCCGCCAGTATTTTTTGAGCTTTCAGTAATTACAGGCGAGCCCAAATATGCTGATTACGCCCACAAAGAGTTTCAAGCAACTATCGATTACTTACAAGACCCGAAAACCCAATTACTTTTCCGAGACTCTCGTTATTTCAACAAAAAAGGCAAGTTCGATGAACAAGTTTTTTGGTCTAGAGGAATGGGATGGGTATACGCAGGCGTTGTACATGCTTTGGAGAGCCTCCCTAAAGACCATCAATACCGGTCCTACTACGAATCACTCTATCAAGAGCTTACATCCGCAATCGTGAAACTGCAGAAGAAAGATGGTGCTTGGCCTATGTCATTGCTAGCAGGAGAGAGATATGTAGAGCCAGAAACTAGTGGCACGGCTTTTTTTACCTATGGATTAATCTGGGGCATTAATAACGATTTGTTAGATGAAAGTACATACCTCCCCTCTGCATTGAAAGGATGGCAAGTGCTGTCATCAGCAGTACATCCAGACGGAAAGTTTGGGTGGGTGCAGGGTGTGAATGAGAAGCCTGATGTAGTAACAAAAGATGACTCCCAATTATTTGGTGTAGGTGCCTTTTTACTCGCGGGAAGCGCGATGTATGACTTTGTAGAATCACAATAACTTCTAACCTTGTTTGGTGAAAAGAACAGGAGTTAACTATGAAAACAAATATAAAAAATTCGCTAAGAATACTTGCTAAGTGCAGCACCATGCTGTGGGTAGGTCAAGGGATAGCTGCAGACTGTAGTAGCAACCCAGCCAATCCGAACGGTGAAGCCTCGAAACTTCAAAACGCATTGCAACAAGCAACAAACACTGGAAAACCACTTCGATTAACCGGGACTTACTATATAGGCACTGATAAAGACGCCACAGATGGGAAGCAGATACTCAAAGGGATAAATGTAACCTTGCGCAAAGATTTGATAGTTGACGCCACGGGTGCTCGCTTTATCGCGAAGGCAGATTTAGACGGTGACTTGTTTAGTTTCGACACGAAGAACAATGACAACGTTTGTGGGAACAAAGGTCAGCTTGCTGATTTTACTTGGAAAGGCGGTGATTTCGATATGTCCCGCGCGAAAGTATCGACTGTTGTTCCCATAACACGTTTAACACCAGCAGGGCGAGAAGGAAAAGATAAGACCGCCGATGCGCTTTCTATTCGTGGCGTTGTCAATACAACCAACTATCACAAGTTAAACGAGCTCGTTATCGAGCGCATTAATTTTTATGGAACGCGTAATAACAGCGACCCATTTTATGAGGCGGGTGGAGACAGCGGTATATTAATGACAGGCGCACTCAAAGCCACAATTAGATTTAACAATTTTTATGGCGTACGCGATGCCGCAGTATACTTATCAGCGGGTGGGGATAATGGACAATTTGGTGATCACTTTACCATTCACGACAATTACGTAGAGCGCGCATTTGATGGCTTTACCTCTAAAAGAGGCGCTGACAATATAGTTATGCGTAACAACGTACTGAAAGATGTCGTTGTGGGACTAAGTACAAAAAGCGTATTCCGAGGATGGCAGGCCACAAATGTCAAAATACGTGATAATACTATCGATAATGCCATGCGCGCAATCAGTCTTGAAACCACAAATAATGTGACGGTTGAAGACAATGAAATAAACAATCTGGGCGACGTCGTGGCAGCGCAAACTTCTGCTAGCAAAGCTAACTTTAACGCCTATAGCGACGCATTCGAGGGTATTTCACTTATTGGTGTGCAAGGAACAAATACAGTAAAGAATAATAAAATCAGAGGCGTTACCGGAAATTCGCGAGGATCTACTACACGCGCTTGGGGAATAGTTTCCTATGACTATGAGGGTCGAACTACCAACAGTGTAGAAATTGCGGACAATGTGTATTCGAATCTAGATAGATGGGATGTGGGTTTCTGAGGTCAATCTTTTGATGGAATTTTCCGATGAGGGTTTTTATATGCCTTCCGCTAGTCATACCGGACTCAGTAATTCATAGTGCCAGCATAACGTCTGGCTACTACGGGTATTTTGCTCCGAGAAGCAAAACAATCATCAAACGAAATATATGAAACAGAGCCTCTAATGTGAGGAGGTTCATTTGGTTTCAAAGACATCACATGACCTGGAAATTTTAAATTCATTATGGTTATCGGAAACTGTCCGCGAACAATTTACAGTTTTCTACCATGATGTCTTAACAAAATAATTATACCTCACTTTTATTCGACTCGCCCGCATTGTCCTATCTGGAAAAAAGGCCACTCTCAAACGGACAATTACTTTTGATAAAAAGTTATGACGCTCTAATTATTAGAATCTAACAAAGATAGTGAACCAACGAGAATTTCCAATCTGAGTCACCCCAGAAAAGTCTATTTTTGAGAAAGAGCATCAAATGTATGTATCGACACTAGCAAACATGCTCAAGTCTCAACGCTTCTTCGCTTTCAAGTAATAAATCCGCAAAGGTGGTCAAAATAACAACCTTTCACATCTAAAGAAAACATTCGTTTTTTCTTTGTTTTCAATTCTAAACACTACTATAAACGTTATTAAAAAATGAATTTAAATTCATCCACCACAAGTCATTACATCGTAAAAATCTTTGTGCTACAAATTATTAGGGTCGTCAAAATCAATAAATAAAAGGCCTCGGGCCTACTCTCATCTAAATCAAATATATCGACTCGCTCCAGGGAAACTTTCACACGAGAATAATTATGAAAAAGAAATTAATAAATACATTAGTAGCAACAGCTCTAGCAGGTTCTACCTTCGGCGCTTTTGCATTGACAGACATACTTCCTATCGAAGGAGCAACTGTTGAACAGGAAAACGCCATAGAAGCCTCTTTCGATAAGAAAAATATATTGGCTAACGCTATTCAGGCAAGTAACAACCGAGTACGTGTCATCGTTCAATTGATCGACTCTCCTATGGCACAGTTTAGCGGTGTTAATCCTAGTGTTGGCGCTACATCTGCACACAGAGGGCAGAAAGTTAACTTTAAATCGAACGCAGCAAAGGAATATAAGTCGTACCTTCAGACACAACAAAAATCCGTTATACAGAGCATTAAATCATTTGACTCATCGTTTGAATCCGACCTGTCATACACTAACTCATTTAATGGTTTCGCGGGGATGGTGTCTAAAAGTGCACTAGATAAACTCGCCAGCCTTCCTAACGTCAAAGCTGTTTACCCTGACGTTATTCATCATGCACAGATGGACGCAAGTTTAGATTTAATAGGCGCTATCGAAACGTGGGAACAGTTCGGTGGTAGAGAGAACGCTGGCGCAGGCGTAAAAGTTGCCATTATCGACAGTGGAATTCGTCCCGAAAACGAACTATTCAGTGGCAATGGTTTTACTGCACCTGACCCCGCCACATTACCTACTGATGACTATTGTTCTGAAGTACTAGACTTCTGTAATAACAAGCTTATTGTCGCGCGTGCTGCCCCAGTTGTCGCAGGCTTTGACCTTGCTGATGGAGAATATGAAAGCCCGCTGGGATTTAACGGTCACGGTACACATGTTGCCGGTACCGCGGTAGGTAATTTCGGTGTGATGGCAGAGCGCGATGGCGCTGAAGCCGAAATTTCAGGGGTAGCACCTGCAGCTTACCTGATGGTATACAAAGGCCTCTACGCTACATCTGCAGAGCCAACTCGATCCAGCGGCGCGTCGTCAATGCTGCTTTCAATGCTAGAAGCATCGCTGGAAGACGGAGCAGACGTCGTTAACAACTCATGGGGTGGCGGTGCTGGCGGATTGCCTAGCAGCTTTTACGCAGGCGTTTTTGAAGCCATGAATGATGCTGGCGTTGTCACAGTATTCGCTGCAGGTAACGATGGCCCGGGCGATACAACCATCGGTTGCCCCGGTTGTGATGAAAACGTGCTCACAGTTGCAAATACCACAACTGGTCGCATTTTTGCCAATGAGGTTATCATTGACGGTGATAGCGCTATTGGCGCGATCCCTGCTGTTTATTCAGTGGGTAACCCTGATATTGTATTTGACAGCCCAATTACAGCGCCTGTGATATTCGCTGGCGAGGTAGATGCCACCAACGCAGAAGGCTGCTCACCATATGTAGACGAAAATGCACTCGAAAGTTCTATTGCTCTTATAAGCCGCGGAACTTGCAGCTTTGCTGATAAAATTGCAAACGCTGAAGCAGCAGGTGCAACGGCGGTACTGGTTTATAATCAACCGGGGCGCGGAGAAGCCCCCTTTCAAATGGCCGGATTAAGACCCGATCAAATGGTACCGTCTCTTATGCTACCCGCAACACCGGGGGCGGCGTTAGCAAACCTGACGTTAGCATCGGAAGAAACAATAACTATTACTATCGGTAATGAAATTGTTCGTGTTGTCTCTGACGATTTGGCAGATATCATGAACGAAAACAGCTCTCGTGGACCTGGCGGTGATCCGACATTCCTAAAACCGAACATCGCAGCCCCCGGTACGCGCATATTTTCTGGGGAGTCTCCTGATGCACCTGATCATCTCGGCGAGAGTTTCTCATTTAAAAATGGCACTTCTATGGCGGCTCCGCATGTCGCAGGTGCAGCAGCGTTGATTAAACAAATGCACCCCGATTGGTCTGCACAGCAAATTAAGAGCGCACTAGTTACCTCTTCCATTCGCGATGTTGTAAAAGAAGATGCAGTTACTCCTGCCGATAGTTTTGATATTGGCGCAGGTCGACTCGATCTTCCGCGTGCAACCAGTGTTGAGCTTACCTACAGTGATTTAAGCTTGGTGTCAGCAAATTGTTTTCTGAACTGTGAAATGTCAATCACGGTAACTAACACCAGCGACAGCGATGTGGCTGTAGATGCAACATCGATGTTTGATGATGGAGCTATCACAGCTAGTGTAACCCCCTCTATGGCTACTTTACCGGCAGGTGCCTCAGCGGAAATAATGATTTCTGTTGACGTTTCATCCGCTGACACTAATACATGGTCATTTGGCGGAATAAACTGGTCAGACAATAACAATGCAACGACGGATTACTTTATTCCTATTGCGGTCTATCCTATTACTTCGGACGAGCCTGATCTATTCAGAAGCAGTGTCAGTGCGAGCGTAGCAGAAGAAGGTGAGTTAGTCGTTTCCGAAGTAGTTATAGACAATACTGATATCACTGGGCTGATTGGTCTTTCGACCATCATTGATCGTAAATTTGACGTCGAGCCAGAAACGATTTCAGCAGTAATAAATGGGAGCCAAGAGTCTGTAACTTACAATGCAGAGACTCGTGAAATTAAATGGGAAGGATCTATTGACACTGCTACTCTAAAAATGTCCCAGTCGACGTCAATTGGCGATCTTTTATCCGGGTTGGGCGCGCCTCGATATTTACCCATGTCAGCTATTAATATATCACCGCTTGTGTGCTCTGAGTTATGTGATGATGCATCAATCACCGTTGACATACCAAGACCTATCACATATCTGGGTAAGCAATATCGGTCTATGCAGATATCCTCCAATGGCTATGTTTCATTAGGCACAAATTCAGGAAGAACTACGTCTCCGTTTGCCGAACCATTCCCAAATTTGCTCGAACCAAACAACGTAATTGCCCCATTCTGGACAGACTTTGATTTGTCTGGTGGTAATGGTAAAGGAACTATGTATGCCGTTTCACTAACTACTGGGCACTTTGTAGTAGAATGGGAAAACGTTCAGCTTCTCGACCAACCAGGTACATCATTTAATTTCCAGTTATGGTTTGAATACGCTACCGGTGCTGTTCACTTTGTCTATGGACCAATGGACGCTCCAGTTGCTCCAACTGTAGTGGGAGCAGAAGACTCTACAGGTAAAGTCGGTACCACCTTGGCTGCCCTTACAAGTACGTCAATGCAAGGAACGATGCCAGTTTCAGGAGATGAATATACCCTTACTCAGACCAGCGGCGATCAAGTATTTCTATCGTATGCTGGTAGTGTTGTAGCGGCCGGCGAATTGATGGATGATGTTCTACACGTTAGCGAAGATGCATCTGTTACTGCGAGCATTCTCGCTAATGAGAAAGATGATGTCATTTTAAATACCTTCACAATGAAATCTCTCTCGGGGGACTACCGTACATTGTCGCCAATAAAGATCGACAAGGCGCCACTTGATCCATCAACCGTCGTCATTACAACTGAACCTGCAAATGGAACGGTGATCGTAAGCGAAGATGGTACAGTGACCTACGCGCCCAACGCTGACTTCTTCGGGGAGGATCTATTTACTTACACAGTACGTGAAGAAGGCGCAGTCAATGAAGAAGAGAAAGTGCTTGGCGATGTAATTGGCGAAGGTACGGTATCAGTTAGCGTGGCTGGCGTGCAGGATGCACCTGTCATTTCTGTATCTGCACCATCAAGCGTTAATGAGGGCGAAACCTACACTGTTTTTGCCTCTGCTACCGACGCTGACGGTGACGATGTCACCATTACAATTAATGGTGTGCAGACAACCACGTTGAATGGAACAGCGCCTAACCATGAACAATCAAGCCATATTATTGTTAACGTTACAGCAACAGATGGTATTGATACCACCACGGACACCGTAACCATTTCTGTCAATGACAAACGCGGTGGTTCCATGAGTTGGATTGCTTTGCTATTGCTTCCTGTGGTGTGCTTAAGCAGACGCTTTAGACTCTAAGCACTTTAAAACAGTATAAAAGGGGGCCGCTGAGGCGGCCTCACATAGATTGTAACTCTGCCTATGTAAAGGAAAATTCAAATCAACTAACGAATGATATATTGTCTACTGAACTGGTATGGATCGATTTCTCTGACCTGAGCTTAAATCTAATCAGACACTAACGATGGTCTAAAATGATCACAATTACATTATTTTGTTAGACCAAAGTAAACATTGTATAACCAAGAAAATACGTCTACGTTTGTGTAATGGTTACGCAGTTTCTATTCAAATAATGCCAAAGCCCACAGCTACAACCCTCTATTCTATTATCTTATTGCTGTTAGCTAGCAAGGTTGCTTTAGCTGATACTAAATTAAGCACTCATAGGGTGACATTTGCTTGCGCACAAATACCAACACATATTGAGAGCTATTTTAAATCCATATACGGAACAGCATTTGCAGAACTGGGCATGGATTTTAAAATTGTTCCTGTAGGACTTGCAAGAGCAGTGCTTGAATCAAAAAAAGGGTCCATAGATGGATTATGCGGAAAGATCGAAAGCTTCGAAAATATGCCCATCGCAAAAGATTTGATTAAAATTCCAGTGCCTCTATTTACGACAGACATAGCACTCTGGGCACTTGAGAAAAATGCGCAAAAGTTTGCCTCAGGGATTAAGAATAGAAATGATTACATCGTTGTGCATCAACGAGGTTCACTTGCGAGTGAATTTTTTGTAAGAAAGAACGCAATAGAAAACGTTATAACTACCTGGTCAAAAAGAGACACCGTTGACCTATTGCTCAATGAAAGAGTAGATATGATTATAGCGGGTAACCTATACATTAGTACAATTAGTCGTCCAGACACCGCTACTCTATTGGTTAGAGTATCAGAACCAGAAGAATTTAAGATATATCCTTTCATTCACCGACGCTTCAAACACCAATTAAGTAGTATTGAAGCTGCCATTAAAAAAGCAGTCGATGAGTATCAGCCCGCGAAAGAACTTGATGAATAATATTTTTCTGAGAAACTCATTTAGCAACTTATCCGGCGATAACGTAACTGAGAGAGCTATAAAATTCTTATTGAGAAATAAAGGCTCACCCGTATTTTTATACTCGATGAAAGTTAAAGCAAAACTTAATTGCAGTGGTCTTCGTAATTTAACTCTAAGCACGAAAATAATTTAGTAGCCGATTTCAAACCACGACCATGAAGACTACGTGTTGTTGAAGACGAGAAAAAAACTCGTTAACTTATACCCTATCTAAAACGAATGTGGTCACGATTTAAGTCACTAATTTTTGAACATCCCATAAGGCGCATATCACGTTCGATTTCCGCGACCATCAATTCCATGGCTCTTTCTACACCTTTTTGTCCTGCTGCGGCTAGTGCAAAAAGATAATAGCGCCCCAAGCCAACAGCTTTTGCGCCAATAGCGAGCGCTTTTAAGACATGAGTTCCTCTTTGAACACCGCTGTCAAAAATAACATCAATTTGGTCGCCTACGGCGTCTACAATTTCAGCTAAGTGGTCAAAAGAGCTTCTAGAACCATCGAGTTGTCTGCCACCGTGGTTAGAGATGACTATACCTGTGCAGCCTATATCTACCGCGCGTTTGGCATCATCAACACTCATAATACCTTTGAGGCAGAATTGACCATTCCAAAATTTAACCATCTCTTCAACGTCTTTCCAGTTCATCGAAGGGTCAAGCATATTAGTGAAATAATCGCCAATAGAGCTAGCCCCACCGCCCATGTCTATATGAGCATCTAACTGAGGAAGTGAAAATTTCTCATGGGTAACATAGTTGATACCCCACATCGGGCGCGTTGCAAATTGCCACAGCCCCTTAAGATTGAGTCGAAACGGAATAGCAAAACCTGTTCGCAAATCCCGCTCTCTGTTGCCGCCAGTGATAGAATCTACAGTCAACATCATAACTTCGATATTAGATTCTTTGGCTCTTTCCATCATAGCTCTATTCAAGCCACGATCTTTATGGAAATAGAACTGATAGACCTGAGGTGTATCATACCGTTTAGCGATTTCTTCCATGCTTACTGTTCCTAATGAAGAAACACCAAACATGGTGCCAAACTTCGCTGCCGCACCAGCCGTTGCGCGCTCACCTTGATGGTGAAACAAGCGTTGTAAAGCGGTGGGAGACAAATAGACTGGAAGCGCCAGCTTTTGCCCCATTACCTCAATGCTTAAATCGATGTCCTTTACACCGGTCAGAACATTTGGAATAAGATCGCAGCTCTGAAAAGATTCAGAGTTGCGACGCATTGTCACTTCGTCATCGGCTCCACCATCAATATAATTGAATATTGGACCAGGCAACCTTTTCTGCGCTAACTTTCTAAAATCGTGATAGTTATGACAATTGCTCAACAACATATGCTTTTCTTATTCCGATAGTTTGACAACAGTTATTTCTATTATTCTTGTTCTTTTTTATTATTCTTCGATCGCTTTTTTGTAGAGTACAGATAGAAAGCGGCTATCTTATTGAATGATTAAACAATGCCAGAACCCGTCGCATTCGGATCCCGTGGGCGCACCTTGTCCATAGACTCTCGATAGTCAAGCGAACGGTAAGTCCCAATAGGATTGATTGCCGCGGACTTGCGGTAGCGCGCCATTGCAAGAATAGGCGTTACATCTACATTAAACGCTTTTTTCAGTTCCATAGAGGCCATCATTGCATCGTTGTCTTGCTGATAGCTGTACAGAGCATCTCTGTTAACCAATAATGCTTTTACATAAGAGCGCTGAACTTCGATAGCAGAAATTACCAAGCTTTCGATTGGGTCTGTTACATTATGTGACTGATCCAGCATGTAGGCAGGGTTAAAACCTTCTTGCTGACGTTGCTCTGCATCTACTAATTCATTGAAAATAAGGAACTGCTGATAAGGATGCAGTGAGCCGCTATCTAAATCATCATCGCCATATTTACTATCATTAAAGTGGAACCCACCTAGCTTTTTAAACTGGATTAAACGAGACACTATCATCTCGATATTAGTATTTGGCGCATGATGCCCAAGATCTACAAGGGATTTACATTTTGGGCCTAAGTGCATAGCTGCCAGTAAGTTTGAACCCCAGTCTTGAATCACAGTTGAATAAAAGGCTGGCTCAAACATTTTATGTTCGATATGCATTTCCCAATCGCTTGGTAGCCCCGCATAGATTTTCTCCATGCTTGATAAGTAGCGTTCAAAAGCGCGTTGAAAATGCTGCTGGCCAGGATGGTTAGATCCATCACCCACCCACACTGTTAGACTTTTAGCACCCAATGCTTGGCCATACTCAATACAATCGAGGTTGTGCTGAATAGCCAGTTCACGAGATGCTTCTTGCGTATTACTTAAGCTTCCGTACTTATACGATACTTCTTGTCCAGGTTGGTCTTGAAATGTATTTGAGTTCACTGATACCCAACTAAGACCATATTCATCTGACGTTTGTTTCAATTCACTAAAGTCATCTACTTTATCCCATGGAAAATGGGGTGAAACACTATCAGTACAGCCAGACAATTCATTGATGACCGAGCAGTCTTCAAGCTTCTCGTAAATATTGCGAGGCTCACCTTTCAATGGGAAGCGAGCAAATCGAGTTCCCCCGGTACCAGTGCCCCATGACGGTACTGCTATTTGAAACTGCTCCGCTGCCTTTGTGAAATTTTCAATATCAATACCGTCGCGGCTTAGCTTTTCACCTAGTGCGTCATAATCAGATTTTAAATCTTTATAGAGTTCTTCGTTTTTTTCGCTTACTAAAGCGGAATCTATTCTACGTAACATAATCTACTCCTAGCGTAGGAAGGCTTCGTGCAAACCGCCGTCTACACTAATAATTTGACCTGTGGTTTTGTTTAGCTGACCAGACACAAGGAGATAGGCTGCCTCAGCTTGATCTTCAGGTGTTATTGGTGACTTTGTTAATGTTCTCTGCGCATAAAACTCAGCTAGACTTGTGCGAAGGTTCTCAGTGGAATCTGATTCTTGGAACGGAATATCGTACTTAGTCAGTGAAGATATAACCCGGTCGCGCGGGAACATACTGCTACCTTGAACTACGGTAGCAGGAGCAAGCGCGTTAACATTAACTAAAGGTGACAACGTAACGGCAAGTTCTCGAACTAAGTGGTTAGCAGCAGATTTACTTGTATCGTAAGCTAGTGAACCTTTCTTAGATACAGCACCGTTAACGCTAGTGGTGAGTACCATATTTCCTTTCATTTGCTGCTTTTCCCAGATCTTCTGCGCTTCAGAAGCCACAACATAGCCGCCTTTCACGTTCACGTTAAAGCTCAACTCAAAGACTTCGTCGTTTTTCGCTAAGTCTGCACCCTCAGCGATAAATACGCCCGCAGTAACAATAACTTTATCAATGCCGCCATAAGCGAGCGTTACATTGGTAAACAATTCCTCTACGGTTTCTCTCTTGGTTATATCAACACCAAGCGCAATGGCTGGGCCGCATGAAGAAATACCCGTGCCAGCTACGCCAATACCTTTACCATAAATAGCTTCTAGTTCTTCTGCTGTTGCTTTAGCGTTTTCAAGGCGAAGGTCTGCACAGACTACATGTGCGCCCTCTCGAGCAACGCGATGGGCTGTCGCTTTACCAATGCCGTCTCCAGCACCGATAACAACAACAACGTCTCTAGCTAGAGGAGCTTCCTTTGGCATTCTTTGAAGCTTGGCTTCTTCTAAAGCCCAGTATTCGATATCAAATGCTTCTTGTGCAGGAAGAGCTGTATATTCAGAGATTGCTTCTGCGCCTCTCATTACTTCAATAGCACAGTTGTAAAATTCAGCGGTAACGCGGGATTCACTTTTGTTCTTACCCCATGCAATCATTCCAACGCCAGGAATTAGCACTACTGTTGGACTTGGGTCACGCATTGCCGGTGAGTCTTCGCGTTTGCATGCTTCATAATACGCAGTATAGTCCTGTCTATATTTCTCTAGCGCCGCATCAAATTTTGCAACGAGATCTTCAAGCGCGTCAGATTTAGGGTCGAAGTCGATATAGAGTGGCTTAATTTTCGTTCTTAAAAAATGGTCAGGGCAAGAAGTACCGAGCTCGGCTAGACGAGGAGCATCAACGCTATTAACGAATCTAAGCGTGGCTTCGTCATTTTGAAGCGTGCCAATGTACTTAACATTAGTCGATAACTTTCCTCTTGCGATAGGCATAAAGTCGGTGAGAAGGCTTCTTGCTTTATCGTCGTCAAGAGATTCTACCTTTTGTCCACCGAACGTATTTTCGCCTTTATCGTGCTCTTCAATGTAACGCGCAGCAGTTTCAATAACCCACAATGAGGTTTCGTAGCAACTTTTGCTCTCTGAAGACCAATTAGTGTGTCCGTGTTGACCTAAAAGAATACCCCATATATCAGGATTCGCTTCATAAGCGTCCTCACATACTTTTGCGGCTTCCCAACCAGGGCGCATCCAAGGAACATAGGCCAGTTTTCCGTCCCATATTTTAGCCGTTAACGCTTCTTGATCTTTACAAGATGCGACAGAAATTACGGCATTTGGATGTAGGTGATCAACGTGCTTTTCTTCAATCATTGAATGCAGAGGCGTATCTATTGATGAAGCGCGAGGGTTTAGACAAAAGTTACAATGCTTAAACATGCCAACCATCTTGTCTTCACCAGCGCTCTTGTACCCTTTGTCCGGATATTGCTGGTAAACGTTATCTAAAGCGCGAAGTTTGTCAGCATATAGTGAAGAAAAATTCTCTTTTTTCGATGTTCTCAGGTCTCCGCCTGAACCTTTAACCCATAACACTTCTACTTCTTCGCCTGTTAATGGGTCTTCTTCTAGCAGCTTAGCGGATGTGTTTCCGCCACCAGTATTGGTGATTCGTTGGTCTTCGCCTAGCTTGTTTGAGCGATATACCAAATTCTCTACAGGAGAGAGTGTATCTGCTTCTTCATCTTTCCAAAGGTACTTAACATGCTTGTAATCATCGGGTTTAAAAGCCATTACAGTGTCCTAAAATTATCAGTTAGATATGTTTCATAAATGTAAACATCGATTATGGTGCTAACAATACACGCCACTTCCAATCCCTGTCAATCATTTTCAATCATTATTGGTTTCATTTTGACTGCATTGTGATTTTTAATCCGCAAAAAAGCTTATTACCGTTTATTTTTGAGCGTTTTTGACTATTTCGAACCACTCATCAGCATATGATTCCAGTCCAACAAAGTTAGAGGGCTCTACGTTTTCTAAATCCAGTGAATGCTGCCTTTGCTTTTGATAGCCTATAAGTGCTGCTGCACCTAGTACTGTGCCTGTATTGTCTGTCGAAGCGAAAACTGGCTGCTGACGACGCAGCTGAGCAACCAAGCGACATAGTAGTGGGTTTTTAAGAAAAGCACCTTCAATATAGATTGCCCCCTTAGATTGAAGGTCATTTAGCCGTTGATTAATCATAAGCGCACAATAAAGTGTGGCGATAGCTTGTGGTGCAGTTGGCCTTTCAGGGCATAGCAATTGAGGCGTCAAGTCGGGGAAAGGGCCATTGCCCTCGCTAAAATCAGGGGTTACGCGCCAATAATTACTTATAGCGTCTTGAATTTCTGATTCTGTTGGGTTCATTTTTATGTTGCCACCGAGCGTCGTACAAATACGTTCATACTCACGGCCACCCATAAACCTGGCACAAGAGACTGGGTTACTGTTTATATCTACATTAGCAAGAGTATCTACTTTGTCATGAAGGGCACCCACATCTCCCCCGGACTGCATTAATATAGTCCATGTCCCTGTAGACATAACGGTAAATTGCTCAGTCGCTTGAGATTCGATATTTAGATACCTTAAGAAGCTCGCATTACTATCGTGAATACCGCAATAAAGCTTACATGAAATAGGTAATGACGTTTTTTTAGATACCTCGGCATTTACTTTCCCTATGCAGTCCCAAGCATTCTTTAGAGGTGGGAATAGGTTAGCCCACTCCTTTTTAATGGCGAGAGAAGAAAATTGACGCTCAGATGGTTGCCATAAGTCTGTGTGGCAACCTAAAGAAGTCACCTCTGAGCTCAGCTCTGCACCCAATCTCCAAGCCCAATACTGCGGATATAAAAGAATAGCATTCGCTTTTGCAAATTCTTTCGGGTACTTCTCTTGCAACCAATAAAGTTGCTTACCTAAATTCAAACCTGCAGGCAGTAATGGAGATAAGCTTTCACTAAAGTTCGGACGTTCGTGCTTATAACGTGGTGTACATTCGTCAATACCCTGATATTCGTAGTCTAGAATAGGAAGTGTAAGTGCTTTAGATCTATCTGTTGAATTACCATCGATTAAAGCTGCAGTGGCGCCGTGGGTAGTAACAACAAACCCGTCTACCTCTTTTGTATGTGTGCACGACTTTAACGTTTCTTCTATCCAGTCCCATATGCTGTCTACGTCGGCCTGAGGGTACTGACCTTCAATTGGGGCATTTTTGCAGCTGAAGCTTGCAACTTGCTCATAGTCTGAAACAAACAATAGCTTTATATGAGTTTTACCAATATCTAAAACAGCTTTCACTCTAGCATTAACTCCAAATTTTTCGTGAATGTAATATCAAAGGAGCGTCATGTAAGTTGTAACTAAAGAGTACACTGAAATGCTTGTCAGCTATGCTGATTATGACTTCTCTCGAGGATACTTCCAAAATATTAAGTTTATGTATAACAAAAAATGATTGAAATTGAAATCTTTTGATTAATATTAGTGGCTGATAAGACTAGTTGATACTGCTGCGAAACGATAATCTCAACATGTACCAGTGGGGGATATTTGAAGTAAGGAGGTTTCATCATCAAGAGAAACCTCGTAGTAACAATATGTGGTTTTTCGTTACGCCGCCTCTAGTGTCTCAACGTCGACGACAATAACTTCGATACCGTAACTTCTGATTTCGTCTAATTGCACTTTATCAGCACGGTTGTCAGTTATTACAATATCTACAGAGTTCAAATCACAGAAAACAAGATTACTTTGCAGACCAATTTTTGAGCTGTCCGCTAATACAACTAGCTTATCAGCCTGCTTGCGTAGCTTTTTCTCTGCCAATATTAGCAGTGGATCAGATTCCATGACGCCGTATTTACTGATACCAGGTGTTCCCATAAACATCATGGTTCCGCGATAGTTCTGTGTAGTATCATTTTCAAAGGAACTTAGAATAATGCTCTGCTTTCTATAAACCTCGCCGCCTGGGAGGGTGACCTGGTTCTGACTGTTCTCTACCAAGTCTTGAGCCAAGACAAATGAGTTGGTTAGCACATTTAATCTTTTATCTCTCAGGAACTCGGCCATCATATATGTAGAGCTGCCACCGTTGATAATAATAGATTCGCCGTCATTACAAAGCTCACATGCAGTTTTAGCAATGGCGCGTTTAATATCGGCATTCTTTTCTTTATCTATTAGAAAGGCATTGCCAGAGAGATAGAAATTTGAGGTCGAGACAGTATCTATTACTTGCGCCCCCCCTCTTATCTTTTTGATCTTATTTTGAGCAGATAATTTTTTCAAATCTCTTCTGATCGTTGCCTCAGATGCGCCTAATTGACTGCACAATTCGGGCACACTCGCAAAGGTGGACTCTTCTAATACTTCAAGGATTAACTGTTGTCGCTGCTTTTCAAGCATTACTTTTTCTGTCCTATTTGGCGTTATAACGTTTAATATAATCACCAAAGCAACCAAAATCAATCAAAAAACTTATCATATGATTGATTTTGATAAAAATGACATATTTAATGGCAATTTACAGGTTAAAACTTAACGTAAAGAGGAAATTTCAATGTGGTCCATATCGTCAAACTCTTGGTTTTCTCCGCCCATAGCCCAAATAAAGCTGTAATTAGTCGTCCCTACCCCACTGTGGATAGACCAACTAGGTGAAGCAATTGCAATTTCAGGCGCTAATGGGAGAGTCTTAACTTCTTTGGGTTCACCTAGCATATGAAATACTCTTTCGCTTTTATCGAGGTCGAAATACATATAAATTTCAGTCCTACGAAAATGCGTATGAGGGGGCTTAGTGTTCCAAACGCTTCCGGTTTTTAATTCGGTAATACCCATGACTAACTGGCAACTATCGACAATTCCAGGTCGAATAGACTGAAATATTGTTCTTTCGTTAGAAGTTTCCTGAGAACCAAGATCTATCTTTTTTGCCATCGTTTTTGGTACATGAACGGTTTTAGTGACCCGGTGTGCAGGATATGAAATCATATAATATTTAGCAGGATTACTCGCATCCTTAGACGACAAGACAACTTCTTTACTACCTCTGGTGACATAAAGGCTGTCTTTCTTAGCCATGTCGAAACTTTCACCATCAACACTGATGGAGCCTTCCCCACCGATGTTAATAATTCCTAATTCTCGGCGCTCACAAAAGTAATCAGCAGCAAGTTCTTTATGCGTTGGTAATTCAATAGTTGCCTCTGTCGGCATAGCACCACCGATAACAGCCCTGTCAACATCAGTGTAAGTTAGCGATAAATGACCAGGAGTGAAGAGCTCTTCCGTTAAAAAAGCTTCTCTTAACTCCTCATTTGTCATACTTGGATAACTGCGCTTATTGGTAGAAAATAAAAAATTCATAATGTGCCTTTTGATATCTTGTTAGAAAGGTTGACGGGCTCGCATTAGCGAGCCATCCAGCCACCATCGACAAGTAATACATGCCCGTTCACGTATGAAGATGCTCGAGAAGAAAGAAAGATAGCGGCGCCACCAAGGTCGTCCGGCTGGCCCCACTTTCCGGTAGGGATACGACTAGTAATACTTTCAAATCGCGATTGGTCTTGGCGAATGTTGTACGTATTGTCTGTTTCAAAGTATCCAGGGGCGATTGCGTTCACTTGAATATTTTGATTAGCCCATTCATTCGCCAATGCTTTTGTTAATTGCGCTACACCACCTTTACTTGCAGCATAAGCTGGAACAGTAATACCACCAGAGAAACTTAGCAAAGAAGCAATATTGATAATTTTTCCACTGCCTTGCTCCAACATCTGTTTGCCCGCTTCACGACAGAAAGTGAATACACCATTTAGATTCACATTAATGACTTCGTTCCAGTCCTCATCTGAAAACTCATGTGCTGGAGAGCGCTTTATTGTTCCAGCGTTGTTAACTAAAATATCAATGCGCCCATGATTTTCAATAATCGTATTTACTGTATCGATAATTTCGGCGGTGTTTGATTGATCACATCCGTAGCCTGCACACTCAACATCTTTCTTAACTAACAATTCAATTGTAGATTCAACGCTTTTTGTCGACGAACCTATGGCAATAACTGTTGCGCCGGCTTCACCTAAGGCTAGCGCAATACCCTGGCCTAATCCTCTGCTAGCTCCTGTAACAACGGCAACTTTGCCGTGCAAACCAAATTGTCTACTTAAATAATCAGACACTTCATGTCTCCTAACTTTTTGTGTAATTAAATGAGGCCCAAAAGCTTGGGCAGGAATTCGCTAATTTCGGGGAAAATAATTGTTAGCGCCAATGCCACAAGCATGGCGGCATAAAGAGGCAGTATTGGCTTCATTATGCTACTAATAGATACCTTACCAATACTGCACCCGACAAACAGAACGCTGCCTACTGGAGGGGTACATAGGCCTATAGATAAGTTTAAAATCATCATTATCCCGAAATGCAGAGGAGATATATTAAGCATCTCAGCGATGGGTAAGAATATTGGTGTAAAGATTAAAACTGCAGGTGTAACATCCATAAATGTGCCAACGGCCAGCAGAATAAGATTCATAATGAGCAATATAATAATGGCATTTTCAGATACAGAGAGTAACGAATTGCTTATTGCTTGAGGTATCTCCTCATACGACATTAACCATGACATCGATGCTGAAGCACCGATTAAAAACATAACAATTGCCGTAGTATTTACAGTTTTGAGCAAGATAGGATAAAGATCCTTGACGCTAAGCTCTCTGTAGAACCCTAGAGCCAAAACTAAGGAGTAAAGAACCGCAATTGCGCCAGCTTCAGTGGGAGTAAAAAGCCCTCCTATTATTCCACCAATGATCAGAATAATAAGAAAAAGACAAGGAACAGCTCCTAAAAGGCTTGGCAGAAACTTTCCTACAACTATAGTGTTTTCTGTTGCTATACCATTCTTTTTTACATAATAACCAGCACCCAACATGAGTAATGCTGTTACTAAAAGTCCTGGTAAATAACCTGCAATAAACAATGCGGCAATTGACACGCCACCGCTTGCTAATGAATAAATAATTAGAATATTACTTGGTGGTATTAACATGCCAGTAGTAGCAGCGGTAACAGTTACAGCAGTACTAAACGGTCTGCTATATCCTTCTTTTTCCATTGCGGGAACCATAAAACCACCTACCGCAGAAGTGGCAGCAACCGCTGATCCGGATATTGAACCAAATAGTGCACATGAAATAATGTTTACGAATGCCAATCCGCCAGGAAGTTTCCCCACCAATACTTTTGCAAACTCAATAAGTCGTACTGCGATCCCCCCCTGCCCCATCAGATAGCCTGACAAAACAAAAAACGGAATGGCTAAAAGTGCAAAGCTATCTACACCGACTGCTAAACGTTGAGCTAGAGTAGTAAGGGCAGGAAGCGTATCGATCGTAAGCAACATAGTTGCTAGGGTTGCGACAATTATACTTATCGCAATGGGAATATTAATAAGTAAAAGTATTAGAAATATTCCAAACAGTACTAGCGAAGTCATAGTGCGTGCTCCCTAAGCTTATTAGAGTCTTTCATTTCTAGCAGGCCTAATACGCCATAAACAGCAAACAAAACACCGCTTATTGGTACAACCATGTAAATAAATCCCATTGGGATACCTAAAACAGGAGAAGCTTGCTTTAGTAAAAATGTTATGTAGGTTAGGTTCATTCCACCCACTACAAGTACGCCTAATGCAAACAAAATAACTATCGAATATCCGATTCTTGCAGCCATTAACGCCCCACCTTTGCTAAACTTCTTAGTGAGATAATCGAACCCTAAATGGCTATGCGTATGAAATGCATAGGCGCTGCCAATCAAACTTATCCATATCAATAAAAAGCGAGCAAGCTCTTCAGTAAATGAGCTTGGGTGTGGCAAAATAAAACGAGTAACCACTTGCCACGTTACATTTAAAACTAATAGCGCCATCATTAAGGTCAGTAACAGACGGAGAAATTTGTTTAACCCTGAAATCGACGTAGTTAACGCTTTCACATTTTTTCTCCTAAGGCTTTTATTTGTTGCACTAACCTTTCCAGTTCGCTCCCCCGCAGTCCTTCATAAATTGGTGCTACACTTTGCTGAAATTGCTCCTTATCTGCTGCGATAACTTGCACGCCAGCCTCTTTCACAATTTCCAATGACGTCTCGGTAGACTCAGCCCACATTTCCTTTTGATACTCGGTTGCCGCTTTCATGGCGTCTTGCAGCCATCTTTTTTGCGTGGCGCTAAGTTGATCCCAAACATGAGTTCCAACAATAATGACGTCAGGAATAGAAGTGTGTTCGTCTAAAATAAGGTACTGACTTACCTCATAATGTTTGGAGAAGTAAAAACTAGGAAGATTGTTTTCAGCACCGTCAACCACGCCCTGCTGTAAAGATGTATAAAGCTCACCCCAGCTTACAGGTGTTGCAGACCCGCCCATGGTATTTACCATGGACACCGCCGTTTGGCTGTTCATAACCCTTATTTTCTGACCTTTTAGATCATCTGGTGACTGAACTGGTTTTTTCGTCGTGTAAAAGCTTCTTGAACCGGCATCAAAATAACCTAGCCCCTTAAAACGGTACTGTTCGCCTGCAGCAAGAAGCGCTTTCCCAACCTCCCCGTTCAATGTTTCCCAATAATGCGCTTTGTCATTGAAAAGATAGGGTAAGCTAAATACTTTCATCTCAGGAACAAAGGTCTCTAGTGCACTTGCTGACACTTTAGTCATTCCCATGCTACCAATCTGTATCAACTCAAGAACTTCTCTCTCGTCACCTACTTGAGAAGAGGGGTAGATAACAATAGACATCTTTCCTTCAGAGTTACGCTCTAACTCCTCTTTTAAAAATACAAGGCCTTTGTGAACAGGGTGATTAATATCAAGCTGATGTCCTAACCGAATGACATATGTTCCATCTTGCCCATCATCGTTGCACGCATAAAGCGCAGTTAATGGAATTAGAAATAGTATATAAAGCAAGCGATGACATCTCATTGTTACTCCTCAACCAAGGTTACTTCACGAGGAACAATTGCCCCTTTGTGAAGGATTACTTGGGCAGCACAGAATTGGCCAGCGCGGATGCACTTTTCTAAATCTTTACCTTTTGCTTTTTGAGCTAAAAACGCGCCGTTAAAAGAATCTCCTGCCGCAGTTGTGTCGATAGGTTTAACAACGTTCGGAACATCAAACTCAAATTTCCCCATACTGTTGGCTGCAAGAATGCCATTCGGGCCATTTTTTACCACAACCTCTGAAGCGCCAGCTTTTAACCAACGTTCTATGCAATATTCAATTGAATGTTCGCCATGTAAGCTTATCTCATCTTCCCTGCTGAGCAGCGCTATATCAGTGAGATTCATTATTTTCTTAAACGTTTTGGATGCTTCATTAAATGAAAGCCAACTCTTTGGGCGATAGTTATTATCGAAAATAACTTTTCCTCCCTTGTCTCGATATTTTTTCAAAAAATCAAACAATTTGGCTCTTGAGGCCTCGGAATAGATTGATAGGGTAATACCACTTAGAAATAAGGCATCGTAATCTTCAAGCTCTTTAAATATTTCTGGACATTGTTCCAGTAGAAACTTAGCTGGTGCATTAGAACGCCAGTAATGGAAGTGCCTTTCACCGTTAGCGTCATTTTCAATCAAATAGAGACCCGGAACACTGTTAGCAAATTGCTTTACGTGTTTCACACCAACACCTTCGCTTTGCCAGTTATCGAGCATCTTGTTGCTAAACATATCATCGCTTAAGGCTGTAACGTACTCTACTTCTCCGCCACAACGAGATAGATATATAGCGGTATTAAGAGTGTCTCCACCGTAATTGAGTTGATAAAGCTCACCTTCAGTGTTTGATAATTCAATCATGCATTCGCCAATAATCGCTAACTTCACCCTATTGCACTCCAACCTCTACATTGCGAGAAATGCAATTTAAGCAATATTCACGCAATAAAAATCATTAACCATTTGTAAAATGATTGTATATGAACAATTACCAATCATCAACACTCAAAAGTAATCACAAAGATGCTTCATTGCAATGTTTGAAATTACTGGCGTCGATATGGCAGAAAAAACAGGTTAGAGCGTTTAGCGTGTTTTAGAAAAGAGTTTGCTCACTGGGGGGCGTAAAGAGAATCTTCGTGAGCATGACAATAGCTAGGAGTTTAGGGCTTACTCGCGAGCAACATGCCTTCAGTCAGCCCCGAAATCATTAAAGGAAAGAGCAACACTCACTAGTGTGATGGCATTTCATTTTCGAATTTATTTCGATTTCTAACTTCCTCGCTACGGGCAGCTTCGTATTTGTCGATGTATTGACCAGCGCGCTGAAGAAGAGCATCTCTGAGATATACGTATTTCTCGCGATAGGCGAGGTTCATCGTTTCTCCTGGATCTTTGTCTAGGTCATAAAGCTGAACGTAGTTGTTTTTATAAAAGTTGACTAATTTCCAGTTTGAAGTTCTAAGCCCGTACATCGGTGGTATAGGCGCACGCTTTGGTTGATACATGTGTTCGAAGAAAAATTCTTTCCTCCAATTAACGACCTCTTCACTTCCGACAAGAGGAATTAGACTTTTTCCTTGATATGAGTCTGGTATTTCAACGCCAGCAATATCTAGGATCGTAGGCGCAATATCAATATTGAGAGCAATTTCACTTACCTCTTTTTGCTCATTAATGCGCGGGTCTTTTATTATTAATGGAACGCGGAGGTCCTCCTCCCATCCAAACCACTTTCCAGCTAATTGTCTTTCATTTAGAGCATAGCCGTTATCACCGGTGTAGATAATTATTGTATTGTCATCTACGCCTAATGACTTGAGTAATTGGTTTAAGGATCCTACCGCTTTATCAACACTACTAATAGCCCGATAATGGCGCTTTATAATTCGTTGGTACATTTCAGGGGTAGAGAACCTATATTCCCATCGAATTCGACCCATAGATGATTTTAAAAAGTCTGGTAAGTCCGCATAGACTGCATCATCGGACATATTCGCAGGAGGAATTGTTTTATCAGAATACATATCTTCAAATTCAGGTGGATAGTGAAACTGTTCCTCTTTATCAACATCGTGGGCGTGAGGATTCCAAAAGTTGACAGCAAGTGCCCATGGATTATCTTTTTTCGAAGCTTGCTCAATAAACTCGCTCGCTAAGTTTTGAATATAGTAGGTTTGAGGTATTTGCTTTCCTTGCCACTCGTTCTTTTTCGACTGTAGGAGTGGCTTAAAGTAGTCAAAACGCTGTTCATCAGCACCCGAAATTTTTATCTCGTATTTTCCGACAAACCCTGTCCTGTAGCCTGCTTTTTTGAGTAAAGCAGGATACATATTTGATGACTCTTCTTCACCGGTAGCAGGTCTTCCAAAAGTGAAATCATGGGTTCTTTCCGTTAAGCCCGTTAGTATACTTACACGACTCGACGCACATATTGGTGTTGTAACGAAAGCGTTGTCAAACAAAACGCCTTCACTTGCTATTTCATCAAGGTTTGGCGTTTTAATAATAGACGATTTTGAGCCAAGCAAATCCCAGCGGTGGTCATCAGCTAGTATAAATAAAATGTTTGGCCGAGAATGCTTAATCGAACTACCGCTATCAGCGTTAGCATCTGTGGCACACGAAAAAAAAGCAATAAGAGTGATCAAGAGCAGAATCTTCATCTGTATTACTCCTAAGTATTAAATAAAAAGCCCCTCTAACCCACGGAGGTTAGAGGGGAAGTCCTACTTCAGGAACTAGTTTTCAGACGCGTTAGAGATATCACTTGTTTTAGTCTCGACAGCAATGCCGCTGGAGTTAGCAAGATACGCGTACGTAGCAGTGATAAAATAGATGACAGTAGCCACTAACAACGGCGTGTGCAGATAGCGGTTATCGCCATCTAGAAATGCCATTACACCTATTACTAAACACGCCACGAGCGAAGCAATCGCAGTAACAGAAGCTAATGATAAAATAAATGAAGTTTGCCTGCGCTCGGTACTTAGATTATTAGGTGCTAAGTTTGCCAGATAAGCATGCTCTTCACGCTTTCGGCTCAGTTCAACACTTTCTGCTTCAGCCGATGCCGGATACACCTCTTTAGCTCCCATGGCAATTGCTAATAAACAGTATATTGCCGTTGAATATAACCATATAGGGATCAGTAAAAAGAAAAGGTGGAACACACCTGACTGTTCAAGAACATAACTGAGCGCAAGTGCTGTCAGCCAAGTTATAATTGCAGCAAAGTTTGTAGTATTTCCTTTGTACTTAGACCAATAGCGTGTTAACCCCATTTTAGGAAATAGCCAATGCTCCGCTACGATAATTGCTCCTACAGGCGCCATCATCAATCCCATAATTCCTACAAAACCCAACAGCTGAGAAAACACAAAAGGGAAGCAAGCAATAATGGTAGTTACAACGCCAACGACTATTGTTGACTTCTCCCTACCCCACTTTGGATTAAGTGAGCTAAATGCTAAACCAGCTCGATATATCGTCGGATTAGATGTCGTCCAACCAGCGATTATTACTGCAATAATCCCACATGTACCTAACGCTTGATAAGCGACGGCGCCAGGATCTAAACTAGTTATTGCTGTACTCAAAATTATTGCAGCTCCAGCCCCCATTATACCTGCGCATATCCACGCCATGTAATGACCAATAAACATGCCCAGCGCTGAAAAGAATCCATATTTTGAATAACGAGCAAAACGGAGTAACGTCATATCACCCATTCCGCCATGCATCGCCAAATTAGCAACCCATGCGAAAGCCGCCACATGCCAAAAGCCAACATCGTCACTTGTTTTTATCCAAATAGACTCATTAGCGATGGTGTAAAAATCTGAAAACGACGATATTGAAGCTATACCTGGCGTTGCATCTATTAAGGCAGGAAGAAGAAACAAAGCGCCCACAATAAACATTAAGATCATCCAAGGAGCACAAACTTCTGCAAACGCAGCTAGTTTTTCAAATCCTTTTACAGCCATAAATACGACAACGGCTCCTACGAAAAGCGCGACTAATACAAAACGAAAATCAGAGGGGAACCAACCTACTTGGGGAGGAATATCTAATAAAATTCTAACCGCTGATGCTGACACTGTAATCATTGCGCCAGCAAGCACACTGAAAAGAATTCCATTTACTACACTGTAAAGCTTAATCGTGCCCTTCCCTGCTATTTTTTCTAAATAAGCATAAAGTGTAAGACGCGTGTCAGTGGCAATTGGCGCTGTTAAAAGGCCCCACGTTAAAACGGCTAACAAGTTACCGAGGAGTAGCCCGAGCAAAATATCTCCAGCACCCACCCCCCAAGAGACAAAGAGCGCCCCAATGACAAATTCGGTTCCGGCTACATGTTCACCCGCATAGCTACCTGCAAATGCTCGAGCTGGTTGTAATTTAGTAGGGCTTATTGGTTGTGATTCAAACTCATCTGAACTCGACACATTTCCTCCATTATTCTCGTTTTAGGCTTTCATTGAAGCCGCTTAAAAGGAAGTAACGATGATTACTTTTGAGCGATTATGACTTAATTGTAAGTTTCAATCAACAGAATTGTTATCAAGATGTTTCGTATTATTAATAGAGGGAAATCAGCATTATATAAAAAAGGCTAATACAATGATTTCGTGCAACACAGCTGGATACTTAAAAGAGAGAGTACCTATACTTAATTAATTTTTAGTAGGAAAAATTGTCTAATTGAGAAAAGCCTATCAACGGATCGAATGTCGATAAATGGTGTAATCTATAATTTTTAGAGACAATTATATTGAAACTTAAAATCGCTACAGCTCTTTAAAAATAAGAGATGCAGCGATATAAAGCTAGAGTGTTTCCGCGGAAATAATCATTCTATTTAGTCAATGATTTAATAAGTTCTTTGAGTGCGGCCTCAAGCATCTTAGGATCATCAAAATCTACTTTATCCCAGTCGATACCCAATTCTAACTGAGTTACATCTTCCTTTAGTAACCTTTTAATGGCTGAAGTCTGGTTGACCTTTATTTTGGGTAAGGAAATGTATTGCTTAGTTCTTCCCGCTTTTTTTATCGTTGGGGCTTGTAAGTACTTTGAGAACTTTCTATTGTTAAAAAGTTCTACAAGGTATATTTCAACCTCTTCCCTCCCCTTCTCCTCAGCTTTAATAATTTCCTCATACAGTCCCCTTAAGGACTCGACTATTCTATTTTCTAACAAAGGCATCACATGCTGTCTATAGTCATGAAGTTTGTCATATCGATAGAAGGTAGTGCGACCTATTCCTAAATACGACGTAACAATTGAAGCTCGATTCGTTTCGAGCTCATTTTGCTCTATGTTCTCTAGCTCTGTAACGGCATTGGAATAACTGCTTAGTGCGTCAGGAAGCGTGAGGTCATTACGAGAAAAGTTTTCGATATGACGCAAAACACTAATATTCCGGGGCTTCTCAGCGTAAATCTTAACTTTCACCTTAATTAAGCCACCATAGAGGTAACGAATCGCGTAATAACGCCTGTGTCCAGCTACAATAGCGTAATCAGACATATTTTTGCGCCACACAGCAATAGGGTGAATTAACTCGCTGTGTTTTAGCGTTTCAGCTAAGCCTTTTATTTCTTCAATCTCTGCGTTTACAGCATCATATCTGGGGTTAGATTTGTCTAATCGATTTTCGATAATGTCCTTTTCGCATACTACGCAGTCGGTCAAAGACGCAATAGACTCTGGGTCGTCGCGCTTTGCGAACTTAACAGGTAGATAGCGAGGGTTGTCAGACTGAGGTTGTATATAATCAACCAAGACCCTATCAACTTCAGAAGAGGTCTTAAACAATGGGTCGTCGTGAACACTACTCTCTTTTGATTTATCTCGTTGCTTTAAATCATCGAGCATTTGCTGAGACTTTTTAGAAACACCTTCGCCAGATTGATATTTACTTATGAGATCTTCTTGAGACGTTGGCTTGGCAACTCTTCTACTTCTTGGCTTTTTGGCTGTCATGTCTTATCTCCCCACAAACTATTTTCAATCAAGGTGTATAGCTTCTGCATTTCACTTTTCGCGTGATGGTTATAAACATAGTTAAAGTGAGTTTCGTCAACCGACGGGCGCTCCATTACTCGGTAACAATTTCGCTGCTGTAACCAAAATGGACTCATATGCTTACCCGTGGGGCCTTCTTTATCATAGAGCTTCGCCAACGCGACTTCATCTTTCTGCGTCAAACGTGATTTGCTTGGGACTTTATTAGGAACAACTCCTATAATTTCTAGTGGGTTTGAAGCACGGTCTTCGTTAATGCGATCTATACGGTTTAAAAGCATAGGTACACCATCTATTGAATCGTATTCGGGTTCTGTAGGAATTATTACGTGAGTAGCTGCACCAAGCATTCCAGCTGACACTGGCGATTTACTTGGGGGATTATCGACAATTACTATGTCGTAATCATCAGCGAGCTCCTCTACAGAGAACCAGTCTCGCATATGAGTAGTTATTTTCGATACTAACCTGTCTGACTCAGGAGTAAGCGCCAATACTCTATCTACGTTTCCCTCTGAAGGTAAAACTTTTATATTTTCAAAAGCCGTTGGATATTCATACACTGGTGAGTTGAATAAAATATCTGTGCTGGTATTTCTTCCACTCCACTCTGGATCATCTATATCGTCAAACTCAGGGTGCAGAGGTGCAGCATATTCATCATCACCTGGAATTGCGTCCATTTTTAAAAAAGCCTTTGATGAATCTTGCTGTGAGTCATAGTCTAGTACTAAAACGCGACGCTTCTTTCCTTTTCCGTTAGGACCACCAGTAGCAAGCAAGTAGGCAATTGTAGAAGCTAGAAAGGTTTTGCCCACACCGCCTTTTCTGTGGTAACTGGAGAGAACACGCATTCCGTTATACAACTCTGTTGTTTTCATTATCATAACCTTATTTCAGGACTTAGAGTTATATTGACATGGCAGATTACTAATGTCTCGGATCGAATCTTTAAAACAGTAGTTATCATACTTTTTTGTATTAGTAGCATATAAAAGATGGTGTGTATTACCACTATTAGAAAATGAAGATGCTTATCCTCACTGCACATTTAGATATATTCAATAACAACAGCACTAGAAGCTACAATTCTGAGGCTAAAATGTAGTAAATTAAAAATTTAAATAATTATCTTCTCGGGCCTTGCTTTTACTGGGCTGAGCCAAACTTGAGCAAGGGTGTTTCCGCGGAAACATTCCGACAGCGAACTCCTGAACCGTATCCTTGTGCAGAATTCTGAACAAGAAGCAGAGGGCACTGAAACGAAAACTTACCAAAAGAGCAGCCCTATTCGAGCATAAGAGAATAGTGAGTTGAATCAATGATAGTTTCATACTTTGAAATACGATGATGCCTGAAAGAGCAGCCGCTTTTACTATTTCTTTATAATTAAAACTAAAATATAAATTCGCTAGAGTAGGCGTCTTTAGTGAGATTGACAGCCCTCCGATAAAGATTTTCCCGCGGAAACAGCCAGCAATGATCTTTCAGTGATTACCAATACAATCTATTTACTAAAGTACAAGGGAAAACCCAGAGAAGTGCACAATACTTGAAAACTGTAAATATAGACAAAAAAATTATTCTCAGATAACCTTTGGATCGAATCTACTGTGTAATTAAAATCTATAGGAAATAACGTAACGTGCAAGAACTCTTTGAGCTGTCAGAAAAATATGGATTTAAAGCACCATTAGTCTCAGTATCTGACGACTTTGATTTTAAGGTTTTCATGAGAGTCTGCAGCTCCTTAGATATTTCACCAACCTCAAGCGCGGTGGCCTCAGATATTTTTATTACATTGCAAAATATTGAAGAGCTTACCGCAAGCTTGGAATTTGTAGCAGAGAAAATTAACCGTAAATTATCTAATGTTAGGCATCATCTTGTACAGTTGGAAAAGAAAGGGTTAATTATCAGTGAATTTATCACAACGGACCCTATCAAAAAGCGCAGAGGAAAACTTTTTAAAATAGTCGTCCCGAAAGGCCATTTAATAGCCTCAGCAGAGTCGAACAGCAAGGACCAAGACATTGACAATTTTCAATTAGTATCGTCAAGCACGGTCGAAACTATTAATATCGAGCGCTACGACGATAAAACACGATTTATGGAGCTTCAAATAGTTCGCTATCTTGTTAAGGCAATGCGTACAAATCGAAAAGATAAAACGGCGTCACTCAGTATAAAGCTAAGAGAGGAGGGTAGAACTAAGCCAATTCTTATAACGGCGAGAGCAGAGGAAGGGAGACTAATCTACCTCCCCGACATGAGCTATTACGCAAGCGCGATTACTTGGTTAATCAACCATATTTCAGAACGAATTGATGAGTCAGAAACTATTGGCGAAACCTTCACTCTACCGTTAGAACCCTTAATATCTATGGCGAAAGATATACCCATATCAGAAGCATCTGCCGGTGGCTATATCAGTAATGCCATTCAATCAATGCAGAGGATCTCTGCAACTACTTTTGATATGAGAGATTTCTATGACAGTAGAAAAGATTTTATCGTCGATATAGAAATGTATTATAAATTGTTTCGCTTAGAAGCAATCGTGACTTATGAGGACTCGAAGAGTGTTGAAAAAAAGGCTGCCGTAATACAGTTTCCCAGGTCAACGGTAAAAAATATCATCGCAGCCATTAAAGCAAAGCGCACGCTCGATGATATGTTACTCATTGATAGCGATGTTTTTGCAACTAAAAACGAAATAGAAATCTTATTTGGCCTTTGGGCACGTGAACACCTAATAACGGGGAGGCAAGCTCAACAGTTATATGCATGGAATGAACTTCGAGAGTCTGTAGCTCCATCTTCAAGTCTGAATGAATTCAAGCGCAAGTTCTCAAACATGGTTATGGCTAACGCTGATCCATCTTATAGAGCAAAAATTGATGAAGCTGTGGGAACGAAGATCGTCAAACAGGTTGGAACAACTTATTTGTCCGAACAACGTAAAGGAGAACTTGTTGTTGAATATGGCAGAGCTACAGTGCAAGGCTATTTGATTAATATTGGTTATTCGCCAGAGCAGGGGTCTTCTGTAATAGCTTTTAGGCGTGATATGTCTGCACTTCACATTTTAGGAAAGTTAGACGACCGACGTTAGCTATTCATCATACAAAATTCGTTGGATCGAATCTTTAACTGAATAAAATCAAAGAATAACACTTGGATCGAATCTTTAGAAAGATCACTAATATATCGCGATCCAACTTGATCTATCATACCTTTCATATAAAGATTACATTCATCAAAGATGAACAATAAAAAATATATAATCTTTAAGCGCTCAATGACGAGCATTTGGAAATATGGATAGATAAGAAGCGCTAAAAACAAAACCCGTGGAGTGTTGGCGCACTACACGGGTCTTTAGATGTAACTTTTTCGAAGCAGTTACACATCTAATTTTAGCGGTTTACCAGATCAGGTCAACCACTAACGCGTTTTTTATCAGCAAATCACGTATATTGTTGGTAAAAAGATGAATTCTAATAGCAAATATGACGACGTTCTTTTTATGTCGTCTGGGCAATTTGAACAATTGACTGACACAGAATCTTTTGTGTTCTCTCACATTGCTTTTTTTGCTTGTCAGCTAAAACCGTACAAGCGTTTGTTCAAGCAAACCACTCAGGCTATCTGCAATAAAGTGGGTTATTCACCTAATGCGGTAAGATCCGCTATATCATCACTTATAGCGAAAGGTTTCTTAATAAAGAGTGAACCACAGAAAAGAGAAGAAGGATCTTACCATCCATACTACGACAATATCGCTCATCATCTCAAGATAGGCGATAACAGCTATGCTTTGCTATTTGCTAATGAATTAGAAAAAACGCTTATAGCAGCAAGGAACAAAAAAGTAAAAGAACAAGAACGTACTATTACCTTTTTTAAAATACAGGTAGGCCAACTCAAGCGAAACAGTAGAATGTTGTCTGGAAATAGATCTAAACATGTACATAAAGCGCTGATCCTACATGGCTATCTATCTAATCAACATAAGTGGAATATCGAAAAAGGCAGGCAGCAAGTTTGCAGAACGGTGCCGTTTCTCGCTCACTTTCTTAATTGGTCTCAAAACACAGTGAGACGTGTTTTAAATACACTCAAAAATCTAAATATTGTAACTTTTGATTTCACACAAGGGGTGCTCAAGTTTTTGTCGGTGCATTCATTTTCGATTAAAGTATCGTCAATAAATGGCCTTGTCACTAAGCTTTCAACACTCGTAAATAAAACAGAATCCCACAAGAAAGTTGCACATCAGATTCATGAGCCCCGGGCCTCTAAAACACCACGAGAAGCAGCTCAACACCTCCAACACCTAAAGAGCCTTGGTAGAGTTTAATACTCTCCATCTCCCACGCGTTAACGTCAATTTCATAAGCAACCAGCATTTCTATATCAGAAAACAGCCCTTTTTTCTTATTTCCCTTAACAGCCATGTGAAATGTTCACTAAACTGATGTGTTCTCTTGTCTAACGGATGATTTTATAACACTAAGCGCGTACAAACGACGATATGAGTGCCATTCATGAGTAGCTATCATTCCATTGCTGAGTAGTAATAGCCGTTGATGACGAAAAAAAGACAATCGATTTTATTTCAACCCTTTGCAGCAGACATTAGATGATATATAGATGTTAGATAAAGGAAGATTATATGGCTGCGCCACAACTACTAATTTTAGTATTGAACAAAAAGAGTGTTAGACAACCTGGACACAGTTTCTGTATTCACAACGATGCAAAAACCAAAAAACATTTTTGACTGAAAGTGGTTGTTATTGATCGTTTGTAAATATATTGTAAAGTCATCTGCAAAATACAAAGCTTTTCAATAATGTTTACCATCACTAACAGACCTTCCATTGATACATCTATACGTGTTTTAATTTCAACCGTTATTTTGTCAACGAGTGCTTCATTAGCGGCAAATACAAGAAATGAGGCAAAAGAAATATTAAACACGCCAACAGTATACCTTCCGGATTATTCATATGCGGGATATCATTTTGGAGATAAATCGACTCCTTATAACAATAAAACTACACACGTAAGCGTTACAGATTTTGGCGCTATTCCAAATGACAATAAAGACGACACTAAAGCAATACTAAATGCCCTAACACATGCACATACTATTAAAGGGCATGTAACAGTTTTGTTTGGCGAGGGACGCTTTATTATCAAAGATATCCTCAAAGTAAGCAGAGGAAACATTACCATTAGCGGAAAGGGGATGGGACCAAGTGGGACTCAGCTCTTTTTCCCAATGCCTCTCTCGATCATTGATAAAACACCTAATTTAGATGAGTTGAGAAGCTATCTAAGGCTACACAACAAAAAACAACGAGATACAGAAATTTACATAGATGATTACTTCTCAGAATATTCCTGGTCTGGCGGAGTCATATGGATCCAAAAGGAAGGAACACGGCCTGTTCCTTACCTAAAAGAATTAGATCAACAACCTCAAAGAATAGCTATTGCTAAACAGGGCAAAAGGGGAGGGCAGATAGTAGAAGTTAACGACGCTTCAAATATCTCTGAGGGAGACATACTTAGAATAGACTGGCACAACAAAGGCGGTGAACAAGGCGGTATAATTAAGTCAATTTATGGCAATACAGACCAAGTTATCGGTTCCCATCATTTTAATTTTCCAAATCGCCCACTAGTAATGCAACCTACTCAAATAAAGTCAGTTCACGGAAATACCATTGAGATACGCGATCCACTTTTGCATGACATTAACAAAGATATCCCTGCTCACATAACATCTTGGGAACATTTAGAAGAGGTTGGCATTGAGGGGTTATCAATTCAATTCCCAACGGGCGATACCTATGGACACCATGTAGAACAGGGGTTTAATGGTATCTACTTAACGAGCGTTTTTAACGGTTGGATTAGAGATGTGAGTTTTAACAATGCAGATAGCGCGATATTGACTGAAAATAGCGGCAACGTGACGATATCAAACATATACAGCTACGGTACACGTTTTGGCCATTACGGTATTCATCTTGGTAGCGTGCACAATTTTTTGGTTGAAGATGTCACCATTATGAATTCAACTGTTCATACATTTAGCATGAATACAAAATCTACCAAAAGTGTGTTCTTACGAGGTGAAGGTTTTGCTCAGCCAACGCTAGATCAACACGCAGGTGCTAATCATCAGAACCTTTACGACAACATGACTTTCCATATTGAGGCAGCACGTGATGAGAAGGGCCCTTACTACGACTTATGGTTTGGGGGGGGAGCGGGGTATTGGCAACCCGGTCACGGCCGATACAATACAACGTGGAACTCTAAAGTTCTGGTAGAAAGTGGTGCCGATAGTAATGAAACAGTTAGAATTTTAGGACAAACAGAAGGACCTGATGCTAGGGTTATTGGAATGTATGGAAATAGACATTTTGAAGTAGAGCATTATCCTGCACCACATACGGGTGAGATCAATTCCAAGGTAGCTATACCATCTTTATATGAATACCAGAAACAGCAAAGGTCAAAGGAATAATACTAAAATGGCCCAAGGTTAAATGCCTTGGGCCACATAGGTTATCGCTACAGTTTTTAATCTAAAGCGACATTATTCATTAATAACAATCGTGTAGTCTCCGCTTTTGTACAAGGTTTTCTCCTTGCCTTCAACGCTCACATAAGCAGTTGAATTTTGTGGAATACTAAACTGCCAAGTAAGCTTATCACCTTGACGCTTCCAACGACTCTTAATTTGGCCATAACCAGTAGTATACTTTACTTCAACCGAGTCTAAGCTGCTTGGAAATACCGGACGTAGTTCAAAATCTTGATAACCTACACTGTTTTCCAACAGCCGAATACCTCCCAGACCTTCGTAAAACCAACCGTCATAGCCACTATGGAAAGGATGATTTAATGAACGCCCAGGGGCACTACGGCGCTCAGGATCTAAATTTGGATCTAATACACCTTTTCGCTCCCATAGTGTGGTAGCGTTCAGTTTATCAAATTGCCATTGATAGCCTGGATAACCTTCTGCGGTAAAGATATTAAAAGCAGTATCACCGTATCCATAATCGCTGAGTGATTTGTACAAGTAAGTCTGCCCGATTGCACCCACTGAGCCATGACCATTCCATGATTCAACAACGTCTTTATTCAACGCATCAGCAATAGATTGTCTGAGCGCTTCGGGTGCCATTCCAAATTGTAATGCCATCGAGTCTGCGGTTTGACTGCCATAGCTGCCAGTATTTGTATCATAAAATTCTTGATGAAATTGTTGGCTAATGGCATCAAAAAGCTGATTAAAATGCTGGGTTTTCTCAGGCTTATCGAGCAAGGTAGAAATCTTTGCCATTATATTCGCTGAATGAGCAAATAACGCAGAGGTTGTTTTCACTGGCGCAGTATATTGTGAATTGCATCGCTTTCGGCCCATACCAGGCTCTCGAACCGGATCACACCAATCGCCATAACTGTAGCGGTCATTTCGTATTAACGAATTCTCAAGTATGGCCTCTCCGGCTGTCATATACTCCATCATGCTTTCATATTGCGACGCCAATACTTGAAGATCACCATAATGCCGGTAATGCTCCCAAGCAATCATCACTTCTGCAGCTGCCCAATCAAACTTACCACCATGACTTCGCTTACCGGGCACAACCGCCGGAGCCACATGTTTAGATGTTTCAAAATCGCCTAAATATTTATCCCAAAAATTTTGCATATTGTAGTTGTAGTTACCAGTAATCAGCGCAGCATGAGCATCACCAGTCCAACCAGCGCGTTCTCGTATGGGACAATCCATGGGGACTGCCATCAAGTTACTCTCATAACTCCACAGCGCCATATCGTGCACGCGATTTATTAGTTTATTTTCACTATTAAACGTTCCTACTCTTTCAACATCACTTCTGACTAAGTGAGCCGAGACGGAATCGAGCGAAGGCGGTAAATCTAATCCTGTTATTTCAATGTAACGAAAACCATGCCACGTAAATGCAGGCGACCAAGTGTCTGTTTGATTTTGATTAGAGACGTTACTCGCTACGTAAGTGTCTACTTGTTTGAGTAACGGGGCACCACCACCGGTCTTTTGACTTATGTTGCCATCTACATCAGCCCACTCGGCATACCGTAAATTGATAGATTGGCCTGGGCGCAAATTAAGTTTGTCTAAGTGTAAGGTAGGAATGCCTGTAAAGTTCTGACCAAAATCCAGTACCCATACCTTTTCCTTTGGTTGATAAAGCTTGTCAGCTTTCATCTCTAAAACAGCACGGATAGGGGGGAGCAACTGAGGTATCAGGCGTTTTGTTGGCCATTCGCTTAATACCTGAACTGGTTTCCAATGTGCTAAATTATTAGGCTGTGAAATACTCTTCCAGTTAGTAATTGCTAGATTAGCATCAAACATTTCACCAGAGAAAAGCCCCTCTTTTAAGACTGGTGAAGCATGGCTAAGCCAATTTTGATCAGAAGCAACAATCTGCTTCGACCCATCAGCATAGGTAATTTCTAGCTGAGCAATAAATTTAGGTTGCCCGTACGAGAGTGAACGAGTAGACGAATTACTTGGTGCAGCATCTGGATTATTCCACTTGCTAAACGCTATATTTTCATCGTACCAACCACTGCCTAAATGCACTGCAATGACATTGTCCTTGTTGGTAAGTAAAGACAAAACATCGTCTGTGTTATATAAAATTCGCTCATCAAAATCGGTCTGTCCGGGGTCTGCGATACGGTCATCCACCTTTTTGCCATTGACAAAAATTTCGTAGTAGCCCGCAGCTGTACTATGCAAGCGCGCTTTAACGATTGTTTTATCAATTGGTATCACAAAGTTGTTTCGAAACAAACTTGCAGTAGGTTGCTCTGTTAGTTGCTGATATACACGCTTTTGAGTCTCTTGCTTACTTTGAGCTAAGCTGTCGTTAGCATTTTTGTGAATATTGGCTGCATACAACATCCAGTTTTTTACCGGCTCACTGACATCAGACACTGTTTGTTTTTCAGCCTGTATCCACTTTGCCTTCCAATCCAGTGTTTTTGTTAAGCCCATTTCCCAGCGAGCGGCATCACTCCATTGCTGTAAGGTATCTGTATCTTCCTTTGACCACACTCTCACGCGCCAGAACGCTGTATCGGTACTCTCTAACTTTTTACCTTGATACGGAATGTTTAATGATTGTCGAGAGACGACTTTACCTGAATCCCATAGATCAGCATTGCCTGCTAGCAAGTTAGATTGAGAGCTTGCTACTTGAATTTGATAGGCACTTTGAGTAATTACGTTAGCGTGCCATGACAGTCTTGGCTCACTGTTATGGACGTTTAACGGCGTTTCCATGCCCTCTGCCAATAAGTTACTGGCCTTAACATTAACGATGTTTACTTCATCTCTCGTGTCGCTTGAGCAGGACATGAGCCCCAAATTCAATATCAATGCGGCAATACACGTCGATGTCCATGTTTTAGTTTGTTTTACCGTTAAAATTCTCACATCAAACAACCTTATTAATTTAAAAAAACATGTAAGCAATAAACATTACACCTACATTCTGATAACAATATTTTAGAGATTAGCACTTAAGGGGAGTGAGTAGAAGCTAAATTGATTCAAAATGATTGGTTGTGATTATTTTTGGTGGGTGTGGATATTTGGAACTGTTTTGAGTGGTTTACGAGTTGTCCTTCATGCTTCAACGCATTTATTCCGCAGTTATTACTCTCATGCCTTACTTGGCATCAGTCATTTAATTTAAATAAGAAAAATGCCCAAGGTTATAAGCCTTGGGCATTTTGGTTTACATCATTCGTTTTCTTAGAAGCACAAGCCCTGCAATACAAAGTATAACTAAGGTTGGTGGGGCTGGTACCGATGCAGCGCTGATATCATCTCCGTCAAAATTTTGCGCAAACATGTCAATCAAAATAAGTTCAGGCGATGACATGCCGTCTTCTAAAGCAATAAAGCTAAACGTCCCTAATTTAAACGACGTACCGAGAACACTATCCCAGTTAGCGAGTAGACCCAGCTGAAGCACTAGTTCATCACCCAACGCAAAAGCATCGTCAAGATAGGAGTTATCGAACACACTATCTGTGATGGAAAGCGTATCAAAGTCAAATAGACTGTCATCGAACCCCCATACAACCTCAAGAAAATCTATTTCCGGGTTAGCGTTGTTAATAAATATCTCAAGTTCAATGATGTCGCCATTTAGGTATGACGATGAATCATTTGAAAAGGTGATTAGCGATGCCTTTGATGAAAAAGACATCATAAAACCAATAATCAATATTAAATTCGCAATCTTCATTTTTGTTATTCCTTTTAATTAGAGGCGCAGCGCGAATAAGTACAGCGACTAACCAAGCCTCGGGTATCTCTATTGTTAACAACGCCATCGCCGTTAAAGTCATAGCGGATATCCATAATTTCACCCGCTCTTAATTTTGCGGTGAAAAGCCTTGTATCGCCTTTGTCTACTACCGAATCCTTGTTAAGGTCACCGAGCAAATCAATATTGATAAAAATGCTTGATTCAGACAGCTGGTTGTTCGAATCGGTAGCGACAACGCGCGCTAAATGCGAACCTTCTGATAATTCAAGTAATTCATTTGAATAACCATCGGCTCCCCATTCAAATGGAGGTTCGTAGATTTCTCTTACCAATTGGTCATCAATGTAAAGCGCTAAGCTGACCAGAGAAATATCGTCATTCGCGGTAGAGGCATCTGCCGTTATAGAAAGATTTTGATATTCAGTAAGCAGTGAAATGTCGCTTTCGTTAATCATCACTGAAGGCCCAGGCAAATTCAGAACAATCAGCGTCATATCAGATTCAGTCTCAAGTCCTGCACTATCTCTTGCTACAGCGGTAAACGTATGCGTGCCCACGCTTAAAGGTGCGGGGTTTGGTTCATGACGGTCTAACCACCCCATCGCGCCAAATTCGTATGGCGCATGAGAATGCCCGAAATTCCAGACTGGGCGGGTATCCACTCTTACTAATTCGCCATTCCTATAAAGAGTAACCGACTGAATATCACGGTCCTCAACTGGTGATTTTGCATCAATAGTAATGGCTAACTTTTCATAACCTTCATAGACAGTCACGGTTGAATTAGGCCAGGTAACAACAGGTGGCTCAGGCTCTCCTTTCACCACTAACTGCATCGTCGCTGTAGATTCTTCACCCTCGCTGTCAATAGCAACAGCAGTAAACTCATAAGTGCCAGAAGTTAGCGGCGAGGGATTTGGTGAATGGGTATCAAGCCATCCCATCGCACCTGTTTCGTGTGGTATTGAAGCATGTCCAAACAAGTAAGGAAGGGAAGTATCCGTTCTTACAAACTCTCCATCAATATAAAGAGATACCGACTCTATAGTGCGTCCCTCAACAGCGCTTTCTGCACTAATGTTGAGACTGAGTTTTTCAAAGCCTTCATCGACTTCCAAACTCTCTTGTGGAAAGGATATTACGGGAGCATTTGAGTTAACGTTAAGTACCATCGTTGCAACAGAGCTATCGCCTTCGCTATCTACTGCAACGGCTTTAAAAATATGGCGTCCTGCAGGAAGAGGGGAGGGGTTTGGCTCATGCGTATCTAGCCAGCCCATTGCACCTGTCTCATGTGGTTTAGAACCATGACCGAATAAATAGGGTAGGGAAGTGTCTGTTCGCACTAGCGCATCGTTAATGTAAAGTGTGACAGATTGAATGGTTCTAACTTCAACTGGACTTTCTGCAGAAATATTAAGGCTCAATTTCTCAAAACCTTGCTCTACAGTCAGTGAAGGAGAAGGGAAGGATACAATTGGGGCATTAGCATTACCTTCTAAATCTAAATCAATAATTTGAAGATAAAGCGGCATCGCGTTACCAGATGTACGCTCCATAAGGTAGTAGTAGACTTTACCGTCCTTTATGTACAGCGTGCCGTGATCAAATGATGGTCCATCGCTGGCTTCATACACTCTAACAAAGTTATTGGTACCGCCTTGCGCTTTTTCCACATAGGGGCGACCACCCTCTAGCCCTACAATATAAACATTGTCACCTGAAGTATAAATCTCGCTTGCGCCAGTAAAGTCAGTACTAATTATGAAATCTTCAGCGCCAGCTGGTTTATATGAATGAATATAGACTTCTTCGTAATCAGGTCTGCTGCGGTCTGTTGAACGAACTTTACTAATAATATGAATGTCACCTTTCTCGGTAACCGTCCAGTCAAAGCTTCCCACAATGTAAACCGAGTTGGCATCGGTATGACTTACGTAGTCGCCCGGCTCAAATACCTTAATTTCGTCAGAATTGATTAGAGGCCATGTCACTGGTTCGCCTTTGTGATTCTTCCAATCACCGAAACCATCTGGGTGGTCTGAATACGCGTAATAAACGCCATTTTGATACTTATACCTATCTGAATTGTCGTTACTTCGCTGTTGAAAGCCAACACGAAGCTTACCGTTCACGTATTTCATGTTTCCGTAAAGGCCCCAGTTGTATGGGTTTCCTTTAAGTTTTTGGTTGTTCTCATTGAATTTGGTGAACGTTGACCATGTTTCAGTCTCAGCATCATAGCGATTGAAGACATAAGCGCCGTTGTTATTGCCGCCCAGACGCATGTAAAGAAGCAGTGTACCGTCTACCGTAGTAAAAAATTTAGGGTAGGTAAGGCGAGCAAAATTCCCTTTGTCGCTGAGGTCTCCTGTCATGGTTAGATGCTTATAGTCATTGTCTCCCTGACTAACCTCGCTGGTATCTTTAACAAATTTATCTAAAGTAAATTCTGAATGTGGTAGTTCGGCAGCCCCTGCAATACTGTAAGAATATCTAAAGAAATCATCTTTGAACTTACCGTCATGATTATTGTTATCGTAGGCGTGCATATCGAACACCATGTGGATGGTGCCGTTTATCGGGCTTACCGATAATCCAATAGTATTGTGAGACTCTCCAACCAGCGGATCGCCCCTGAAACCAGTATGCCTGTGGGGAAACTCTATTGTAGATAGCTCTCCGCTGAGAGTGTTGTAACGAGAGAGCATTACATTTCTTTCGCTCTTACCACCCTTATACCACGTCATAAAGACGTAATGCTTGTACGTCTTTACCGCATCGCCGTGTGCAGAGATGTTTGGACCAAAGAAAAAGTCATATTTCTCTCCCGTGTCGGGTGTGCCCACGTTAGAAAAATCAAGGTTTCTGCCATCGAAGTGCAGCCCTTCATCTGTAATTTTTACTTGTTTTTCAAGGGTTACTTCAGCGTTTAGCGTAAATGCACCCAATAAAGTAGTTGAAACTAACAATGTTTTTAGACATTTCATAAGTTTATTAGCTCAAGATAGTTAAAAGTAAATGTGGTGGTTTGTGATTAAATGTTAATACCGCAACATTCCATTAACATTCAATTTCAGGCACACCATATTACATTGCGTTTACAAAATCATTACTTTATGATCAATATTAGTCAAAATTAGTCATTGGGCGAGTGGCCTTGGAACGTAAAGAAGATAAGAAAAAAAACTTTCTAGTACGAAAATGTACTGCGTTAGAAAGCGTGCAAAAAAATATGAACTGGATAGCAGCGACACTTGTCGCCATCATTTCCATTAGTGCATGCAACAACCAGAATAATTCAGAACCTGACGTTCAGGAAACTAAGGCAACGCAAGCCAGTGAGCAATTGTTCGTTCTGCAAGACGCCCTCGGTAATCTTACCTTTGCTAAGAATCAATATCTGAAGATGGCGAATCATATTGAAAGTGAGCGTCATTTATATTATCGACCGGCTTGCGTAAAGGATACGTCAATGATTTGTGTTCCTCGTTCATATGAGCACGGGGGCATATTTATGGATAAATATGAAAAGTGGACTAACGGCTTTTTCCCTGGAGTAATGTGGAAGTTACTGTCCAATAAAGACTACGTGGAATGGGACGGTGATGAGGAAAAGCAACTTTTAAACTTTGCCATACACTATCAGAAAGCGCTGGACGGTGATGCAACGCTTGATTCAACGCATGATTTGGGTTTCATGCTTTATGATTCATATGGCGAGGCCCTAAATTATAAAGACTTGAGCGACGAATTGAGAGCTAAGTATGCTTCAATTTTAGCAACAGGCAGAGAAACGCTGGCTAGCCGATTTAACGAAGAAAAAGGTGTCATCAAATCTTGGGATTTTGTGCCCCATATGAAGGTATCTGTATCAAAAAACGGTAAAGACATTGTAGAGTTGCACCAACTAGCAGAGCCATGGACATATCCAGTCATCATCGACAATATGATGAACCTCGAATACCTGCTGGATAGCGACTCATCGCATTACAAAGACATTGCAATAACGCATGCTAAAACGACGCTCAGAAATCATTATTTCTATGAAGAGAAAGATACTGAACAGCGCTATCCAATCGCATACCATGTATTTGACTATGGCAAACGGAAGCCGGGAAACTGGCAGGGATTAGGAAACATTTCAGCTTGGGCTAGAGGGCAGGGGTGGTCGTTATATGGTTATGTAACGATCGTTGACTATATGTCTGATTTAAACCTGAGTGACGTGGAACGCGTAGCTTTCGAAAAGCATTTAAGTAACGTGCTAAATAGCATTGATTATTTGCTAGAAGAAGAGCCCGTTCCTTTTTGGGACTTTTGGGCGAACAGAGACAACGCTTATGAGTATGCCGAAAATACGTCTTTAGAAACGTCTGTATATTCGGGGATTCTTGAGCTATGTGCAAACAGAATAGAGCCACATATTCTGCCGTATAAAGGCTATCGTCCTCAAATATTAGATGCATCGATGTTAACGGATGAGTCGCTAAACGAACTCAAAAACCGAAAGAATTGGTACGGTTCTGATATTTTGCAAGGAGATAAGTTTGTTCCTTGTGGACGCGACCCTTATTCAGCAACGCACACTAAAATTCCGAGAGATACATCCGCCGCCGCTATCTACGCATCTGCACTTTACCGTTACGCAACTATAGCGAAAGACGACAAGCAGGTACAAAAATATAGAACGCTCGCTGACAGAATCATGGCGGAACTGACTACTAACTATAGAACAGATAGAAACGAAAATGGGCGATATATAAGCTTCGAACTCGGTTTCGTGCTTGATGAAGCTACTGGAGACATGGGGAACGCTGGTGAAATTGATACGCCTATAATTTATGGCGACTTTTACTTTGTCGAGGCCAACATTAGAAAGGTCGAATTTGAACTTTCTCGCGCTGTAAAACTGAATAATTAAGGAATAAGGAAATGATAGGCAGAAAAGCTTTCTTACTAGGTAGTATATTTGTTCTCGCTGCAGGGAATGCATTTAGTGCAAACATACCAGAAAATACGAATAGTCGACCAAATGTTCTTATGTTAGCTATCGACGATCTAAACAGCTGGGTAGGGGCGATGAATGGCCACCCTAGTACCAAAACGCCCAACATTGACAGACTGGCTTTACAAGCCACCACGTTCACCAACGCCCACGCACCTGCACCGCTGTGTGGCCCATCAAGAGCAAGCATTATGACAGGGCTTCGCCCATCGACGACTGGTATTTACGGCCATGTAAAAGACAACGATATTCGCTCTGCAAACATGACAGCGGCGCAATCTATTTTTTTAAGTGAATACTTCAAACAACACGGATATTACACTGCAGCGGTGGGAAAGATATTTCATCATGGAATAGCTGACGGAAGCTTCGACGCATTTGGTGGAAGAAACGGGCAGTTTGGACCTTACGCACCGGAACGGTTTAAATGGACCAAAAAAGGAACGAACACTGACTGGGGCGCCTACCCTGAAAAAGATGAAATGATGCCAGACTATGATTCGGCTCAGTGGTTGGTCGAGCAGTTACAACGTAAACATGATAAACCTTTTTTTATCGCTGGTGGATTCCTTCGTCCACACGTGCCTTGGACCGTGCCTCAAAAGTGGTTTGATATGCATCCGCTCGATGGTATCGAACTCCCTCCCTATTTACCCAGCGATTTAGATGATGTGCCTGAAATTGCAAAACGCATTTCTAACTATGACATGATGCCTACTACTGATTGGGCAATAGAGTCTGGAGAGTGGAAAAACATTGTGCAGGCCTATCTGGCGAGTATTTCGTTTGTAGACCATTATGTTGGCCAAGTGCTGGATGCGCTAGAAGCCAGCGAATATGCTGACAATACCATTGTCGTGCTATGGGGCGACCATGGTTACGATGTAGGTGAAAAAAACCGTTTTGCTAAAATGGCGCTCTGGGAAACGTCGACCAAAACTACACTTATTATTAAATCGCCTGAATCGTCTTCGAAACATGTCAGCAATCTACCCGTAAGTTTAGTCGACATTTATCCTACGCTAGTCAAAATGGCCGGCTTGCCGGAAAACCCGCTCAATGAGGGGCACGATATCACTCCCTTGATCAGTAACCCGAATGCAGATTGGGAGCATGTTGCTTTGACAACGTTCGGGCCGAATAACCACGCGGTGAAGAATGAGCGTTATCGATACATCCGGTATGAAGATGGTAGCGAAGAGCTATACGATCATTCAACAGATCCTAACGAGTGGAATAATCTAGCCAGTAATCCTTTCTATTCTGACGTGAAGGATAGGCTTAAAGCTAAGCTACCCCAGCAAAACGCTAAGTGGTCGCCTGTGTCTCAGTTTAAAAGTAATGAATATTTTAAAACACTGACTGCTGAGAGTCAGGCCGACACAAAGACACAATGATATCTGATAGAAAACACTTAAGTTAAGTCGCCAGTTTCATAAATGCTTTTTTGATTATCTTGTACCCTTGGCAATCATTACGCCCTTCAGATGGTAAGGTTCTCACAGAGGGAAACATTTAAAGTTATTTGAAAAATAGACTCGTTTCACAGCAGCATTGGAATCATTGTTATTCTAACGAATTCCCTTGTTATCAAAAGGCAGGAGAAGCAATTCTTTTTTTTCTAAATTATCAACATAACAAAGTCCTTTAAAATAGAACAAGTTATAAAGGAAGTAAAAAAACAACGGATGGACCTAATTTAACCCCATTACTGTGAGTGCATTATGTTTATCGACCAAGGTTCAACCTCGCTTGTTTCATCTAGCGCTGCCGATGAAAAGGCGTTGTCCGGTCTACTACGACAGTTTCAAAATTGTTTTAGAGCCGATGCCGTTGTTTTGTGTTCCAAGTTAGGATCCACAAGAATTGATGAACCTCGTCGTCACGACTGTTTTACCTATTTTGCGCTTGAAGATATTGCATCTCAAGTATTTCATAAAGCTGATGGGAAAGAGAACTTTTCCAGTGGTGTAGTAAGAGAGAATGAAGTCTGCTTTTTTTTCTTAACATTTAACGTTCTTTTGAAGGCTGGTAAGAAAGGCCAGTTAACTCTTTTAAGAAAAAATAGAACGCTTGAAAATATAAATAATCGGAATGCCACAACACAGTTCAGTATTTTGGCTCAATATATTACCAGTGCATTTTTGCTCATTAATACGACACCCATCAAGAAAGAAAGACGAGAATTTTTTGATGCTGGGCCTCGTATAATGATTGTCGATGATATTGAAATTAACAGAATTGTTGGTGAATTATTGTTGTGTGAATTGGGATTTAGTTCCGATCACGCCAGAAATGGCAAGGAAGCGGTAGAACTTTGTAAGCGCTTTAAGTACGACCTCATTCTTATGGACTATCATATGCCGATCATGAACGGGCCAGATGCGGTTAAAGAAATATTGAAAATCGTAGACTATCCAATACAGATATTTGCATGCACCTCAGATCAAACGCATGAAGTAAATCGTTCTTGTATCGAAGCTGGGATGAACGGTATCGTCATTAAGCCGCTTACAGTACCGAAGTTGAAGACAATACTTTTTTCCATATTTGACTAGGAGTTGTATGACTGACTACTTTATTGTATCCGTCCGGTAATCCCCATATCTAATTCGTAGGTTAGTTACTGCATGGTGTTCTATCTATGCAAAGAAGAACTGTCCACTTCACTTTCAGTTGGACAGTTCTGAATTAGGATTTTGCGGTTTTGTTCGGTAAGGTTCCAGAGGTAGGTATTAATTCTGCAAGATCTAGCTTCGATATTGGCTTTGAGAATAAGAAACCTTGAAATGAGTTAATGCCAAGCTTTTTCAAGAAATCGAAGTCACATTCCTTTTCAACTCCTTCAACAATACACTCTAAATTAAAACTATTTCCTAAATTTTTTACAGTTGAAACTATTGTTTGTTTTTTAGTACATTGACTCACCCCATCAACAAAAACTCGATCAATTTTGATAGTGTGCAATGAAAGTTCATTTAAATAGGCTAAAGACGAATGGCCTGTCCCGAAGTCGTCAAGCATAAAATAAACTCCCTTTGATTGAAGCGTATTCATAATCAATTGAGTACTCTTTAAGTGCGTCATGGCAACACTTTCTGTTAACTCAATACGCAGCCGCCCTCGACATTTTGGATACTTAGCAAGTAGATAAGAAATTTTTTCCTCGTACATAGTATCTTTCAGCTGAATACAGCTAACATTTATACTAATGTATTTGATATTACAAAGATCGCTACTTAGTGCTTCGCAGACCTGCTCTGCTACGAAGTTTCCAATGTCGATAACTAGTCCAGATTGTTCTGCTATCGGAATAAATTCACTAGGAGAGATTTCCCCGAGTATTTTATTTTTCCAACGAAGTAGTGCCTCAGCGCCAACAATAGTTCTTTCAGAGTTAACAATAGGTTGATATACCAGATAAAACTCACCTATTTCTAAAGCGTGTTTTAATTCAATTTCGATTGTGTTGCGTCTTTGATATTTAGTTAACAGTTCATCGGTGAAAAACAGATAAGGCGTTTTAGAGTCTTTGTTTACCATGTCCATGGCAAACTCTGTTTGCTTGATTAATGCCTTAGCTTTGCGCTCTGGTTCAATATCACTAAAATCCATTCGATTAAACAACCTTATTCCTGCTTTAAAGGTCAGAAAAAATCGCTGTGAATCAATTTTTAGTTGTTCTTTGAGTTTAATCCTGAAATCCTGCGTTGCTTTGGATATATATTCAAATGCTACAGATTCTAATTGTGTAAAATCTTTTATGAGTATGGCGAGTAAGTCGTGTTCTACCTTTGCCATTAATACGTTTTCGTCGTTACTGACTTTGATATGCTCTAAGATCGTTGACAGAATGTTATCGTTAAACGAGAAACGAATCACATCTTTTGCGGAGCTGAAACGCTCGAAGTCAATAAAGATTAATGCTGAGTAACAAGATGATTTATCTTCGATAAATAGACTTGTCAAGGTTCGGTAGAACGTTTCGAAGTCACTAATTTTTATACCATCTTCGACCTTCACTGCATTACCAAGCAACATTTTTGAATCTTTTTTTGCTATGAGTATTGAAATTTCAATAATCATAGCTGTCAACTCAGTGCGTATTGAGTCCGAATAGCTGTCTTTAGGGAATGAAATGGCAATGTGAAAATTTGACGGCAACGATTGATAAAGCACCTTGTGTTTGGAGTAACTAATTAGAATTTTGCTTTCTTCTGATGAACTAAAAAATTTTATGCTTTTTTGTATTCTATCGATTGTAATTGGAGACTCAGTACTCGATTTGTAGAGTACATTTAGTTTATTGGATGAACACGCGATTAAGTAGAAATTAAATTCCTCAAAAAAGCTTTCTGCTTCCTGCAAGCACTTGTTTAATAAATTCGGTAGTGAGTCATTCTTATGTAAAATTTCTATCAGCGTAAATCGTCTTATGAGGTTATCTAAAGTTGTTGAATGCATGGACTGCCTTACTCATGACTTCAATTATATTCAGCGTGATACTTTAACATTAACGCGTATTTTCTGAACAAAGGATGATAGAGCTCTAGTCATTAGAAAATTGTTTTTAAAGGTAAAAATTGGAATAACCTTTCACTTCATATTGTTTAGACTAAAGTCTAAATAAAACTAGCTGTTTTTTATCAAAATCGAATGAATATTGAAATATATTGGGCTTAATGTCTGTCTATATAGTAGATGTATTTTTAGCGGTGTTGATAGTAATGGATAGATTGAATTTAAGAATTATCAGAGAATTATCTTTGGATGCTAGAATCTCGTATTCTAAACTGGCAAAGAAAGTACACTTGTCAGCGCCCGCAGTCGCTGAGCGTGTAAAAAAATTAGAAGAACAAGGTGTAATAACTGGATATAAACCGATCATTAATCTTGAAAAACTTGGTTTGCCAATAAGGGCATTGGTGGAGTGTGAGGTCCATAAAGCGAGTGAGAGAAAACTAAAGTCCATACTATTAGGGATGGACGAGGTAATAAAAATATATAATGTTACGGGTGTCACTACGTTTATTGTTGAAGTCGGAGTAACAGCCTTATCGGAGCTCGACAAGTTTCTTGAAAGTATTATTGACTACTGTGATACGAATACAAAACTGATTATGCAAATACCTATTGAAGAATCTGTCCCTCAAAGAATTGAAAAATTACTAGAAAAAAAAGAAAATGACAGTGATGACTGTTTAATTTGATTGTAGTAAAAAAGGCCCTACCATCCGTTGGTGTGGGCAAAGGTTTAGGGGAACTGGATATAATTAATTGTCGTTTTTGTTAAGCGAACGACGAAGTCACTTTAGGCGATATTGATTTCTTCTGAACCATTAATAAAATTGTTACTAACATCAACAACAAATAAGACGATGATGGGGCGTTAACTGGTGTTGCTGGCTGAATCTCATTCAGTGTTTCAGAAAGCACTTCCACTATGGTTTCTGATGAAAATGTTACTGTTAATATAAGTTCGGAGAAATCAAAAAGCTCAATGTTACTGAAGTCTAAAAATAACGCTCCCGAACGGATAGAAAGCAAGCTATCTGAGAAGCCACTTAGGCCTACGCTGCTAAATATGTCAACGCCTTGAAGCAATCTCGTCGTCGAAGCTCTTAACTCTCGATCCACTCTGGTTCTTGTTCCATCGGAACCAACGACCTCGCTTGATGTAGAGCTATTCGATACACTGTTGGACTGAAATCCCAGTACAGTCTCATCGCCTGGGAATAAAAAACTTGGTAGTAATGATGATGTACCTGGTTTCGCCTCTAATACGCCAAAATCTAATATACTAAAAAATGGAGCAGCGGTTCCTTGCAAAATATTACTTTGTTTTGGCGCAACGATAAGATTTTCCACAAACACCATTGTAGCAGAACTGGAAAAACTAAAAAAAAACAACGACGATAAAACTAAAACCTTTTTCAACATAACAACTCTCCAAGCAAGTAAATGACATCGCTACATTTGTATTATCAAATTTCACGAACTCATTAAATGATAGCGCTAATGGATGTTGTTCTACCATGCTAATAAGTAAGTCTGAGCCGCCTGTAAACTTATAAATAAAAGGATATTTTGTTTAAACTTTTTAAAGTAAGAATGAGGGATTTTAAGGTAGCAATGTTGCCTTTATATTGTCTGGTGTGGCTTTATTGTCCCCTCCATTATCTGCACCCGTTATCCACCAATAAATCATACCGGCATCGGAGCTATCAAATTTGCCCGCTTGAAAAGGAACGATACCATCTTGTTCCGCATATTCGAGCATTTCGTAAATAAGAGAGATACCTTCGTCTTTACTATCTTTAGCCCAATCCCATGCGCTTATTGAAGTTTGTAAACCTACATTCTGATCGCCTATTTGGTATTCTTCAACACCGAAATCTAGAATTTGCTGCCAGGTAAAAAAGTCACCGCTGTTGTCATTTGCAGGGTGGTGGGACACTACTTTTACATATTGTCGCTTGCTTACTTCTGACTCTTTTAAGGCATAGCCAATCACATCAGGTTCACCTGCTTCAATAATCCATAAAGGTCTTTCAGCGGTCGCCCTATTTATGGCTAACGTTAAATCTTCTATTGCACCTTGTTGTTCCGTTCTGCAATTAAACAGCTTTTCAGTGTTTTCGAAGGGACCAAAAACATGTAGCGCGCGGTTGATAGAACTGTCGAGTACACGCTGACGTCTACTCTCGTCATCCGAGTCTATTTGATACCGAGCTTTATTCCTAAAAGGGTCTAAATCGCAAGAGTGAGAAATATGTACCAATCTGTCGGAAGCGTTGGCTTTATCGAGTAATGCTAATAAAACTGGAGTAGCGCCAATGTCATCAGGGTCGGGGGAATTACCGTCGATTACCACTGCAAGTGTACCGGCAGGTAAATTAATGTGCTGAAGAGGCGAAGGCTCCTCCTGCTTAGTAGTAAGAGATGCTGGATTACAAGCACTAAGCACAATGCTTGCTGCCACTATATTTATCAACGATTTCACAGAAGACCCTTTAATGTTAAGTACCAAAGTAACTCCAGACGCATTGAATAAAGCACTTTGTGATTGTAAATGATTGCTAATTGTCAATGGTAATCAAAATGTGTCATTATGTAAATATTGTTAACCAATCGCCCTGATAATCCTTACTTTTGAGCAGCGGAATTTTATGGACACGTTTAAGCAAATGAATTTTAAGAAATTAGGTATTGCATCTGTTTTACTTACAACACTTTCCGGTTGTCAGGTAGATGCCTCGAGCACAATTTCTGTAGAAAACAAGTATATGAAACAAGGTACTACGGGAAGCTTTGGTGATCAGGGCGACGGAACTTATATCAACCCCATTTTAAACGCCGACTACCCAGACTCAGATATTGAGCAAGTGGGTGATACGTATTACATGATTACTTCGAAACAGCATATGTCCCCGGGAATGCCCATTCTTAAATCAAAGGATATGGTGAACTGGGAAAACGTTGGTCATGCTTTTTCCAGTCTATCTTGGGCGCCGGAATACAACTGGGACCGCATGAACGGTTATTCGTTTGGCGTGTGGGCTGGTGATTTAGCGTATCACGAGGGGAAATGGTATGTGTATCAAATAGACTATCAACACGGATTAATGGTTACAACCGCCGATAATATTGAAGGCCCGTGGAGCGAGCCAATCATGATGCTGCCCAAAGCCGATGTGTTAGATGACCCTGCTGTATTTTGGGACGAGGATAGTCACGAAGCCTACATTATTGTTAACTCTGGCGCTAAGCAAAAAAGTGCTGACAATACTATTGAAGGTAATGAAAACCGTATCTACCGTATGAGCTGGGACGGCACTAAAATACTCGATGAAGGTAAGTTGGTATATACAGGTATGGGGGCCGAGGCTGCCAAGATTTATAAGAAAGATGGGTTTTGGTACATCTTTATGGCGCAATGGACCATGGGCGACAAATCGACAAAGCCAGGTGTAAAAAACCCTAAAAACGACAGAAAGCAGTTAGTTTTACGCTCGAAAGAAAGTATTTATGGGCCTTATGAAGTGAAAACTGTGCTAGAGAAAGGTACTGAATTTGGTAACCGCAGCGCTAGTCAAGGCGGTTTGATGCAAGCTCCTGACGGCAGCTGGTGGTATATGCACCAGCTTATACAAAATGACGATATTCCTTTTCAGGGCCGTCCACAAAGCCTAGAGCCAGTGACATGGACAAACGACTGGCCAATTATTGGCGTGGATGAAGATAATGACGGCATAGGCGAGCCTGTTAAGCGGTTTAAAAAACCTATAGAAGGTTATCCCGTTGCAGCACCTCGTTCCGACGACGACTTTGCCAGCAGTAAATTAGGTCCACAGTGGGAGTGGAATCATAATCCAAGAGATAGTCATTGGTCGCTAAAAGAGCGAGACGGCTGGTTAAGGCTTAAAGCGAGCAAGGTGCTACCGCAAGGCGCTAAGTACGGACCAAAAATTAACGAATGGACTAATAATGATGGTTCAGATGGCGATTTCTGGCGCGTTAGTAACACCCTTAGCCAACGTATAATGGGCATTACGACGGGCACAGCTGTAGCGAAGTTCGATATTAGCGGTATAGCCCCAAATCAATTAGCGGGTTTTGTTAGATACGGCGGAACGTTTAACCTATTAGGCGTGGAAGGCCTAGAAGATGGTACAACTCGTTTGTTTTACATGGATGGAATGAGTCAAAAAGAAGTAGGCCCAATAATAGAAAGCGACACGCTGTATGTAAGAACCTCCAATGCGAGAAACAAAGCAACTTACGAATATAGCTTAGATGGCAAAAGCTATCGCGCTTTCGGCCCAACTTTTACCATAAGCTTTGGTAAGTGGACGGGGGATAGACTAGGGTTCTTTTCTTGGAATGAGAAAAAGGACGACGGTTATATAGATGTAGACTGGTTTAAATACGACTACGATGGCCCGAAAGGTAAAAACCAAATGGTGTTTTAATCCAAACCTTTGGCACTAATTCACTTTAGCAATAAAAAAGGCTGTAGCCGTTACGAGTTACAGCCGTTTGTATAAGTTCAAAATATCAAATCTCTTTAGAATCCAGATAGCAATTGTTTATGGTTATCGGGGCTGACGTTTCAGCCTAAATACGACTTGTTGATGCTTTATTATGTCGGCGTGCTTTCACCAACATTGCGAATTAGATATTTTGGTAGCTCGCGAGCTTATAAAATAGACGATAAGACAAGCCGCGAAGTTCTACTAGCACAACTCTTTTATACAGCTATGCTAAATTATTGAAAATTTAATTGCGCTTGACCGTTATATAATTCTATCGAACTCTTACAGGAAAGCTATGTGACCTACCTATATACTAAGTTAAGCGTAATTTTACTAGCAACGAATTTGACCTTTTCATCTTATGCTGCACAAGTGTCCGTATTCATTACTGACAAGCAAGGAAAGCCTCTCACTAATATAGTTGCATTACTACACAATGATGATAAATCGAACGCAGTTGCTGGTGAGCAAGCTATTGCAATTATGGACCAAATAAACAGAGAGTTTGTTCCTCACACTCTGGTTGTGCAACAAGGCACAAAGGTTAAGTTTCCTAATTCAGATAATGTTCAGCACCATGTCTATTCGTTTTCACCTGCAAAAACTTTTGAGTTAAAGCTTTACAGTGAACTAGAAGTGGAACCTCAGCTTTTTAATACCCCAGGCGTTGTGGAACTTGGTTGCAACGTACATGACTGGATGTTGGGCTACATTTATGTTGCAGATACACCGTATTTTGCGCAATCGAACAGTGAGGGTAAAGCTATCATTACGGTACCTGATGGCAATTACACGCTATCGATTTGGCATCCGAGACTGTCTGACAGTGATACTGCCAGACAGTCGAACCTGACCATTGGTAAGGATGATATTGCCGTTAGTTTTTCGCTATTCTCGCCTTTATTGCCGAGTTTAGTTGAATATGATGCGGTTGAGGGCTTTACCGAATATGATTAAATCTTTGTTTGGTCGCGCCTTAAATTTACGCACGACATTAATGGCGAGCTTCTTAACTATCGTATTAGTGATAGTGCTATTTACCCTGTATATTGTTCAGCATGCAACGTTTACTCATTCAACGGGGTTGTTAAAAACGAATGCCGAAACATCAAGTCGAGTAATCAATGATTATATTCGAGAAGTCGCTAATGTTTTGCAATCTTCCGCAACTAATCTCGCTGCGGATTTTAGTGTGAAAGGTTTAATATTAAGCGCGGATACTCAAGCACAGTCGCTCACGCTTGGCATGCGTAATTTCGCAGACCGCTTTGGGGCAGAAGAGTTTGCCGTTATTGATGATAAAGGCAAAGTACTATCTACCTCGAAGGGTTTTATTTCGATAGAAAGTCTGGATGTAGAGAAACTCGCTGTTGAGGGCATAACATGGGCAGAGATTAATGGCGATATTTTCCTAGCTAAATCGGTCGCTGTGAAAAACACGCCACGTTCTAGAGATGCGATGGCATGGATAGTATTTGCTAAGCCCATCGAAGGATTAATTGATGATGACCTAACGCGTCTCACCACAATGGACGTAAGTTTATTGCGTGAAACAGAGAATTCATCAACTTATCTAGCCTCTATTTATGATACTTCCATTCAACAAGAGTTTTCGAATGTGCTTACAAATGCAAGCAGCGAATTACAAGATGCTTACCTTTCAAACGAACATTATGTTTATTACGTGAGCTCGTTAGGCAGCACTCAAAACGCAACAATATTACTTATGTTATCCACAATAGAGAGCAACGCCTACTTGTCTTACAACAGTTTACTAGGGCGCTTAATCGGTTTGCTAATTGTTGCTGCTATTATTGCTTTAATAGCTGCAATGTTGATTTCTAATAGCATTACTAGGCCGATTCTTATTTTGGTAGGTTTAACAGAGAAAATACGTCAAGGCTTGCATGTTACTAAGTTTCCAAAAGAGGGAGCAGCTGAGGTTAACACTCTTTCTAATGCTATCAGCTCTATGCAAAGTGCAATTGTTAAAAGAGAGCAAGAGATAGAAAGACTGGCATTTTTTGACAGTGTAACGTCTCTGCCCAACCGTAACCGCTTTATTCAATTGCTCGAAGAGCGGATGATTAATTATCCAAAAAATATGTTTTCGGTGGTGTTAATTGATATAGCGAGATTTAAAGAAATAAACGACACTATTGGACATAGCAGCGGTGATAAGTTGCTGTTCATGGTTGGAGAACGTTTACGCAGTGGTTGTCGTCGCGATATGTTTATTGCCCGTTTAGGTGGAAACGAGTTTGCTGTCATCGACACTGAAGATGAAAATGTTGAGCAACTAATGGAAGAGTTGCTAAGTCTTTTTAATGGTCCGTTTACTATTAACTCACTTTCGCTAAATATAAACGTTAATATTGGCGGAGCCCGCTACAACGAGCACGGCGCTAAACCGAGTGATTTGATGCAGGCGGCTGATATTGCCCTTCATGCCAGTAAAGATTCTCATAAGCCTTATGTGCTTTATCATGAAGAATTAAATACGTTCTCGGTTTTGCGATTGCGGTTAATGAGCGAATTAAAAGACGCACTTAATCAAGGTCAGCTGACGTTGTATTATCAACCAAAGATGGATTTGATTAGTGAAACAGTTCATAGCGTTGAGTGCTTGATACGTTGGACACACCCTCAGCATGGCTTTATCTCACCAGATGAATTTATTCCTTTAGCGGAGCAAACCGGCGCTATACGCTATGTAACTAAGTGGGCGTTGAGAGAAGCTGCCCAGCAATATGCTCAATGGCGAAGTATAGGTATTGACATTGCAATGGCGGTCAATATTTCTGCTGTGGATCTCACTGACTTATCACTACCACATACTGTATCTGCGTTATTGTCTGAGTTTACTATGGCACCTAATAAGCTGATCCTTGAGGTGACTGAGAGTGCAGTAATGGGCGATCCTGAAGTGGCAATCAACTCGCTGAACATGCTAAGTCGAATGGGGATTAAGCTTTCGATCGACGATTTTGGTACCGGGTTTTCTTCAATGGCACAGCTGAAAAAAATGCCTGTCGATGAGATTAAGATTGATAAAGCATTTGTATTAGAGCTTGCTACCAACGAAGAAGATCAAGTAATGGTTAAAACGCTTGTTGCGTTGGCAAAAAACCTTGGGCTGAGTACAGTTGCAGAAGGAGTTGAAAATGAGGATTCGGTTGTATTGCTCCGTGACATGGGGTGTTCGACAGCTCAGGGATTTCACCTGAGTCGACCACTACCAGCAAAAGATATTACACAATGGCTAGAAACACACGGCGACACGCGCTAACTTTTTGCAATGTACTTATTTTAGAAAAAGGAAGACAGTGAAGTATCGGATTCTACTGTTATTAATTTGTGTTGCTATCTGTGCGCCGGCTAGTGCGCAAATATTATCTGGTCGTGTTGAAGTCGCTATTGTTGATGCTGACAAACTACCAACTTGGCAAAGTAATGGTACCGGTATTCTTCGGCCTGAAAACGAAGGATTTCAATCTCAACAGGCATTTATCAGAACCCACTTTGATTTAAATAGTCATTGGTCTGTAGACGCCGTGCTCAACGCATATGAAGATGGCGTTGAGCACCTCGGCTTTACTCAGGCGTTTCTTCGCTACAAACCCCTAATGCCAAATAAGATAAAGGTCAAGGCGAGGCTAGGGTTTTTCTACCCCTCGATGTCGATTGAAAACGTTGCTGAGGGCTGGCTTTCTCCTTACACCTATACCCAATCTGCGATAAATAGCTGGATAGGTGAGGAGTTAAGAAACGTAGGTGGGGAGTTGAGCGTATTTGAAAATGGCAGAGCGAGTCGCAGCCCTTGGAGCTGGGAAGCCACGTTAGGAGCGTTTAAAGGCAATGACCCCTTGGGCTCTCTTTTGACATGGCGAGGTTTTGCGATGCATGATAGGCAAAGTCTCCATTCAGACAGAGTAAACTTTGCGAGGCTGCCTTCAGTTATTAATGAGAACGCGATTAATTCACCTGCATGGGTGGAGCCTTTCACCGAAATTGACGGCCGATGGGGGGCATACATTGGTTTTCATTTGCGCCATTTTAGAACCACAGAAGCACGGTATTATTTTTACGACAATAGAGCCGATCCCAGTGTAATTAATCAGGCGCGTTTGTATGCTTGGCACACCAAATTTCATTCGCTTGCCCTACAACACAGTTTCGACAGCCAATGGCGGTTGATGTTTCAGATTATGGATGGGGCGACAGATATGGGCCCTAATATTGTCAGAGCTGATTTCACGGCGTGGTACTTAGCTGGGCGGTATTCTTTTAATAAGCATTCAGTGACTCTGCGTTACGACTGGTTTGATGTTCGAGAGGATGACTCCATGCCGGAGGATCAAAATAGCAGTAACGGCTACGGAATAACCCTAGCATGGCGTTATCAATACGATCGTCACTGGGAATTTGGCGCAGAGTATCATCGAAATGAAAATAGAGCGGACAATAGAGTCCAACTGGGTATTCCATTGAGCCAAACTCAAGTGCAATCTCGTTTAGTGGTAGCATATCGGTTTTAACTTTCCCACCACTCCAAAGAGTCATCATTTCAACTGAGCGACTTGTAAAGGTATGTCGGTACCGATAGGGACTCGGTATCGTGTTTCTATTTGGTTCTATTTCTTACCCGCCGAAGGCTTTCCCCGTAATTAAAGTGTTATTTTCGGTGTCCCGATAAATATTAATCGCCTTCAACTAGAATTTACTTTGCATGACTATCCGATATCAATTCATAATTGATACTAATATAACCGCACTCGCGGTTTTACTTGGGTTTTATCATAAATTAAAACTGATTTAACCGCGAACGCATATAAACACTTGCTATTTGTCTCATCTTTTATAAGATAACCGCGAACGCATATATTTGAGGGTGTTGTGTGAAATTTTCAGTTAAAGATGCCAAACAATTGGGTAAAGCCGCGCAATTAGTCAGAAAGACGCAGGGTCTTGATCAGATGTCTGCTGCCTCGTTGTCTTCCAATGGTACAACGTTTCTGAGTGATTTTGAGAATGGCAAGCCGACGGTTGAGTTAGGTCGAGTGTTGCGAGTTTTGGATTCATTGGGGATCACGGTCACCATCGATGTTCCAATTCAACAAGAGGCACTTTCAGATGCACAACGAAAACGGATGTCACAAATCATCGACGGCATTGATTTATGAACCGAGCTCTTGATGTATATGTGGATGATACGCTCGTTGGCAAATTGACTGACGAGAATAACATTTGGGGATTTGAGTACGCGCCAGGTTGGTTGGTAAGCGAGAATCGCCACCCGCTGTCTCCTCATATTCCTTTGCGAGAAGGGAAGCACATCGACGGCGGTACCTATCGTCCGGTGCAGTGGTTTTTTGACAACCTGTTACCCGAAGAGAAAGCGCGTGATTTGCTGGCAAAAAACGTGAGAGTGCCAATAGAAGATGCCTTTGGATTACTCAAAGTTGCCGGTGCTGAATCCGCTGGCGCCATAACTTTGTTGCCGGAAGGCGAGCAGCTTACACGAGGTGAAGTACATTCACTTACTTACGAAGAAGTGAGTGAGCGAATAAAAAATTTGCCAAAAGCGCCTTTGAACCGCGCTGAGCGTAAAAGAATGTCTGTAGCTGGCGCGCAGCACAAGATGCTGGTTATCTATCGCGACGGTGAAATTCTGGAGCCTTCTGGGTTTTTTCCGTCCACTCACATCCTTAAACCTGAACATTCTTCGCCAGATGTTTATTACCATACCGTTAGGAATGAATGGTTTGTCATGAAGCTGGCAAAGCTTTGTGGTTTAGACGTCCCTTCGGTAGATATTCGCTATTTGCCAGAGCCTGTATACCTTATAGAGCGGTTTGACCGCGTAGGTTTGTACCCTAACCAACATCGTTGCCATGTTCTAGATGGTTGTCAGTTACTCAATCTTGCACCAAATATGAAATACCCTAACAGTACAGCAGAGAGTTTAAACAAACTGGCGCAGCTCTCTAGAATGAAGGCCAAAACAACGCTGGATATCTTTCGCTGGGCTTTATTTAATGCGTTCGTTGGCAATGGCGACGCTCATCTGAAAAACCTTTCATTCTTCATCAAAGACTCTGACGTAGTTATGACCCCACATTATGATTTGTTGTCGACGGCGATATATGAATTACCGCATAAACACATGGATCATGAATTGTCCCAGCCCATGGGGAAAGCACAATTCTTGGGAGAATTGTCTGAAGCAAACATTATGGAATTTGCTGAGGAGTTACGTGTCCCCGCTTCTTTGGCGGCGGTTCAGGTGAGAAAAATGACAAAAGCTATCGAGCAAAATGTTAGTCATTTAATGAATGTTATTAAAAATGAAGAACAGCACCCTGGCAAAGCTGGAGAGGTGCGTATGGTTAAGGAGATATTTCATAACTGCATTAAAGAAACGATCGTTAACCTCAAGCTTTAGCGCGGGCTCTGCGTTTTGTAGAGTGAGGTTTGCAGATCTAGGCTTAGTTCTGTTGAGAGATAATTCACACGCGCCCCTCATTTAACGGTGAAGATGTCAGTGAAGCAGAGCTTAATGATTCAGCGAATATAGTGTGCTTAAGACAAGCGGACCTTCAATTCAATGAAAAAAAGCGCATTTACTTTACCAGTTTCAGATTGTGGCTAGATATAATGATGTGAAGGTTTAATCAGTTTCCGGTACATTCAATACACTTTGGGCGAAGAATCATTTCTCCCCTTTGTTACTATATGGGAGTAATCGTAATGTTTCTAAAGCGCACAATGTTACTCTTGTCCCGCTTTTCCTTATACGCTTTACTACCATGGTGCTGGAAAGCGATCACACCTTTACGGTCTTTTGTATCTTTGACATGGGTTGTTAGTAGGTCATTAATGAAGATTTTTATATCGGAACCTTTACACACAATTTTGACCTTATTCCATGCTAAGTGATTATAGGCGTCGCCTTGCTCTCTACTCCATTCACCTAAGTAGTTGGTAACAAAGTCTTCATCAGGGTGAGAACGGGTAGGGTGGCTGGGGTACAACCATTTTCTGCGGCCCTGATCGAAGAATCCCCCTGTCCATTTTCTATCACTGGGATCTATATCTACTTGATAGCCGACAATTTGCTTACCTTTGTCGGTGTCAACAATTTGGCCTCGAAAAATTATTCCTGAATTACTGTATTCAGAGGTATCAGGCATTTTGACTTCTGCTTCTAGTACAAAGTCTTCGTAAACCTTTTTGGTTGAGAAGAACCAATTGTTCTCTGATATAAGCTGAAGCTCACCATCAACAAAGGTTGCTTCACCATCCTCATATACATTGTTGAAGTTATACAGTGAGTCATCCAACAAAGGTTGAGTTGACGTGCATCCGTTCAACATCAAAAGTGCGGTAAATAGGCTAAAAATTGAGGGGTATTTCATCGTAATCTCTCCAGTTATTGCACACTAAAACTATTTTTGAAACACCAGCCCGCGCCATCTTCCTCTGGCATACGCAGTGCCACCATTTTCAGGAATTTTTCCGTTGGTCACTGCCTTTGCTTGAACGGTGATAATGTCACCTGGCTTTAACGTGAGTGAGCCTAAGTTAAAATAGTTTTCTTGATAATCAATGGTGGTTTCATTATTGGTAAAGCTACCGATTTCGTTGCCATTCAGTAGGACTCTGTAAGATGACTCACCGTCTATTTCACCTAGTGTAACCAATATGACGTTCTTAAAATTCTGGCTAGCTATCGCTTTTTTACCCCACATCTTTTCAGGAACTTCTAATTTAGATGTAGCCCACACGTTTCTATACTGTGTTTCTCTGGCATCAATACCCAGGGCTCTATTTCTGTGGTCTTTATAGAAGGGGATATCACCAGCAGACTCAAAATTTTGCGTAGCCTCTAAAATAAGGCTGTATTCTTCTATGCCAACAAACGTTTCTTTTGCTGGAAGGGGTGAAGGTTGGCGTCTTGTTTCATTTGGGCCTATGCCCTCGGGCTTATAATTAGGGTCTTTGGTCAGAATAATTTTGTCTAACTCAAAGCCATCCTCTCGCATAGATATTGTGATGTTGTGTACACCATTTTCAGGTATATCTAACCAGATAGTGTTTGGTGTTCCACAATGGTTGTCTTTTCTTCTTTGGTTAGAAGACCACGTCCATTTGTTTTTGCCTTCACATAGCTGAAGCCTTTGACTACTGAGAGGCCATGCATTGTTGAGACCTACATGTAAACCGTTGTCTTCGCTCCCTGAGCTAAAGGCTCTTGCCCAAACGAAATATCTACCTGGGGCATCAAAATAAACAGGGTAGGTTAGAACAGCTAACTTACCTGGCGTGGCAGAAAAATTAACATCATGCACTAAAGTTTCGAAATGGTTTGTTCTAGTATCCGGTAACAGCTCAATGTACGCATTGCTACTGGCACCCAAATGGGGTTTGTCACTATCTGCAAAACCATGGGCACTGTTGCTTTTACGGTTAAACACAATCCAGCGCCGAGTATCAGCTTTATGTTGAGCAGAGTAGTTTTCTGCTTCTATTACCGCTGTTCCATTTTCTGTAACAACTATTGAGTCGCGCTCGCTTGCAAAGCTAAGATTGGTTGTAACTAGTGAAAATATTAAGCAAGTAAGTACGTTCAATGTTTGAAAAGGGCCCTTTGTCATAAGTTACTTCCAGTATTTTCCTCATCTTCCGTTAGACGAAATTGATATTTGCCAGCACCTAGCTTGTTCCATTGAGCTACAGGTTCGTTTTTAGCTGTTATAGCCCCCACTATTTTATAATGCGCGGGTGGAATAAATTCAGCAGTAGTGTTGAAAGGAACAGTCACCAACACTTCAAAGCCCTCGGTGCTCTTAGTCCAGCTTACGTCTATAATGCCGTTAGGCGTGCGTATAGAGCCTTCGGCAAAACTAAGTTTGGAGGTTAACTGAGGAGATATTACCGCTTTTTTAAAGCCTGGTAACGCTGGCTTTACGCCAAGGATCCCCTCGTAAAACCATCTCGAAATAGTGCCATAAGCGTAATGATTTAGTGAGTTCATTCCCTGCGGATTAAAACCCTCTTCTAACGAATAAGAATTCCAACGTTCCCACGTGGTAGTTGCGCCATTATTAATCGAGTAAAACCATGATGGGTACGTTTCTTTAAACAATAACTCATAGACGAGGTCGGTGCGGCCAGCATTTTGCAAAACGTCTGCAAGCAGCGGCGTGCCGAGAAAACCTGTTCTCAAATGTGTGTTGGAACTCTCCAGTAATGAGATCAATTTAGTTTGCGCTATTTCTATTTCTTTTTGGGGCAGTAGGTCAAATGCAAGCGCAAGTAAATAGGCTGTCTGTGTTTCTTTCCCTTTGAGTACATTTAGATTGTTATCAAAAAACTCTCTTCTAAATGCTTGTGCCAAGTGTCTGCGCTTTTCCTCAAAGCGCTTTGCATCTTCTTCGAAACCAAGCTCTAGCGCCGCTTTTCGTGTCAAAGCTACCGAGCGAGCGAAAAATGCTGTTGAAATCAGTGAAAAGTCAGTGTCTCCTCGATTGGCACCCTTACCCTCTTTTTCGGGATACGGTTGCAGCCAGTCACCGAAAGTCATCATGCTTGAGATATTATTTGTAGCTTGGCTCTCATGATAATCAATCCAAGCTTTCATGGACGGGTAACTATCTTCTAGAATTTTTTTATCGCCGGTCATCATGTAAAGCTCCCACGGGAGTATAGTGGCGGCATCACCCCAGCCTGAAGACGTCCAGTTTATCCATTTTACAAACGGAACATAAAGCGGCACAAATCCGTCTTCGGTTTGTTCTTCGCGTAAACTAGTTAAGTAGGCAGACCAAAAACCATATACATCAGCCATGTACATAGAGGGCGCAATAAAAGCATTGGCGTCGCCTGTCCAGCCAAGTCTTTCGTCCCGCTGTGGGCAGTCCAAGGGAATATCAAAGAAATTGCCCCTTAGTCCCCAATTTATATTCTCAAACAATTTATTTAGCTTTGGGTTAGCGCTTGAAAAGTTATTGTATAGTTTTATATCGGAGTGCTGAACGTTAGCGACAATCCAACTATTCACGGGAGCTTTAGTTTCGTCAAAACCTGATACTTCAACATAGCGAAACCCATGAAAAGTAAAAGTAGGTGTATATTCAGCTACACCACTCTTTGCGGGAAGGTAATAATCTGTAGAGTGTGCAGAACGATAGTTCTCTGTATAGAATTTACCTTTGTGCAGTGCCTCAGCAAAACGAAGAGTCACCTGCTTTCCCTCTTTAACCGGTAGTGTAATAGACGGCACTCCAACCATATTTTGGCCAAAGTCATAGATCACAGTATCGCTACTTACTTGTTTAAATGAGCGCGGTGTTAGTTGCTTTATATTCCGTACAGGCAAATGGCGTTTAGGGCGTAAAAGTGTACCTTCTGTTAACGGGTCGGTAATTACAGTATTCCACTTAGCATCATCAAACCCAGAGGTCGTCCATCCATCCATGGCAAATGTTTTATCGTACCGTTCGCCATCATAATTACTGGCAAAACGGATGGGGCCAGACTGCGTTGCTTTCCACGCGTTATCTGATGTAACGCGCTTGGTAGAGTTATCTGAATAAGTGATCTCTAACTGGGCTAAGAAGCGCGGTGGCTTAGAGTGGTCAGTTTCTTTAAGATCTGCAATTCGACCTGAATACCAACCACCCGCAATAATTGCTCCAAGCGCATTATCCTTTTCATTAATCAGCGAGGTTACATCATAGGTAAGCGTTTCAATACGTTTTTCGTAAGGAGTCCAGCCCGGTGGGAGTGCGTCATTTTTAGTTAAGTCTTCACCATTTAGGTAAACTTTAAAAACACCTTTGGCGGTTACGTACAACCTAGCTTTAACAACTTTTTTATCCACAGAAAACTGCTTTCTGAAGTATTGTGGCGTTGCTAGAATGCTTTGAGAAACGGGTGCTGTGGCCTTTGTTTCATTTGCCCCGATCCATGAGGCTTTCCAGTCTGCGTTTTCGAGCAATCCCATTTCGATTTCAGCAACATCGCTCCATTTTGAAGGCACATTGTGCTCATCCCAAAATCTAACCCGCCAAAATATTTGATCTCTTGATGCGATTTCCTTGCCGTTGTACTCCACCCAGGCCATCGACGCAGATTCTACCTTTCCACTGTCCCATTTATCAGGATTGTTCATCAAATCTTCAACCGTTGAAGCCACTTGAATTTGATACGCTGATTGACGGGTTGATTTTCCGCTATTTAATGATTGGCGCCAAGAAAAGCGGGGAGTGTTCTCGTAATAGCCAAGGGGGTTAGTAAACCCTTCACCAACGGTTAGTGAAATGGGTTTATCGTTTTCAGTGTGCGAGTAGGACGAGCAGGCCCCTATGAAAATAACTGTCGCGATGGCAAGCCAAAATGTTATTACAGCACGCATTTTTAAATCCTTTATTTTCAGTTTGCTTCAATGGTCAATGTTGATGGGGCGCTTTCGAGATATCCTGGCCTATGAGCGATAGCTTCTATAGTGCCCAGCTTGATAGCCTGGTCTTTTCTATACATTTGCCATTTAGAGGAAGACGTATCGTCTTTTATGCGAAAAGAAATATAAGCGCCTGGTGTTTCGCTGGTTACTACTGCCTTACCGTTTTCGGTAGCGATGGTTGGTGCTTGGGTTTTAGGCTGTGTGGGTTCGCCGTTCCAAAGTGCATGGATGAGTTGTCGTTCTTTCATCAATGGGTTATCACCAATGTCAGATAACCAGTTTTGTAAAGCGGCCTCCATTTCCTTACGTTTATTTTGATAATTCTTAATGTAGGCAAGGTTTGATAGCTCATTAGGATCATTACAAACATTGAAAAGTTCGTGAGCATCTTTCGTTTCTCTAAACCATTGACCCTGTGCTTCATTGAGTTTGTTCGTCGCATCTAATTCAAGTAATTCTCGCATGGACGGTATTTTTTCTCTGTATGCGACAGGAAGATAATAAGGGGTATCAGGCCGGTAGTTACGGATATATTTATAACAGCGGCTCCTAACCGCTCGTATTGTGTCAGTAATACCGTCAAATCTATCCGCTGCAGCGTAAATGTACTTTCTTTCATTCGTCGTGTTAAAAAAGTTTTTACCTTGCATATATTCAGGTATCGGAATACCTGCCATGGCTAATGTTGTAGGCGCAAAATCGACAAAAGACACGAGGCGCTCCTCGATAGTTCCAGCTTTGTAGCCTTTAGGAAAGCGAATAATAAGAGGAACTTTTAGCCCGCTATCGTAGATGAGACGTTTTTGCCTGGGCATCGGCCCTCCATGGTCGGAGTAGAAAACAATAATGGTATTATCCATCAGCCCATCTTCTTCTAATGCTTCTATTATTGCGCCAATCTGCTTATCAGTTTCGGCTAAATTGTTGTAAACCTTCCATAGGTCGTGTTGCACTGTTGTTGTATCTGGTAAGTAAGGTGGGACAGGAAACTCAGTTGCTTTGTCTATGTGGATAGGCGTGGTTTCTTCATCGGTTTTAACTCGATGATCATTAGGCAGTTGTGATATTTGCTCAGCGTCGCTTGAAAAATAGTGTCTTTGCTCTAGCTTCCTAATTCCGTATGGTTCGAATAAGCCTGATTCATGTGTGGTAGTGAAGTTGAAGATAGAAAAGAACGGCATATCTGATGGCCGGTTACGCCAATGGGCGTAAATCCCATTTTCGTCCCATGCGGTTTTTGGGGCTTTGAATTGATAATCCGTTTTATAATTATTGGTGGTGTAGTAGCCAGCCTCTCTTAATAATTGGCTTAGCATCTTTGAGTGAAGAGGAGGAACTGCCTCGTACTTGGGCAGGCCAGTCTCCTTTGTGTTAGAATACGTTCTCATATTGTTGGCACCGAAACTGCTGGGATAGAGGCCAGTTGCTAGTGCTGCTCTGCTAGGTGCGCACACGCCGGAGGTTGAAAATGCGTTATTGTAAACAAGTCCCTCATTTGCCAAACGCGATATATTCGGCACCTTTATCGTATCGTCACCATACATAGGTAATAGTGGACTCATGTCTTCTATCACAAGCCACACTATGTTTGGCTGACTTGTATTTGCGCTAACTGAGTGGCTTAGTACGAAAAGTAAAGCCGTCACTGTATTGATAAACCTCAGCTTAATATTATGCACGTTCATCCCATCCTTTAGCTAATTTTGCTCACACCGCCCTCGCACTATCTATTATTGAAGACCATTCGCGACGTAAGTTAATAGTAATTTCGATATTAACATTGTTTTAATCACAAATGTAAATAATAAGTCAAAACCAATCTTTTGTGCTGTTATTTGAAATCTTAATGTTTCAATGGAATGCAAAAAATTGCAGTATTTTGTGTCTGTTTAGCAATTTCACTAAGGTGGCTATGCTGCAGGAAATAAGGTGGTTTTAGCTTATCTTTCTGCTTTTAAATGACTTTTAAAATAATTTTTTTAAATTTTCGATTTGAAATTTTAGCACGCCTTTGGATGAGTGAAAAAGATTGTAAATGACGGTTAATTTGTTTAAAGTCACCATAAATATTAACGACAAATTAACGTTTTGGGGCGAATCAGTGAGGCGATTAAAGACATTTCTACGTCGGTCAACTGTGGTGTGTGCTGTTGCTATCTGTGGTGCAACTTCTGCGCAAACGTTCGATAAAACCGATTGCTTTGAAGTAGAGGCAATAGACCGTGTTTGGTCTGGGCATCGAGTTGCTTTTGATTACGTGGGAAAAGGCGATAGGCAGATAGTGGCGTATTATGATGCCAGCAGACAAATGAGTGTCGCTTACAAGCCCTATCCTACCGGTAATTGGATATTCCAAAAGTTGGATAGTTATTTAGGCTGGGACAGTCACAATAGTGTTGTTATTGGCTTAGATGAAGAGGGTTTTATTCATATTGTCGGTAATTTGCACGTTAACCCTATTGTGTATTTCAAAAGCGAAAACCCATATGATGTTCGCAGCCTAAAGCGTGTCGACTTCATGGCGGATAAAGAAACAGAAAGTCGTATGACCTACCCAGAATTCTTTAACGATGCTGATGGCAAACTGTATTTCAAATATAGAAATGGTCGAAGCGGAAGCGGCAACGAAATTTACAATGCTTTTAATACCAAAAATGACGCTTGGAAGAGATTGCATGATACTCCATTAGTGGATGGTGAAGGGGAAAGGAATGGTTATTTTTGGGGTCCAGTTTTAGGCCCAGACGGATTCTTTCATCTTTCTTGGGTTTGGAGAGAAACGCCGGTAGCAGCCTCTAATCACGATATTTCTTATGCAAAGAGTAAAGACCTCGTCAATTGGCAGAAATCGGACGGTACTTCACTCACTCTCCCGATGAAGCTTAGTAATAGTGAAGCCGCGGTACCGTTGCCACAGTTCTCTGGAATTTTGAACGGGCACACTCCCATCGGTTTTGATCACAAGGCACGGCCGCTTATCTCATATCAAGCGTATGACGAAAACGGTGATAGCCAACTTTTCGTTGCAAGAAATGACAACGGGAAGTGGAAAAGTTATCAGATCTCTAATTGGAAAGATTCACGTCAAGAGTTGAATATGACGGGAGCCCTCCCGACTACTTTAACGGTTAAACAGCCTGCTAAGCTTCTTGAAAATGGCGACGTTCAGGTTTTCGCCGATTTAGACGGTACAGCTTACGCTTACACTCTTGAAGCTGATTCTCTTGATGTTAAGACCAAGACCACTGGCTCACAAATTCCACAAGCTTTGCGTGCGTTCGACAAATCGAACGAGATGCCCTTATACACAAAGGCGATGAAGCAACTTGTAACAGATGATAATTTCCCTACTGCAGGAAAGCGATTTTATCTTGCTTGGGAAGCGCTGCCGCCTAACCGTGACAAAGGAAGAACTTTTATACCTGAGCCGACAACATTAACGGCGCACTGTCTCAAGTAGTGCGCAGTCATCAAAATTTTACGATTTAATAATAACTTTAATTAGGAAATACCATGAACAAACTAAGGTTTAGTCTTATAAGCGTACTTGGTGCATTATTCACATCTCTTTCCTCCAGTGCAGCAGCACAGGATAAACCAAATATTCTCTTTATTCTTACTGATGACTTAGGCTTCAACCAAGTGGGCGCTTACGGTAATACACCAATTAAAACGCCAAATCTTGACGAGCTTGCATCAAATGGTATTCGCTTCGACCAAGCCTATGCAGGTAACACAGTGTGCTCTCCGTCCCGTGTTTCTCTTTTTACTGGAAGAGACGGTCGTTTGATGACGAATAATTCCAATACGGTGCAGTTAACGGAAATGGATATCACGTTAGCGCATGTACTAAAGCATGGTGGTTATGACACGGCGCTGTTTGGTAAATACTCTATTGGGTCGCAGATGGGCGTTACAGACCCTCTTGCTATGGGGTTTGATACTTGGTATGGCTTTTACTCAATTTTAGAAGGGCACCGTCAATATCCGCATATAGTATGGAGAGATGGTCAAAAAATTCGGGTACCTGAGAACGAAGGTGGTAAAAAGGGCGCCTATGCTCAAGAGTTATTCACTAAAGAAGCGATAGACTATATAAAGCAGCCACGGGAAAACCCATTTTTCATTATGCTTGCATACTCTTCGCCACACGCAGAGTTAGGTGTGCCTGAGAAATTTAGCGAGCAGTATACGTTCGATGAAACACCATACACGGGCATGAAAGACGGAAACCCAGCCGACAAGTACGCTTCATACTACCCTGAGCCCATTGACAAGCCCAACGCTACATTGGCAGGTATGGTATCTGCACTAGACCACTACATTGGTCAAATTGTAGAGCAGTTAGACGAAATGGGTGAACTTGATAACACACTCATCTTCTTTACCTCTGATAATGGTCCACATGATGAAGGCGGTGCCGATCCTGAATACTTAAAAGCCTCAGAGCCTTATCGCGGTATGAAGCGAGATTTATACGATGGCGGTATTCATGTACCTATGATTGTGCATTGGCCTGAGCGAATAGAGGCGGGGCGCACTGACGAAACACCGTGGTTATTTGCCGATGTTATGCCTACTGTGGCTGAACTTGCGGGCGTAAATTTAAACATGGTCCCCAGAGTTAAAACTAATGGTAAATCAATTGTAGGCCTCTTAAAGACAGACCCAAATGAAATGGGCGAACGCGTGCTTTATTGGGAGTTTTCGAAGCAGGTGGGTGACCCTAACTCAGGCGTAATTGGTGATACCTATCAGGCTGCTCGCAAAGGCGAGTGGAAAGCGGTTCGTTACGGTTACGATGCCCCACTTGAATTATTTAATATCGAAAAAGATCCTGCTGAACTACGTGATCTAGCCATGACAAATCCAGACATTGCTCGCGAATTTCTAGACTTGTTTGAAGAAAACAGAGATTAGTATTGAGCAAAGAGTAGGAATGACACGATGTTAAAAGGTAAATTTTTGAACACAAAAACGCAAATAGCACTCAGTGCTGCGCTGATGGGGAGCGTGCTAGCAGCAGGTTGTAATACTCAATCTGATAATGTAGAGGCTGTTGCAATAAAGGACACCCAATACGTAGAGTATTTTGCTGATAATGCGGTAGGCAACCCTTTAGCGATTGTTCAGCATCCGGCTGCATTACACCAAAACGGTATTACCTATGTGTCTTATCAAGGTCCAAAAGAAGACCCGTTTGTTGCCACTTACAACCATGACAGCAAGGAGTGGAAAGGCCCCTTCAAAGCAGGAACCAGCGAATTGGGACGCCGTGATGGTGGTAAGAAATTTGATAACCACGGCAAGCCTACCATGCTGATTGATAATGAAGGCTATGTTCATATTTTTTACGGTGGACACGGCGGTCATGCTTCAAATGGTAAAAACCCGTTGGGTAACACACATTTTGGTGCGAACAAACACGCGGTTTCCAAAAAGCCTTACGATATTACCGAATGGGAAGATTTAGATAACATCACTCCGTTTGGCACCTATAACCAGGTGGTTAAGATGGATAATGGCGATATTTACTTATTTTTCCGTCATGGAGCTCATCGCAGTGACTGGGTTTATCAGAAATCAGTAGACAACGGACGTACTTTTTCAGCCCCCGTTTCATTTCTCAAACATAAAAGACGAACCGATATTCAAGCTGTTGATAGCTGGTATGCATGGATAGGCAAAGGTGAGGGCGACAACCTGATCGTGTCCTACGACTACCACGTGTGCTGGGATGGTAAAGCGGGTATTAATGGACGAGGACACACTACAGAGCGACACGATGTCTACTTTATGAATTTTAATACCAAAACTAATGAGTGGAGCAATGTAGAAGGTGAACCTCTTTCACTTCCGGTTACCAAAGAAGTTGCTGATGAAAAAACACTAGCCATGAAAACTGGCGATCTATGGACCTTTAACGGCACCTCACATCTTGATAGCAAAGGCCACCCGCATATTGCAATCAATGCTGGCGTTGATAAAGGCGCGAAAACGGGTGGACCTAAGCAAACCAGACACATTTGGTGGGACGGTGAGCAATGGCTAGGTGGCAATAAGATTATCGAAGGTTACGAGGGAGTGTCTCGCGGCGACTTCACAGTTACAGAGCCTAATGATATTCGTTACCTCGTTACTTACGAGAAAGAAGGTGATGCCGTTCTGTCGTGGTGGAGTAGTACCAAAGATGGGAATTCGTTTTCAGAAGAGGCAACGGTACTCAAAAGAGCCAATGCGAGTTTCGCTATCACGACACTAATAGAGAACGGTCATGCTGACGCTCAAATGCTGGTGGCAGAAAAAGAAAGTGACGAGAATATCAAAGTGTACTTAGTTGGCGAAAATGGGCCAGTACCAAGAACGTTGAGCAGCCTGAAATCTATTAACGCGCCGGTTAAGTAAACTAGCTTCCTATATTCAACCCGGGAATTTACGCAACCCGTGACGATTAGTTGAGAACAAATATGAAATACACAAAATTGAAATTATCGACCATTGCATTAAGTTTAGCGTTAGGTCTCAGCGCTTGCTCTGGCGAGACGCCAGAGCAAAAGACTAATACTATAGATAGTAAACCTGCGAAAGCGATGGAAATGGAAAAAAGCAAGGAGATGCAGAAGCAGGGTATCCAGTCTACTGCAATGCGCATCGGTAAAAGCGCTGCGAATTGGCAAATAGCGCAACTTGGCAACTTGAATTACATTCCCGAATCCCATCGCGCAAAATCAGAGAATGCTAAATTTTGGATCCAGGCTTCTTTCTATATCGGCTTGACGCGCTGGATTGACGCGACTAACGATAAGCAATTAGCGTCGTTTGTTAAAGAAGTCGCTGAAGAAGAAGATTATGAATTGATTCTTGAGCGACCTTACCATGCAGATGATCATGCCATTGCACAAACCTATCTTTGGTTAGCGGAGCATGCTGACATTAAAGAGGCATACAAGCCAACAAAAGAAGTGTTCGATATGATTTTGAGCAAGCCACCACAGGTTGGTTTGAACATGGGAGATTCTGAATCGAGCACTGGTAAGTACCATCTAGAAGGAAACTGCCAGTTAAGATGGTGTTGGGCAGACGCCCTATTTATGGCACCAAGAGCGTGGGCGCAAATGACAAAAGTAACTGGCGACCCTAAATATCTAGAATATGGAGACAAAGAGTTTTGGGCCGCAGCAGATTACTTATTCTCTGATGAATACGGCCTATTCTTCAGGGACAGCCGTTATTTCGATGCAAAAAGCGACAATGGTGAACCCGTTTTTTGGGGAAGAGGTAACGGTTGGGTCTTTGCTGCTATACCCATGATTATCGAAGAACTACCAGAAGGGCATCCCTCTAGAGCGCGCTACATTGAGCTTTATAGAAAGCATGCTGAAGGGCTTATGGCGCTTCAAAAAGAGGATGGATATTGGCCCGCGTCGTTGATGGATCCTGATAAGGTTAAAACGCCGGAAGTTAGCGGTACAGGTTTTATTACCTTCGGGCTAGCGTGGGGAGTGAACAATGGCATCCTTAACGATCAGCGCTCTAAAGATATTGTAGAAAAAGGTTGGAGTGCAATCACACAAGCTGTCACTGATGATGGTCGAGTTCATTGGGTTCAGCACGTTGGAAAGAGCCCTGACCCAGTAAAAGAGTCTGATTCGCAATTATATGGCACTGGCGCTGTATTACTGGCTGCCTCAGAGATGCTTGAATGGAATAAATAGAAAGGTTCCAGCCGAAGCCTCTAGCTCGATTCACTTCAGCTAGGGGCTTTTTGATACAGTAATGCTCTTTCCATCCAGCTAACCGCTCTTCAAATAACTAACTGATTGAGGGGCCGAGCAATTACTCGTTATTTGTTAAATAGCCATATGTTAATTGAAGAGAAAATGGGAGTAGGGTTCAAAAATGCTAAAACGAGGCGAAAAAGTGAGACTATATTGGCGAACAATAGCGGTTTATATATGTGTTCAGTTGTTGCTGACAGGTTGTGTCGCAACGCCTACTGAAAAAACGTCAAGGGCAGAGCAAGAGCAAAACATGCCCCCTAATATACTATTAATACTCTCTGATGATCATGCGTGGAACGACTATAGCTTTATGGGTCACGATATTGTTCAAACTCCAAGTTTGGACCGGTTAGCGCAAAGCGGGGTAACCTTCACTAAAGGTTATGTTCCAACTTCACTTTGCCGTCCATCATTAGCAACTATTGCAACAGGTCTCTATGCCAGTCAGCATGGTATTACAGGCAATGATCCATCGCGAAAGCTGCCTGGTGGTAAAATGGGAGAAGAGTATCGTAAGCAGCGAGCAGAAATTATCGCTAAAATTGATACTGTTCAAACGTTGCCAGAACTGCTCAAAGAAAAAGGGTATGTGTCACTGCAAACGGGGAAATGGTGGGAAGGAAGCTTTCAGCGTGGTGGTTTTGATGAAGGGATGACGCAAGGCTTTCCAAATGAAGGTGGACGCCACGGCGACGAAGGCTTAAAAATTGGTCGTCAGGGTGTGGATACCATCACTGAATTTATCGATCGCACGCATGATGCAGAGAAGCCATTTTTTGTTTGGTATGCCCCTTTCATGCCTCACTCACCACATACGCCTCCTGAACGAATTCTGTCTAAGTATGAGAAATATGATCTGCCCGAGTCCATCGCTAAATACTATGCAATGGTTGAGTGGTTCGATGAAACTAACGGTCAGCTTTTTGATCACCTTGAAAAGCGAGGATTGAAAGATAACACCCTAATTGTTTACGTTTCAGATAATGGCTGGATAACCAATCCAAAGCAAACAGACAGATTTTTACCTAAATCTAAACAAAGCCCTAATGAAAGCGGGGTTCGCACGCCAATTATTTACTCATTGCCAACCCAGTTCAAATCAGAGTTCAGACAAGAAAGGGTAAGCAGTATTGATATAGTGCCTACTATCTTAGGTGCAGCAGGTGTTGATGTGCCTGAATCACTGCCCGGGCTCAACCTGTACGACAATTTAAGGGGTGGAAAGCAGATTGAAAGAGAGGCAATCTTTGGTGAGGGCTTTGCTCATGATATGGATGGCATAGACGATGTAGAATCGACGTTATTATACCGTTGGGTAATTAAAGACGATTGGAAGTTGATTGTAAGCTACGACGGCAAAAATGTAAGCTATCAGAAGTATCATGATGAATTGTTAGTTGGGCCTAGGCTTTATAATCTCGCTAACGATGAGAATGAGCAAGTAGACTTAGCTGAGCAGTATCCAAATAAAGTTGATATGTTAATGCGCGAAATAGAAAGCTGGTATCCGTTAAAGGAACGAAATGTTATAAATTAAAGATCTCAAAAGCTTGTGGGTGCTTACTCACAAGCTTTCCTCTTTTTCTATATCGATATCTTTTTGTAACCGGTAGATTGTGATGCTGTTTGCAATTATTACAGTCACTTCAAGTAACGTCCCACCGATAGAACCTAAAACAATATTGTTGGTAAGCCAGAAACACGCACCGCAAATAAATAGTTTCCTCATTCGTATACCAGACGCATAAAAAATAGCATAAGTGCCAAAGCAAGCGCCTAAAATAGGGCAGAGGTCGATAAATTGGTGAACGTTTAAGGATCCCCAGACGATGTTAATCGCGATAAATAAAGTGCCAATATATTTGTGATTGGTTTTTATTGAGATGATAGTTCGGAAAAAGTTTAATAAATTAGCAATGGTTCCGGTTACTGGGCCCAAAAAGAAAAAGTGCGCAGTTTGGAAGCAGAACATGACTATTAAACTAAGCTTTAGTTTGATGTCGCTTTTGTGGGTAAAAGAATAAATGGCTACTAAGAAGGCTAGCAGCCCAAAAATCTGGCCAAGGACTTCATAAGGCATAATAGTGTTTTACCGACTAAAAGCTAAAAGTTGGGCTCGTGACTCTACAATCACGAGCCGGTAGGTATTGCGACTTAATCGCCAAACTCACGAATTAAGCTATTTATCGTTTCTTTTGCGTCCCCTAAGATCATTCGGGTGTTATCTTTAAAAAATAGCGGGTTGTCTACACCGGCAAAGCCTGCATTTGCAGAGCGCTTCAAAACAAAAACTGTTTTGGCCCGATACGCTTCAATAACAGGCATGCCATAGATAGGGCTACCTTTCATCTCTTTAGCCGCAGGGTTGACGACATCATTTGCACCAATGACAATAACAACGTCGTAATTTTCCATGCGAGGATTTACATCATCCATTTCATAAAGCTGATCGTACGGGACATCGGCTTCTGCAAGTAACACGTTCATATGGCCTGGCATGCGCCCAGCTACTGCGTGAATGGCGTAATCTACAGTACAACCATTGCTCTCTAGCAAGGTATGCAGTTCCCGCACGGCATGCTGAGCTTGAGCAACTGCCATACCATAACCAGGCACAACCAACACTGCCTGAGCTGCTTCCAGCACATAAAATGCATCTTGAGGTGACAGTACTTTAATTTCGCCTGTAATCACCTCGCCTTGTTCAATAGGTTTGGAAAAGCCGGACAGTAAAACATTCATCAGCGAGCGGTTCATCGCTTTACACATGATATTAGTCAATATTAAACCAGAGGCACCTACTAAAAGACCTGTAACTATCAATATGGTATTGCCAACAGCAAGGCCGGCGGCAGTAGCTGCGATACCGGAATAGCTATTGAGTAGTGCAATAACAACGGGCATATCAGCACCACCTATTGATATTGTAGCCCAGAGTCCAAAGCTCAATCCGAGTGCGATGATAACGTAAATCCATAAGGTGTTAGCAGGATCTGTGACAAACATATATCCGACTACGGCCATGGCAACTAAATGCAATATGCTTAACTCTCTAAGACCGCTGAAAATGAGCGCTTTTGATGATAACTTTCCAGAAAGCTTGCCCCAAGCTATGACAGAGCCAGAGAACGTTACACCGCCGATGAGCAGCGTTAGTAGCACCGTAATGAAAACGAAGCTGCTTGCGTTAACAAGTATTTGTTGAGACATACTGCTAATTGTTGCCCATCCGAGTAGCATTGAGGCTGCGCCGCCAAAGCCGTTGAACAAAGATACCATCTCAGGCATTTGCGTCATCTGTACACTTTTGGCTTTCCATGCACCATATAAGCCGCCAACAAGTACACCCAGTACAATGAAGTGGTAGCTTATAATCTGTTGATCTAACAAGGTGACAACAACTGCGACGAACATACCTACTGCTGATACAAGGTTGCCTCTGCGAGCAGTAGATGGATGACTTAATAGTTTTAATCCGAAGATGAATAGCCCAGCAGCCACTACGTAGGCAAAGTTTATTAATATTTCTAAATTCATGTCTGCCACTCTCTTAGCTATTTTCTTTTTTCTTGAACATGCCAAGCATGCGATCAGTTACTAGATAGCCACCAATAACATTGATGCTAGCTAAGGCAACAGCAGTTGTGCCTAAGATGGTTGTCAAAAGGCTACTGTCTGAACCAGATGCAACTAGCGCTCCTACTAGGGTAATTCCTGAAATCGCGTTAGACCCTGACATTAAGGGCGTGTGAAGTGTAGCCGGTACTTTTCGAATGAGTTCAAAGCCAAGAAAAGCAGCAAGTAAAACAATAAATAGTAAGTAGATAATTTCCATAATTACGCGCTCTCGTATGCTTTGATTAGTGTTTCATTTGTTATTTTTCCGTCATGAGTGATGACAGATGAAGCAAGAATTTCATCATCGAATGACAGTTCAAAATGAGGAGGCTCGCCACTAATGAATTCGTCCAGAAGGTTAAATATATTGTTGGCATACATGTCTGTTGCCGCTCTGGAGACTTCTTCACTCCAATTCCCAGAGCCAATGACTGTAACTTGCTCTATAACTGAAATCTCGCCAGGCTCCGACCCTTCTACATTACCACCCGAAAGCGCTGCCATATCGACTACAACGCTTCCTGGCTTCATTAATGACAGTGTTTCTTTACTAATCAAAACAGGAGGTTTACGTCCAAACAGTTGGGCTGTTGTTATTACGATATCCGAAGTGGCGATAGCCTCTTTTTGCGCTTCCGCCAGAGTACTTTTTTGCTCATCAGTAAGCGCTTTAGCGTAACCGTCTTTTGTTTGGCCTGTCTCTCCAATATCTACCTTTAAAAACTTACCGCCTAAAGACTCTACTTGCTCTGCAACGACGGGACGGGTGTCGTAAGCGAGCACGTTTGCCCCCAATCTTTTTGCAGTTGCAATAGCTTGCAAACCAGCAACACCTGCACCTATCACAAAAACCTTAGCTGGTTTAATAGTGCCAGAAGGTGTCATCATCATTGGTAATATTGATGGGAGGTGATTGGCTGCCTTCATTACCATAACGTAGCCAGCAAGGCTCGCTTGCGAACTCAACGCATCCATTTTTTGTGCTCTAGAGCTACGCGGTATCATTTCAACAGAAAGCGCTGTCAAATTTGACGCAGCTAATTTGTTAATCATTGATGGCTGAAAAAATGGATCTAAATGACCAATTACGATTGTGTTGGCCGATAACATTGAAATGGTTTTTTCGTCAGGACTGTTGACACAGGCTAGCACGTCTACTTCGCCAACTATCTCGTCTGGATGTGCAATTACGGTTGCGCCCGCAGCTTCATATTCGCTATCGGTATAATGTGAGAGTAGGCCTGCATTGCTCTCCACGTAAATAGTGATGCCTTTACGAGAGAACTTTGACACAGTAGCAGGCGTTGCGGCGCATCGCCGCTCAATATGCCCGAGCATTGATGAGTGCTTAGCTTCGTTTAAAATTAGGATTTTCAATTATATCTCCTTTCCTAAAACATAGAGGAGAATGAGAAATCTCATTCAGTATACTTTTCTGTCGTTTACTGATGCGTTTAAACGAAACTCTACCGTGCGCAAAAACTAGGCGCTTACGCTACGGCGCCTTTATTATTAGTTGAGTGGCACCGTATTAGTTGAGTTTCTTACTGAGATTTAGTCTAAATGAAATACGCGTTTAAGATCTGTTACTACTGGAGAGTTGTCATCATGGGTTTCCATTATATCAGCCATAAACGCCCACCATTTTTTTACGACTTGCTTGGCAGGTAAATCATCCATTGAATGTTTTTCTTCGCGCTTGAGCACTGCAAAAAGTTTATTCGAGCTCTCTTCATAAAAAATGCTGTAGTCTGAAACACCCGCTTCCTTTAATTCCTCGACAAGCTCTGGCCATATTTCGTCATGCCTTTTCTTGTATTCTTGCTCGAGCCCCGGCCTTAGTGTCATTACAAATGCGATCTTTTCCATCTTTTATCCCCCAAATTTACTGAGGTATTCTTGCCACTGCGCCGAGGTTGTTATCTCGTTAGCACCTGACCACCCATAGCCTGCATAATAGTTAAGTGAGCCATCAGAGGATGATTGCGTAACTAGCCATATATGACTGTTATCTTTTATTTCAGATGGTGTATGAATAATTTTTTGTACTTTACTGGGGTCTATAAGTGCGCCGGTACCTAGGCCCTGTCCGTCTATCATTTCCCATGCTGCAACCCATCCATCTTTCTCACTTTGAAATACCTTCGCATTTTCGTCATGTGTCGCTACTCCAATAGCAATTGGAATAGATGCAGGCTCACCGTTTAGCGAAAATATCGACTGTACTTCATACATTCTTGAACCGAGAGCTAATGAAACGGTTTTCTCTTCATCCACTTGCCCTAATGGCGTTTCAAACTTGTAGTGCAGAGTAAAACGTACCTCGTCGGTATTGTTTTCGTGAATTTCATATTGAGTGAAGTTGTGGGCATAGTATGGCGTTTCATTGATCCATACGGCAGACCCGCCTACACCCCGGCTAATGCCAGTGTGGTATGGGTCGTATCCCTCACCGCGATCTTCGTGGTATGACTTGCCTGCAAAATGCATGGCATACCATTTATCAATGATTGAGTAATCGACTTTCTTAAGCCATGCATCAACACCGCTGGCGTGACCCGCGAGTGGAGCTGCCGGTCCGTATACTCTAAATGCAACCTTATCATTCTCCCAGGCAAAGTCGTCACGCCTTTCAGGGACAAACTTTGCGTAGGCTTTAACTTCTTTCGGTGCAGCGCTAGGGTCTAGTACTTTATCCACAGAAGTGTCAGACGAACAGCCAATGGTTGATAACCCCATTAACATAGATAGTGCTACATACACGTGCTTTCGATTAAACATTAACATCTCCTGAAGAACGCAGCCCTCTTTCACCGTGAGCTGGGTCTTAATTGAAGCGCTATATTACCCTAAAAAGCTTAAAGTTAAGCGCCTTGATTGTTTGTGACTGATTTTGCACTAATAAGAGTGATATTGCAACGCGGATAGTTTCTGAATATTTACTTTTTACCCCTGTTTCTCTGCATAAGCGAGAGAATATGAGTGATGAGGCAGGTTATAACAATGTAAATTAATGACCCCTTATATTTACGTTTCGTTAACAATTTTGTTGATAGTGATTGTTTTGTGATCTATTGTGGATTTGTTTGATTGACAATGACTGTTAAAGGGAGAGTATGGATGTTGAAAGTGACTGCGAAAAAATTGCAAATAGCAGTGGCAGTGTCTTCTGCAATCGGTTGCTTAACAAGCAACGCTTACGCACAAGATGCCGGTTCAGGCGCAGATAGTCAGAAAGAGACAGAGGTTATCGAAGTAAGAGGGATAAGGAGTGCGTTAGCAAGTGCACTTGCTGAAAAGCGTTCTGCAGATAGTATAAAAGAGGTTATTCAAGCAGAAGACATAGGCAAGCTTCCTGATCAAAACCTAGCTGAAGTTTTAGAGAACATAACTGGTGTCCAGATTGACCGCACTGCTGGTGTTGGTACTGGCGTTCAAATTAGAGGTACCAGTGCTAATCGAGTTGAAATAAATGGCGTTTCGACAGTGGGAAGCGGTAATGGCCGTTCGGGTATTGGTTTTGATGACTTGCCAGCAGCTCTTATTTCATCATTAGAAGTTATCAAGGTTCCTTCAGCTGAAACGATAGAAGGTTCGGTAGGTGGAACAATAAACCTGAGAACGCTACGTGGGTTAAGCCTTAAAGAGCGCTTAATATCTGTGCGAGCCCAAGCAGAAAACAGCGATTTAGCAGATGCAACATCACCGCGAGTTTCGGGGACATTTGGTGATAGTTATGATACCGATTATGGCCGTGTTGGTATTGTATTGACGGGAAGTTATGCTGAGCAGCAGGTAGCTTCTTTCGATCCACGTTTTGATAGAGATAGGGAGGTGTTACCCGATTCTGGCAGTGGCAGCGCAGAAGCATTTCCGTTTTTGCGGACACAGTTTTTAGACCAAGTCATTTCTCGCTATGAATATGAAACGAAAAATTTTACGGGTTCAATAGAGTTTGAGCCTGTGGACGACCTCAAATTTTATTTCGATGCTACGCTTAATAGGCAAGAACGCGCTCAGAAGAGCTCGCGAGCATTTATCTCAGGGACAGGCGGTGCAGCCGTAGTGGATAACACAAACAATACTGCATTTGAGACAATTAACCTAGGAACCATTGATGGACCTAACGGACCGTTAAATTTAGGTGAAGTACAGGCGGTACTTTCCGGAACGTTAGGTGTAGGCGTCGATAGTAATAATAACAATATTGATCCCAACTTGAGAACGAGCGTTAATACCGGCTCTCGCTTTACAGACAGCGACGTTTTCGCAACCGGTTTTACGTGGCTTCGCGACAGGCTTAAGCTTTCCTCTGAAGTTTCTTACTCAAGCTCAGATTCATTCTTTCCCCGTTTAAATACAACACTAGACTTCATAAATCCCAATGGGCCGCAGCCCGCAGAAGGGCTTAGCATAGACAATGGTGTACCGGTGGAGTTCGATGCTTCGGATAGAACGTTACAGTTCGGTATTGCTCAAAATACTGAATTTGGGCCGTCAAATGAGGATCTTTTAAATCCAGCAAACTATGCGTTAAGAGGCGTTGGTGTTGGGCGTAATACACAAGAAAACGCCGAAACTGCGTTCAGGATTGACGCCGATTATGATGTGTCTGACCTTAATCCGTACTTTTCAGGAATTAAAGCGGGTTATCGCTGGAATAAAAATACTGCGCTAAGCAATGACATCAATACTGCGTCTAACTTTTCTAATCCAAATACGACCTTTTACCGGCCAACTGCCGATTTATTTTCGAGTATTGTTGGTGCAGGACCATCTAACTTTAACGATGCAGACGGTCGAAGACTTTATATTCAAAACTATTTAACCATTGATGGCGACCTTTCTTTCTCCGATCCTAGCGCGGTAATCAATGCGCTTAATCAAGCAATTGAAGAAAATAATGCGCTCCAAATTGCAAACGGAAATATCACTGAAGGCTACCCATTGCTGTCTGAGCCCGAACTGCAGTTAGATTCATTTTTCGATATTGAAGAAGAAACTAGCGCACTATATTTGCAGGGCGACTACTTCTTTTATATCAACGATATTACTTTTCGCGGAAATGTAGGCTTAAGATACATAGACACTGAAGTGACTTCAGTAGGCAATAACATTGAGAACGGCCAAGTGACAGGGTTACGTGAGGAAACGTCTTCCTATGACTATTTCCTACCGAGGTTCAATATAGTCTCTGAAGTGATTGATGATGTCGTAATACGCGCGGGTGTAGCGAAAGATATTCGTAGACCAAATTTTGATAATCTTTCCACGTCAATTAACTTTCCTGGTGGGGCTGGCGCAGCGGTAAGAGTAGGTAACCCGTCGTTAACTCCTGAGGAAGTAATATCCTATGATTTATCTGCAGAATATTATTTTGCAGAGTCTAGCTTCGTAAGCGTGGGTCTTTTTCACAAAGAGCGAACCGATATCTTTGCCGCAGTTCGAGATAATCCGGAAGAGCCAATTGGCGATAACGGGCAAATTGAACGCGATATTACGGCGCCATGTGAAGGCGGCGGTATTTATAACCCAACCGTCACCGATCGAAATGTGTGGTCATCAGTTCCTGGAACGGGAATATGTGTACCGCTTCAAACCACAATTAATCTACCTAATGAGGAAACTCAAACAGGTATTGAATTTACGTTTCAGCACGACTTATCGGCCTATGAAAAAGATCTTGGTTGGGCATCAGGTTTTGGGGTAATAGCTAATTATACCTATCAAGAGTCGGGTGCAGGTATTGAGACTTTCCGTCCTGCTACTGGAGACGCTAACGCACTGAATAAACTCTTGGGGAGGACTGATACTAATCAGTCTACGGCAACCTTAGCCGATGATATCGTGGAAGAGCGTATTGAATTAGAAGATTTGTCGCAAAATGCTTATAACATTACATTGTTTTACGATAAATACGATTTAAGCGTTCGCGCTCGCTATACATGGCGTTCAGCGTTTAAAACGGGAGAGCTAATAAGCTTTGATATGCCGCGTATCGTTGACGATAGGGCACAGCTTAACATGAGTGTTAGCTATGACATCAATGACACATTTACAGTGGGTTTAGACGGTATCAACCTGTTACGCGAAGACCGAACTGAGTGGTGTGTTAACGAAGGTGCGCTTCTATGTGCACAAGGCCTCACAGATAGACGTATAGTTTTAGGGGTAACAGCTAACCTTTAGTCCGTGCAATTACAGCGTTGTACATTTTAGTTTGTAATACTGCCTCTTACTGCTTTGTAAGGGGCGTTTTTTATTTATCTGAAACATTGTTCCCAATGAGGTCGTTTTTGAATAACGAGAATTCAACCCTTTCATCACACCACTCACATCACCAGCCAAATGCTGTTATATAACTTTCTACTTTTTAGCATCATACCTATTCCCTTCAGTATCACCTGAAGGGAATATTATTTTAGTCAATCATTTAAAACAGAGCACAATACCTAAAAGCCTTTTTCTATTTCCCTACAGTAGGTTCTGCTATCTGTGATGCGTTCTCGCTCGTATTCTTTCATGGGTACTACAACGATGAATTCGCCTCCTGTGTTAGAAAGCGAATTAAATGCTGAATTTAGCCCTTCATGTCTTCAAGCTCTAGGCCTTTCGTTTCGTATACATAGCGAATGACAAATACAATTGATAGCAGTGAGAATATGGCATAAAGGCCATAAGCGCCGGCAAGACCTATTCCAGCGAGCAGCATAGGGAAAGACCACGTTATGAGAAAATTAGTCGACCACTGAACTAGTCCGCTTACAGCAAGGCCCGAACCTCGTAATAGGTTTGGAAACATCTCCCCAAGCATAACCCACATTACCGGTCCCCATGAAAAATTGAAGCAAAATACGTATAAGTTCGCGGCTATAAGTGCCACGGGGCCCCACTCATTTAGTGCAAGTTTGCCATCAGCACTTTGCTCTGCGTTTAAAAACGCAACCGTTAGCATGGTGAGTGTGATTGTCATGCCAATAGAGCCCCACTTGAGCAATGGTTTACGGCCTACTTTGTCAATGATTGCTAGGGCCACAAGGCATGCTGCAATGCTTATAGCTCCGCTGATAACATTGATCAGAAGAGCATCCGACTCTGAAAACCCTACTGCTTGCCACAAAACCGCTCCGTAATAAAAAACGACGTTTATACCAACAAGCTGTTGAAGCGCCGCTAGTCCAATTCCAATCCAAACAATCGACTTTAACTTGCCGGAAGGCTTATCTATTAGGTCTTTTAGTTGAGGCTTTTGGTCGTTGGATAAAGAAGCCTTTATTTCAGAAAGTTTGTTGGCTCCTTGGCTGCCGTACAACTTGCGAAGTACTGAATTTGCTTGGTCATTTTTCTGTTTAACAACGAGGAAACGCGGACTTTCTGGAATGAAAAGTAACATAATTAAGAAAAGTGATGCGGGAGCAACTTCCATCCAGAACATCCAGCGCCACGCTTCAAAATCAAACCATAGTTTCTGCGTTGAACCTGACGCATAATCGGCAAGAAAGTAGTTGCTAAGAAACGCGGTAAATAGTCCACCGATGATAGCTATTTGTTGTATAGAAGCTAGCGTACCCCTATATTTTGCAGGAGACACTTCTGCTATGTATGCAGGTGCCATCACAGAGGCCGCTCCCACTGCAAGTCCACCAATTATGCGATAAATGACGAACTCAAAACTGCTATCAGCAATTCCTGAGCCGCAAGCACTTATTAAAAAGAAAATAGCAGAGACGAGTAGAAGAGATTTTCGGCCGTACTTGTCGGCTAGTCGACCAGCAAAAAAAGCACCTACGGCACAACCTAAAAGCATACTAGAAACGTTAAAGCCAGTGCCCACACTTTCTGAATTGAAAGCGGCTTGAAGACCATCCACAGTGCCATTTATTACGCCACTATCGAACCCAAACAGGAAGCCTCCTATTGTCGCCACGATAGTGATAAAGAGAATAAACCCAGAGCTAGTGGATTCTTGTGATAAGTCATTTACAGTTGTTGTGTCCATGTAGTTTCTCTACTGTTATTGTCATAATTTAGGAGATGTTAGTAAGCGAGCTTTCTGACTGGTTCTTATAATGATCAGGCTGCAATTTTTGGCGATACTCTACTGGGGTTTGGTCAAAGTGCTTACGAAATAGCGCATACATATATTGAACTGAGGGATAACCACAATGTTTTGCTATCTCGTTGCTGTGTAAATCGGTCTCTTTTAGCATCCTACATGCACGGTTGAGTTTTTCGTTGTGTATCTCAGTATGGATACTATGGCCTCGCTCTTCTTTAAAGCGGGTTTCTAAGTTCGAACGGGAAATACTCACATGGTCAAGCACTTGGTCTACTTTTATGCCTCTACAGGCATTCATCCTTATGAAGTGAGATGCTTGCATTACGAGAGGATCTTTAATTGCCTTAAAATCGGTGGACTGCCTTTCTGCAACTGTTACGGGAGGAACGAGCAGTTGTGTGGCGTTATAAGTACTTCCCTTTAACTGTTTGTGCAGTATTTTTGCAGCTTGAAATCCCATTTCCAGACAACCTTGTCTAACAGAAGACAAGCTAACCCGGCTCAAAAAGCGAGTAAGCTCATCATCATCTATCCCGATGACTGCAAAACGCTCTGGGATCAAAAGGCCCAAATGATCACAGGCCTGAAGCAGGTGGCGCGCCCTAGAATCTGTAACAGCGACTATACCGGTAGGCGCAGGTAAGCTTTTAAGCCAGTCTGTTAAACGTTTTTGCGAATACTGCCACGTTTCGGCTCTAACCGCATGGCCGCGATACACATAGCATTCATAGCCATGTCGTTTAGTGATGCTAAGCATCGCTTGTTCTCTTTCTTGCGCCCACCGTTGATTGTGACTAATTGGGCTACCATAAAACGCGAAGCGCTCTATTCCTTTTTGTCTTAAGTGTTCGAAGGCGGCTTCAACTAACGCGTAGTTATCTGTTGCAACATAAGGTACTGCTGGATAACTGTCTTTATCTTGATAAGAGCCTCCAACACCAACCACGGGAACAGAGGTATTTGATAATGTCTTCTCAATAGCCGGGTTGTCGAAGTCTGCAATAACACCATCCCCGTGCCATTCGTCGAAATGATCTAATCGGGTTAAGAAATCTTCCTCTAAATACAAATCCCAGTCAGCATTTGATGCTTGAAGATAGCGTCCAATACCTTCAATTATTTGTCTGTCAAATATCTTACTTGCATTAAGGAGTAGCGTAATACTGTGCGCTTTCTCGAACATGTCAGATTCCCACGTATAAACAAATTACGTAATAACTATTATGTTTATTAGTTTTAAGCATACTAAACCAGTATGTGGTAATTAACAAAACGATTACAAAATTTCGTAATTGATATAAACGCTTTTAGTAATCAACATCTGTTCATAAGCTCTTATTTGTATGAGACAAGATGATGTACGTAGGAATAGATTTAGGCACTTCTGGTGTAAAAACGGTGTTAATGAATGATGCGGGAGCTGTAGTTAGAGCCGTATCTCGACCTTTGAGTGTCTCAATGCCCCATCCCCTTTGGTCTGAGCAAGATCCTCAAGACTGGTGGCAAGCTACGTGTGATTGCTTAGATGAATTAAGCAGTGAAGAAAATTTATCAAAAGTGAAATCAATTGGATTGAGCGGCCAGATGCACGGCGCTACATTACTTGACGATAAAGGAAACGTTTTAAGGCCTGCAATATTATGGAATGACGGTCGAAGCGTAGAAGAGTGTGAGGAGCTCAGTACCTTAGTGCCAGATTCCTCTGTCCGCACGGGGAACCTAATTATGGCTGGTTTCACAGCCCCGAAGGTACTTTGGGTGAAAAAGAATGAGCCTGAGGTCTTCACTAAAATTAGCAAGGTCCTTCTTCCTAAAGATTTCTTGCGTTATCAACTTTCTGGAGAGTTTGGTTCTGACATGTCTGATGCGGCAGGGACGATGTGGCTAAATACTGAATCTCGCACGTGGGATGAAGAGCTGTTATCAGCGTGTGGCCTAAATGTAGACAACATGCCTGCTCTTTATGAAGGAAATAGTGCTACAGGGAACCTAAAAGATGCTCTCCAGACTCGATGGGGAATGCAGAATGTGATTCTCGCAGGTGGGGCAGGAGACAATGCGGCAGGCGCAATCGGTTGCGGAATTTATGAACCTGGACACGCTATGTTGTCGCTTGGTACCTCAGGTGTCTATTTTGCCGTTACAGACCGGTTTACCGTAAATACTGCCCAAGCGGTTCATAGCTTTTGCCATGCTATTCCAAATCGTTGGCATATGATGTCGGTAATGCTCAGCGCAGCAAGTTGCTTAGATTGGTATGCAAATCAGAGCGGTTATAACAACGTTGCCACCATGATTGAAGACGTGCAGGCGAACACTAGTCACTTAGACACTCAAACTCCAGTGTTTCTACCGTATCTCACTGGCGAAAGAACACCTCACAACAACCCATCGGCTAAAGCTGCTTTCTTTGGTTTATCTGCATCGACTGAACGCGTGCATATGGCGAGAGCGGTGATAGAGGGAGTGTCTATGGCCCTTGCCGATGGCATTGATGCCGTGCATCAAAGTGGCGTTGCTGCAACCTCTATTAGCCTTATCGGTGGAGGCGCGAAAAGCACATTTTGGCGTCAGCTACTTAGCGATATCAGTGGTTATGAGCTGGAATATCGTGAAGGCGGAGATGTTGGCCCGGCTTTAGGTGCCGCGCGTCTAGCACAGCTAGCAGCAAATTCTAATTTAAGTGTATCTGATGTGTGCTTCAAGCCCACCTTAGAAGCAACTTACACGCCGAACAGCCACGTTCATGCTACTTATCTTAATAAGCGACAAAAGTTTAGAGAACTGTATTACGCCGTTGAAACATTCTTTTCCTGAAAGCGGGTTAAGAGTCAAAAATTCAAAAAAATCCGATACGTAGCGTCACAGCGCGTACAAAAAAGGAAAAAATGATGAAAAACTATTTCGAAAGTATCCCTAAAATTAACTATGAAGGGCCTGAATCGACGAATCCTTTGTCGTTTAAGCACTATAACCCTGAAGAGGTCATTGGTGGGAAAACAATGGAAGAGCATCTTCGGTTTGCCGCTTGCTATTGGCACAACTTCTGTTGGGACGGTGCCGATGTATTTGGTGGAGCAACATTTAATCGTCCTTGGCTTGCTGCTGGCGATCCAATGGAGAGAGCCAAACAAAAAGCAGATGCTGCTTTTTCATTTTTTGAAAAGCTTGGCGTGCCTTTTTACTGCTTCCATGACATTGATGTTGCTCCTGAGGGTGATTCAGTGCAAGACTATATTCGAAACTTCTCAGAGATGACTGAAGTGTTAGGTCGTAAACAAGAAGAAACGGGAATGAAGCTTTTATGGGGTACTGCAAACGTATTCAGCCATCCACGTTATATGTCTGGTGCGGCTACCAACCCGAATCCTGAAATATTTACTCGCGCTGCTACCCAGGTGTATCACGCGATGAATGCGACGAAAGCACTTGGTGGTGCTAACTACGTATTGTGGGGGGGACGTGAAGGTTACGAAACTCTTTTAAACACCGATTTAAAGCGAGAACGTCAGCAGTTAGGGCGCTTCATGAATATGGTTGTTGAGCATAAACATAAAATTGGTTTTGATGGTTTACTGCTCATTGAGCCTAAGCCGCAAGAGCCTACTAAACATCAGTATGACTATGATACTGCCACCGTTTATGGCTTCCTAAAAGAGTTCGGTTTAGAGAAAGAGTTTGCGGTAAACATTGAGGCAAACCACGCAACGTTATCTGGGCATTCTTTCCATCATGAAGTAGCGACTGCATTTGCACTTGATATTTTTGGTTCAATTGATGCGAATCGCGGTGATGCCCAACTAGGTTGGGATACTGATCAGTTTCCAAATTCAGTGGAGGAAATGACGCTCATTTGCTACGAAATTCTCAAGAACGGCGGTTATACATCAGGCGGGTTTAACTTTGATACGAAGCTTAGACGTCAAAGCCTAGACGCAGAAGATCTGTTTTTAGGTCACATAGGCGGTATGGATACTTGTGCATTAGGGTTAAAGAAAGCTCACGAACTCATTTCAAATGACGTGCTAGGCGATAATGTTAAGAAACGTTATGCACAATGGAACTCGGTGTTTGGACGAGAAATCCTTGACGGAAATATGTCTTTAGAGTCTCTAGCAGAGCACAGTAAGCAGAAATCGTTAGATCCTAAGCCCGTCTCGGGAAGGCAAGAGGGTTTAGAGAATATTGTGAATCAGATCATTTACAAATAAGATTTCTTTAATAATAAAAAAGCTGCAATTTTGCAGCTTTTTTTTATGAGGGGAAGAAAATGTCGCTATGCGTCACATTCTTACAAAAAATCCTCTCTCATTGGGCTAAACATATCGATAAGAATACCGCCTGTTTCAGTTGTTGTACCATGCTCAACATGCGGATCGATAGCGCAGCTATCACCGGCTTTTAATACTTTTAATTCACCCCCAATGATGAAGTTAAACTCACCCTCCTCACAATACACAATTTGGGTATGACGGTGGCTGTGAGCATAACCCTCTGCGCCTTTCTCAAACCATACTTTAACGGCCATAGCATCGTCGTTATAAGCAAGTATTTGGCGCTTGATACCGCCGCCCATATCTTCAACTACACCTAACTTTTCAGACATTCAGTTTCTCCTTTCAATAATGTTAAATTTATCAACACGCCCTAATTGCGCGAATCATTTGCTTTGAGCCTTCTTTAATTCATTTTGAAAATGTGTGTATTCAATTCGAAGCCCTAATTTTTGAGAAAAGTTGAGGCCGAGTTGGAGTAATTCAAATTGGTTATCCACCGCTTTGACTTTGTCTTTCAGGATTTCTACGGCACGTTGAGTGTTGCCCGCTTTGTCTAGCGCCAAAATCAAAATGTACAAATAATTGCTATTACGCGGCTCGAGCTCATTGGCTCTTGTAAGGTGGATAACTGCAGTCTCTATATCTTGAGCTCTTATCAATCGCATACCTTCAGCGTAATTTACTAACGCTGATTGTGGATTATTTTTGAGGCCGTTTTTGAGTGTGGAGGCTTCTACGTGTTCTTTTCCCAATGAACGATAAAGATTGGCCAAGTTAATGTAATTTGGCTCAAAGAAAGGGTCTTTGCTAATGCCGGCTTGAAGGAGTTCCTTTGCTTTATCAAAGTTTCCCGCGTTCACATACACTAAGCTTGCATTTAAATTGCCTTCGCCTCGCCAAAGGGCTTGCTCGGATGCTTCTGACATTTCGCTTAACACATTGGTAGAGATAAGTGACACTCCTCCTAATGCGATTAGTTGCTCTGCTGAGGCGATGCGGATTGCTTTAAATTGGTCGTTTAAAAGAGGCTCTAGAAGTTGATGCCTTTTGTTTTTGTCCACTAAAAAAGAAACATCTGCAAAGGCCAATCTCACTAACGGACTATTGTCAGACGCGAGTACCTTGGCGTAATTGTACGGTAATGCCTGAAGAGTGTTGGGCAATAAAGATACAACGGTAGCTCTTTTAATGGCAGGCAGTGATGTATTTTTTGCTAACGCAAGATGGCGATTTGGCGTTAATCGTTCACCACTAAGTAATAGCATGTATTGCATTTGGGCAGGATGAGGAGAGGCTGGAGCGCCATGCCATTTGACTAAGCTCTCTTTAGCCCATTTTGTACTCTTATCTTCATGACAGCTATTACATGTGTTCGGCGTATCGAATTTTTCGCTGACACTAGGTGCCGGTATATGAAAGCTGTGATCTCGTCTTTTATCAACACCCATGTAGGTATTCGTTGGCATATGACAACTAATGCATTGTGAACCCTCGGTATCTGGTTCGTGACGATGGTGTTTAACGTTATCAAATTCCGACGCTTTATGGCACTGCAAGCAAAGGCCATTGCCTTCTACTTTCACTTTTGCAGTATGAGGATTGTGACAATCATTGCAGTTCACCCCGGCCTCATACATTTTGCTTTGCAGAAAAGAGCCATAGACGTAAACTTCATCCTGAATCTGTCCATCAACGTGGTATTGGGGAGTAGTTAACAAAGCAGGCTTAAATTGTGACAAGAAAGGCTTTGATGGCGTTATTCCATCAGTAAGTGGTGCTCTAAGTGAATGGCATGCAAAACAACTATCCATAAAACTGTTGTCGCGCTTGGGTCCATTCCATGAAGCAATTTTTTCACCTTCACCTTCACCTAAAAGCCAATTACCGATATTTTTTTGTTCGTTTTTAGTTAGCGCTGAATGAGGCGTTTCTTTTTTGCCATAGTGGCCCTCATCAAGATTGCCATGACATGATTGGCAAGAAACATTCACCTCGTTCCACACTGTTTCAAAGGAATCTCTCTCACTGTCGTAGTTTCTTTGTAAGCCTGATGAATGGCAGTCTGCACACATTCCGTTCCAATTTTGTAACGGCTGCAACCAATGTAATCTATCTTGCTGACTAATTTCTTCATCGGGATATATGGGATACCACTTTTGGCCACCATTTGATCCCTCTCTTGAATCCCATGCAAAAGGGAATACTTGCATTTTTCCGCGTTCAGTTTTGATGAGATATTCCTGAAGAGGGTAGTGACCAAATACGTAACTCACTTCATAGTTTGTAGTTTGCTCATTTTCTTCAAATCTTATAAAGAACTTGCCGTCGCGCTTGAAAAAAGTCGCTTTTTGATTGAAATGCTCAAACACAGCGTTGTCGAAATCACCTTTTACCGTTGCTTCTGAGGCTACATCCATGGCTCTACTATGATCCGATGTTAGCCAGTCAGATAATTGCTCTTGATGACAAGAGCCACACTGTTCAGCCTCACTAGCGAAGGCATTAAATACAATACTTGTGAGAATAAGTAATAAGAGTCGTGGAAACATTAATTATTGGCGCCAAAAACGATTATATCCAATCATAAAATATCATGCTAAGAGTGTGGATGCTAACAATTGATTAACCTCGCTGCGGGCCAAACGTTTTTTCGATTGTTGAATTTTTTTATAAAGCAAATTTGCATGCATGATTTCATCGTGTTTGCTTATTAATGACCGTAAAAGATGTTATGCTTGCTATGTATTTCAAATTTATTCAGGAGTAGTCATGAAGATTGCATTAATGATGGAAAACAGCCAAGCATCAAAGAACCCTGTGATCCTTAAAGAGTTAGAGTCTGTTGCGGATTCCTTAGGTCATAGCGTACACAATGTGGGGATGAACAGTGAAACCGATCATCATCTTACCTACGTGCATTTGGGTATCATGGCCGGAGCGTTAATTAACTCTGGTGCAGTAGACTTCGTTATTGCTGGATGTGGCACTGGGCAAGGCGCTCTGATGTCTTTAAATGCACAACCAGGTGTTTTTTGCGGTTACTGTATTGACCCTTCTGATGCATTCTTGTTCAACCAAGTTAACAACGGTAATGCATTAGCACTTCCCTTTGCGAAAGGTTTTGGCTGGGGAGCAGAGCTTAATGCCCGTTATATCTTCGAGAAAGCATTAACTGGTGAGCGAGGCGCTGGATACCCGGTAGAAAGAAAAGAACCTCAGGTTCGCAATGCAGCGATTTTAGCTGACTTAAAAGCGGCGTTGTCGAGCGACGACTATGTGGATACGTTGAAGAAAATTGACCAAGAGCTTGTGAAAGTTGCTGTATCTGGAGAGCGTTTTCAACAATGTCTTTTTGAAAATGGTAAAAATGAATCAATAAAGTCATATGTTAAAGCATTAGTTTCTTAACTACTGGTTTAAAGCGTGAAAGGCGCCATTAGGCGCCTTTCAATGCGTATGTTACCCCACGGGAATAGTAGTATTTGGGTATTTAATTGTTACATTGCGAGGACTAGCCAGAAAATAAGCAATGGTTAGCGGTCCCAAGCGGCCTATAAACATCAAGAAGATAATTACGACCGTACCCGCGTCAGACAAGTTACCTGTTAATCCTCTAGACAGCCCCACCGTACCGAGAGCAGAAATTGCCTCGAAAACCACATCTAAGAAATCAGCGTTTTCGGTTATTGATAGGATGAATATCGCAATCCAAGATACTGCGGTTGAAAGAAGGGCGAGTGCTAAAGCTTTTCCTCTGGTCTCGCTAGACAGCGATCTTCCGAATACTGATGGCGATGGGTCACGGCGCAAGTAGCTATAGGCTGACATGATAAGCACCACAAAAGTAACGAGCTTAATTCCGCTGGCCGTACTCATTGACCCTCCACCTATAAACATAAGCAGCAAAGTTAGCCATGTTGTTGCGTCTTCAAGAGCACTGATATCAATGGTGTTGAAACCTGCGGTGCGCGGCGTTACGGCTTGAAACCATGCCGCCCATAATTTTGACGTGCTGTTTAAAGGCCCAAGGGTGTTTGGGTTATCTTTTTCGATAAGGTAAATCAGAATGAGAGCGACGCCATTTATGATAATAGTACTACTAATCATTAGTTTGCTGTAAACGGATAGGGTTTGCCATGCTCGCTTTTTGTTTAAATCTATCCACACGGAGAAGCCTAAACCACCAATAATAAATAAGGCAGTTATAGTGAGATTAATCACAGGGTTTCCTACATAGAAGGAAAGGCTATCGTCGCTAAGTGCAAAGCCGGCGTTATTAAACGCAGAAATTGTGTAAAAAAATGCGTGAAATAGTGCTTCTCCTATTGGTTTTGACTGTAGCCAAAACAAGGACAAAATAGTGAAGCCTACCAATTCGATAACTAGTGCAAATAAAAGTACTGACTTTGCGGTAGAGACAAGAGTAGATAGGTCTGTTTGGTTAAACGCCTCTTTGATAGCAGATTGTTGTAAAAATGAAATCTTGCTGCCAAGCGCAATTAAGGTAACCACAGCGAAGGTCATCAAGCCAAGCCCACCTATTTGAATCAAAAAGGCGATGACGGTAAGGCCCATTGATGTGAATACCGTTCCGGTATCAACCACGACTAACCCTGTAACCGTTACTGCAGAAGTCGCAGTAAATAGGCTCTGAGAAAAAGAAATAGGTTGTGTTGTCATGCCCGGCAGCAGCAACAGTAAAGTACCCATTATTATCACCCCCAAAAAACTCAACGATAAAATGAGAGGCGGAGCTGCCTGTATTTTATAAGCACTTTTCGCTTTTCTTGTTAATGGGCGGCTTTGTAAATTCCAACGTGTCATTACTTCAACCTTGGAGCAATTCTGACTAGGGCTTCTTTAGGGCCAAATAAAATAAGCGTATCGTGCTCACGGGCAATAAAAGATGAAGGGGGGGACTTTTTCACTTCTTGCTCACGCTTGAGTAATAAACAATGAATTGAATGCTCAAACCCTTTAACTATCTGTTCTAGACTTATGGGTTGGAAAGTTGAGGGAAGGTGTACGTCTACAATATAGTTCCCATGACCAACGCTGAGGTAGTCACTTACCATGGGGTAATTTAATGCCTGCGCAACGCGCGCGCCCATTTCTTCCTCCGGGTGCACAATTCGAGTAACCCCCAATTTAGAGAGAATGGTATGGTGCGCTGCAGTATTTGCTTTAACCCAAATATCTTTTACGCCCAAGTTTTTAACGTGGAGTGTACACAATAAGCTGGCCTGCATATCTTCACCTATTGCCACAAGTACGGCTTCACTTTGGCAGAGATTTAGCTCTTTCAATGCTCTCTCATCGGTAACATCACATATAAGCGTCTGAGTAAGTTGTCCTGCGTATTGTTCAGCGAGCTTCTCGTCTTTATCTATTCCCGTAACGGTATGCCCCATGTGTATAAGCTCAATGCTCGCTGTTAACCCAAAACGCCCTAACCCTATTACCGTAAAATGTGCCATAAGTTTACTCCGATTGATTAAACAAAAAGCGGTAGCCGTGGCCCGCGGAGGTTTCTATTGCAAACTGGTCTTTGCTAAGTGTTGAGAGTTTTTTTCGTAAATGACTTACGAGCACTCTCACATAATGGGTATCTTCGCTATTGTGAATGCCCCAAATAGTACGTATAAGCACCGTTTGATTGACGAAAACACCCACTTCCCTCGTTAAAATATCCATTAACAATAGCTCTTTTGGAGTAAGCGAAACTTGGGCACTGCCTAGTACCAATACACCACTATTCAAGTCCAGCGTAAGGTCCTGAAAGTGCCTTATACGTTCTGCATCAGGAATAACTGGCATTATGTCCCGGAGTAATACCTTAATACGGGCAACCAACTCCTTGATACTGAATGGCTTACTCACATAATCATTTGCCCCTGCCATTAAGAGGTCTACTTTGTCATCCTCAGAATGCCGCGCTGATAGAACTAAAATAGGTACGCTGCTGGTCTGTCTAACTCGGGTTAATATTTCTTTGCCTTCACCATCTGGTAAACCAAGGTCTAGTATTATTAACGCTGGTTTCTCTCTCAGAGCGATTGCTAGCCCCTCCCTCACATTCAGCGCTTCTTTGGCTATAAAACCCTCTACCTTTAGCGCGATGCTTATCATTCTGCGAATGTGCGGTTCATCTTCAACAATGAGAACTGTACTCATGAAGATTGCTCACTTAAATTGGGTATAGAAAGTATGGCACCGCAGCCTGGATCTAGATTTTGTAACGTGAGGGTTCCTTTGTGGGCTTCGACTATTCCTTTAGCAACATTGAGCCCAAGACCAATACCGCCTTTTCCAACATCACCATTACGTGAAGAAGAGAACAAGAGAAAAGGTGATTCAGTATCACCATTTTTGAGGCCAATGCCCGAGTCTTCGATAGAAAAATAGGTGCTTTTCGCATCGTTGCTAATTGTCACTTCTACTACTTCGCTACTGAATTTAAGCGCATTGTCTAATACATTAAATAAAGCCTGTTCCAAGAGCGTTGGGCTGACAATGATATGTTCATTGGTATGCGTAAAGTTAACTGAGATTCGCTCGGTATTAAACCGAGTTAATAGATTATTAACTACAAGGGAAATGCTTATCTTCTCTCTTCCCGCTATTAACAAATCGCTTTGTATTTTTGTAGCTTGAAGAATGTTTTCGACATAGGCATGTAGTCGTTTGCTCTCGTAGATACTGCCCGTTATCAATTCACGTTTATCTTCGTCAGATAATGAGTGATAGTAAGAGTCTAGTGTTTCCATAGAGCCGATAATTGAGGAGAGGGGAGTACGTAAATCATGTGAAACTGACCGAAGTACATTTGCCTGTAATTGTGCTTTGCGAAGCGCGGTTTGTTGTTTCTTATAAAACGCTGTTAACTCACTTGTCAGAATAGCGACGATAATAAACGTTGCCATATTAACGACATCGTCTGCATTGGTCATTCGAACAGAGTACAAAGGTTCGGTGAAGAAAAAGTTAAAGCTCAAAGCGCCAAAGAAAGCCGCTAACATACCATTAAAGCGAGAAAACAAAGTCGCACAGGCAACGCTGCCGAGTTGTAGTATGAGTAGCGTTCCACCCATCGGCAAAAATAAGCTGCTTAATAGCCAACTTGCCAGAACAGCGAATACCATAATGGCACTTGTTACTGCGATATCACGCATACATATTATTCAGTAGTTGTTAATAAAAATTAGTGCGTTAAATGTATCAGGGAAGGAGAATGAAAACGCGTAAAATTTGCGTAAAAGTTTTGAAGATTATTGAGGAAATAGTAAAGTTGGCGAGGGCCTGAGCCCAAGCCAACTATAGTTGGTACAGATTAGAATCTGTAGTTAACAGCTAATTGATAGATACGACCTGTATAAGTTAGACGGCTAATAGCACGCTCGTCTGTTCCTAAGAATTCCTCACCAACTTCATCTGTTAAGTTGAAAGCGCGTAAGAACAACTTAGTTTTATCGTTAAGCTTATATTGGCCTACAAAATCCAGTCGGCCTATCGCTTTTCTGGTACGAGCATTAGTACCTAAGAAAGAGTTAGCGCCTCTCAGCGTTTGGTCGTCACGCCAGTTGTACGATAAACGTAAACTTATACCGTCATTTTCCCAATAGGTTATAACATTGAAAGATTCAGGCGATACACGCGTTAACTCAATTTCACTTCCCTCTTGGTCTAAGCTTGTGTAGTTAAATACACCACCAAGGCCATTCCAAGGATACGGCAGAAAATCAAGCTTCTGCTGGATTGCAACTTCATAGCCTGTAACGGTAATTGTATCTGAAATATTGATAGGAGCAGTGATATTTACTTCTCTCAAGTTCTCATTACCGTCATCATCGATGATAGGTGTCGTTTGAATACAACCAAACTCTCGGCCATTAGTTCCAGGTGTACGCTCTATGTCGCCAAGTAAGCGATCCACAATTGGGTTTGTACCTGGATCAGGGCAGAATCCTTGTTCAGAATCAAACAAGTTCGTTATCTCTTTCTTAAAATAACCTACAGAGATTGCACTACCTTCACGGTTGTACCACTCTAACGATAGGTCATAGTTTTTTGCTTCATAAGGACGAACCGTTGCTGTTGGTAGGTCTAAGCTAACCGATTGATTGCCCCCGCGCAAAGCTGCTGTAGGGCGCTGTGCAAGTAGGTTTGGACGAACAATACCCTCATAGTATGCAGCTCTTAACAACACATCATCATGAACTTCGAAAGTAATGTTTGCCATAGGCAGCGTATGTTGATAGTCGTCTTCAAAGGTAACTGGCGCTGCTATACCATTTCGACCTTGGGCGTCCACTTGGGTTTCAAATCCATCAAACGTGTTGTCGGTTTGAATATGGCGAACGCCAATGTTACCTCGATAAGGAACGGATCCTAGTTCACCGGTAAAGTCTGACATAACATACATTGCCAAGATATCTTGGTCTGCGCCAAAATTAAAACCAAGATTAATCGGTAATCCGCTATTTCTATCCTGCTGATCCCAAAATCCAGTTCTATTTCGCTCTAAACCTGCAAATGGGGTGCTAAAAGATGTTGCTGTTGGGATGTTATTGACATCGGTCTCGATGCCTTCCTGTAACATTTCTAAAGCTAGCGCATTGTCGATTGTTAACCAACCTGACGTGTTATCAAATGTACCAGGGATATTTCCGCCAAAGTAATCACCTTGCTCTGAAGACAATATATTATCGGTTAAGAATGCATCAGAGATATTGCTTGTATCGACGCCTGCTAAACCTTGTCTTTGGTCAATACTCTCAAGAGACTCTCTTGAAAATCTCGCGCCAAATTTTATAGTTTCAAAGTTAAGTGCGTCACCTAAACCAAAATCAACGAAGCGCTCTGCGTTAAATTCAGCACTGCTTACTTCTCTAGATAAATCTCGAACGCGGCCTGTAATTCTAAACGATAGGCGTCTGCCTTGGTTTGCATCAGACACTGAGTTTACACTTGACGAGCTTAAATTTGGAACCTGCCATACCAAGTCATTAAAGACATATGGTTGGTCGTATTGGCCTTGAACAAAGATATTGTCTAAGTTGCCATTACCTGAGTTGATAGAGCCGTTAAAGCCCGTAGGAACGCTGTCTAAGCCATTTCTACGACCATCAGCGTCTGTAAAATTGAAAGAGTCACGCCAGTCTTGGTCAGTTAAGAAAGTAAAGCCAACATTTTGGAACTCATTGCTAGCTTCAGAGTGTGTAATTGTGCCGTCGAAAGCCCAATCGTCGGTGAAGTAATCAGCGTAAAGGATAATACCTTCGGTTTTTTCTCTAAAGGTAGTCTTACGGTTTTCTGTTTGAAGAGAACCATCTGTAAAGTCGTAATTAGACACGGCATAAACTAATGGAGCGCCTTCTTCGTCTGCCGTTCTATCATATGCAAACGGTGCTGTGTCCATATCTAGCGTTACGCGAGCATCGAAGTTATCTCTGTCACGACGACGAGTGTTAAAGCCTGGGCTGATAGTTGAAGCTTCTTTCGTTCCGTCAGCTAAGTCACGTTCTGAGAACAGTAAATGTGCGCCAAGCTTAAAGTTTTCACTTACGCGATACTCGATATTACCAGAGAACGAAATTCTATCGCCATCACTGTACTCGCTTACGTTTCGAGCGCGAGCGGGTGCTGTAAGTTGAGCATCTTCCGCTAAGCCCCATTTCTCGCGATACTCGGCAATATTGGTGGCACGAACATCGCCGTCTACAGTATCTACAGATGTGTAATCGACAATATCAAAGGTGTCTCGTCTGAATGTTTGTCCCGAGCCAGCTAGCTTGAAAGCTACACCTAGTTTATTGTCCATTAGGTGTTTTACACCTGAGATCCTAAAGTTCGGGTCTACATTACCCGTTAAGTCTTCATAGCGACCGCCAACACTTATTGATGCTGAACCATCTTTCTTTGATAAAGCTTGCTGAAGTTTCTGATCGACGATACCGGCAATACCGCCTGCCTGAAGGTCGGCTGTGGGGCTTTTAACAACGGTAACACCGTCGAAAATGCTTGCCTCGAAAGCTGCGAATGGATTTGGCTCACCCACAGCATTGATATTTGATGCGCCTGATGGGGTGGCAAAAGATTGGCCCATGGCCGTTGTTTTTACAAAACCACTACCTAAACCACGAAGGCTGATAGTGCTTTGTCTTCCCTCTTCATCAGTGTTCAATTGAACACCAGGAATTGCTTGAAGGGCTTCACCAAAATCTAAAGCAGGTAATGCATCTATATCGGTGGCCGAGATTGCATCAACAATTGATGCAGCATTACGCTTAGTATTAAGTGCATCTTCAAGAGACGCTCTGACGCCGGTGACTTCGATAACTTCTAAGGTTTCTTCTTGCTGTTTTTTATCAGTGTTTTGCTGTGCATTATTGACCGCAGTGTTAACTTCTTGCGCAAGCAATGTAGGAGAGCTAATGGTTAATAATAGTGCAGCTGTATTGCCCAGCAGCTTTCTATTGATATTTGATCTTGTGTTTTGCATAGACCCATTCTCTTTGTTGTGTGATTTAAGTGTGCTTCTTAAATGTATTGTTAAATCTTTGTGAAACCATAGTAACCACATGAAACAATCAAAACAAGTCATTTGTCATCATTTTTAACGAAAAACATACTATTTATTAATCTTATGGTGAGTATTAATGGGCGTAAAAGAAAGGAATGAAGTGGTTTTGCGATATGTAAGAGAGAGTTTATTGTTTTTATTTGATTTAAAATCAGCGATTTAGTTTTTTCGGTGCCCATATAATTTATACTAAAGTATTATGCTAAAGTGGTCATAATCAATCATAAAGAGTCGCCTTGCGCGTCAATAGTACAAAGTAATATCAGCGTTTAAGTGTAAACACAATTATGTGTGATATTTGCATACTTTATTTTAATAAAGACAATAAATCTCATGTTTGTTAAGACGATTTGATTAGGCTATATCACTTTGTGAATAGTAAATTAATGAAATTTCTCGCACAACGGTTTGGCGTGAGCAGCTCAGTTTTACATGGTCGGTAACAACAGAAGCTCTACATAGCACGATTTTTCCAGTCAAGATTTTTATTAATCATTATAGAAAACTTCAAATAATCTTTTTCAGATACGGGGGAGCGGAGCTGGCCAAGAGTCGCTTTTGTTTAGATGAATTCGGGGTTTGCTAAGTCACGTTGTGATTTATGCATAAAGCAGCATGAATAGGCAATAATATAAAACTTTTTAACTGGCCTTTTTAAAGAGCGAAAGCGTTAAGCTCAGGAACTAAAAATTGATAAACGTCAGTGGAAAATACCCTAAGTACCTTGGGGTAGGTATGCGGGTTTGCGAATTTGGTCAAAATCGTCCGAAAATGGTCTGGTATTACAAAGAAATGATGTAGAAAAAATGTGAATTTTAAAATCCGAAAATTGAGAAGGTAAAGACATAGAACATGGTGGTTTTTAATGCAAAAAAGCATTAGTGTGAAACGCGTTAACTAGCGATTGAAATAATGCGAAACCAGGAAAAATCTAAAAGTCAATAAATATAATTGAAAATATTATTCTGGGAATGAGTAGTAGCATAAAAAAAGTGCAAGCGAGCCCTTAATTCTTCGGAAATTGAAGCAAAGAAGCCTTAATTCTTCAAGAATTGAAACAATACGAGCTTAATTCTTCGAAAATTGAAACAAAAGGGAAAATTCCCTCAGTTAATTCTTCAAAAATTGAAAAAAAGGGAAAATTCCCTCAGTTAGTTCTTCAAAAATTGAAACAAAGGGAAAATTCCCTCAGTTAGTTCTTCAAAAATTGAAAGAGTGAGAGTAGAAGTTAAAATTCCACAGCCACAAACGGGTATGATGTGTATCATGCAGATAGTCCTAAGGCTTCACGACGCATAACGAAATTAACTAGATTTCGAGTACATGCGCCTACTTTTTCTATTGCAATCACGGCTACTGACCACACTCCAAATAATGATCATTCCATACAAAATAAAACATAACTAGTGACATTACAGACCACCTTCAAGTAGGTATCCCCAAGAAAGGAGTCCCTCATCCACCACCGAGGTGCCCCTTTTGCTCAACTCGCGCGCGCCTTCGGCTGGTCGGCAGGGCGGGTTTCAAGGTTGATGCCAGGTTTGAGCTGTCGCGGGTGGGTTTTATTGGTGTTTTTATATGAAGGTGGTCTGTAAATATAATACAATAGAGATATGTTTGATTGAGAATAGGACGTGGACATGGTGAATGATTTTGCGCGCTTTACTAGCCTGCTCACTACATTAGATGATTTATACGAGTCGCTGTATAGTGCTATGCGGTTATCACCCTCGGCTTACTTTGCGGATATTGACGACGTCACAAAAGAGGACTTCAAAGCTTTCTCTGCCGGTGAATTGATGCTCGGGCATCGGGATAGGTTCAATGTGCAGGCACAAATGCGTTGCTTGAATGCCCTTCAATGTTTTCATCGTCCTTCTCGGGATATTTCAGGCCGTGTGGCGGGTAAGTTCCCTGGTATTCTTTTATTAGAGAACCATGACGACGTCATTGATACTATCGTTGCCATTAACAGCACCAAAACAGCGATTAAACAGTGTGTGCAAGATGTTGACCCTGTTACGGGCGCCCACCGTCGTAATCACCTGCAGAAGCATGAGTTTTTGCACCAACACCGTGGGGCTGAAATTATCTCTTATCAGCTCTATCGGCATATCGATGTGATCAACTGTCGCCCTGATACGGATACCGCGCTTAAAAGCGTGAACTTCTATTGGGCTTACAAGAACGCAGACCAACGTTTACTGCCTGATAGGGCCAAGCACTATCTCTATAACTGCAATTCTGGGCTCAATGATGAGCAGCTCAAGGCATTATCGCAGCAGATAGACGATACACGACACTCCCATCGCTTTTACGTGCGAAAAACACGAAATGCATCGGTCAATGTCTCTTTGTATTACGGCGCCGTGCACGGAAAGCCGGTGGTCAACACAATCAATGCCGCTCAGCCCATTATTTTGTGTAATTACGAGGATGCTCCAACAATTCGCCCTTTAAGCGCTCATGTGCCTCAAAAACGGAAAGCAAATAGGCAGGGGCATGCGTGGGTATGTCTCAATGAAGCCATGAACCTATATACGAGGCCAATTACAGAGGCAGATAGAAAGCGAGAGAATGACGTCAGGGCGCGCACAGTTGCATAATGCTGACTTACGTGAACAGAAGCTTAAATAAGATAATCATAGGAGTCCGGTTTAGACAAACAACGGACCATCGCAGCGTTCAACTTGAACGGACACTCAGGGCGCCAAAATGGTAAGTCGGAACCGAGCTTGATGGCGGTTGTGCTCGCAATATGATGGATGTCCAGAACTAAGTATCTTGGTTTAGTCGAAAATGGCCTACTTTTTTGGCTAAATACATAGGTTATAAACTAGAGCGTGTATATGGTCATAACTTTTAAATAAGGGGCGCAGGCACGTAGGGCATAATGGCGAAGCCGCCCTGCGTGTTTGCGTCCCAGCCCGCGCAGCGGGCGAG